>JANXBD010000036.1 GCA_025057635.1 Thermoflexus sp. | reverse complement strand
TCCCTTAAGTCGGGAGGATAGTGCGGTGCCCACCCTGCGGGAGTTGCGGCGTCGGATTCGAACGGTCCGAAGTATCTCCCAGATCACGCGGGCGATGGAGGCCGTCTCCGCCTCCAAGATGCGGCGGGCCCAGGAGATGACCCTGGCATCTCGCCCCTATTCCCAGAAAGCATGGGAGGTCCTGGTCCACCTCGCCCATCAGGCGGAGGCGGGCGCGCTGCTCCATCCCCTGCTGGAGGCGCGGCCCGTGCGGCAAGTCCTGCTGATCCTTATCACCGCCGACCGGGGTCTCTGCGGCGCCTATAACGACAACGTCATCCGCCTGGCTTTTCGATTCGCCGCGGTCAGCCGGGCCCCCGTGTCCTTTCTCACCGTCGGACGAAAGGGACGGGATGCAGTGGCGCGGGTGCGGGGGAGGCTGGTGGCGGATTTCTCTCCTATGCCCCGCTGGCCCCGCTTCACAGACATCCGCCCGATCGCCCGGCTGGCCATGGAAGAGTTCCTGAAGGGAAGCGCCGACGAGGTCTACATCGCTTACACCGACTTCATTAACACGATGATTCAGCGCCCTCGAGTCCGTCGGTTGCTACCCCTCCGCCTCACCCAGGGCCATGAGCCGGCGGTTCCTGAGGCCGTCGAGCCAATAGACACCCGAGCGGTGGCGAACAAAACGTTCATTTACGAGCCGGATCCGGTCCAATTGCTGGAGGTGATCCTACCGCGGTTCGTGGAGCTCCAGGTCTATCAGGCGGTTCTGGAGAGCCTGGCCAGCGAGCACTCCGCCCGCATGGTGGCCATGCGGAATGCGACAGAGAACGCGGAAGGCCTCATCTATGCGCTGACCCTGAGCTACAACAAGGCCCGGCAGCAGTCGATCACCAGCGAGATGCTAGATATTGCGGGCGGGGCGGAGGCGATGCGTCAGGCCGCGCGGCTTCAGATCCAGACCCGCCTGCGCACCGGGGTCAGCCGTTAACCGCTTGCTTAGTGAGTCCAGATAAGGGGACGCGGCGCATCATCGCCACGCAAATTCCTGAAAAATTACGGAATTCCGCCGCGGCCCTTCGCTGCAGGGAGAGGGAAGAAGTCCGCCCCTAAAAGCCGTTTTAATTTTCTGATTCGCTCTCGGCAGACCCACTATGATTGGCTGAATTCTCTAGGTCCAGATCATTCCTGGGAGGTAGGAGAGCATGCCGAAAGGCTCCGTGGGACGCATTGTGCAAATCCTTGGGAACGTGGTGGATGTGGAGTTTCCTCCGGAGGAATTGCCAGATATCTATAACGCGATCGAGGTTCCTCGGGATGGCCATCGGCTGGTGCTGGAGGTGCAGCAACACCTGACCGGCGGCACGGTCCGCTGCATCGCGATGGACACCACCGACGGGCTCCGTCGGGGCATGGTCGCGTATGACACGGGGGCCCCTATTATGGTGCCGGTCGGCGAGGTCACTCTCGGCCGGGTGTTCAACGTGCTGGGCGAGCCCATCGACGACAAGGGGCCGGTTCGCGCTTCAGAATATCGGCCGATTCACCAGCCCCCGCCTGCCCTCGAGGAGCAGTCCACTCAAATTGAGGTCTTTGAGACCGGGCTGAAGGTGATCGATCTGATCGCCCCGGTCATGCGGGGCGGCAAGGTGGCGGTCTTCGGCGGCGCCGGGGTGGGCAAGACCGTGATCATCATGGAGCTCATCCGGAACATCGCCACGGTTCACAAGGGGATCTCGGTCTTCGCCGGGATTGGCGAGCGCACCCGCGAGGGCACCCAGCTGTATCGTGAGATGATCGAGGCTGGGGTGATCGACAAGACGGTGATGGTCTTCGGTCAGATGAACGAGCCCCCCGGGGTGCGCCTGCGGGTCGGGTTGACCGCCCTCACCATGGCCGAATACTTCCGGGACCAGGGACGGGATGTCCTGATCTTCATCGATAACATCTTCCGCTTCGTAATGTCCGGCTCGGAGGTCTCCGCCCTCCTCGGCCGGATGCCCTCGGCAGTAGGCTATCAGCCCACCCTGGCTTTCGAGATGGGCCAGCTCCAGGAGCGCATCACCTCCACCCGGCGCGGCGCGATCACTTCTATGCAAGCGGTCTACGTGCCAGCGGATGACTATTCCGACCCTGCCCCGGTGGCGACGTTCGCTCATCTGGATGCCACGATCGCTCTGGAACGCAGCATCGCCGAAAAGGGGATCTACCCGGCCGTGGATCCCCTGGCTTCTACCAGCCGGATCCTGGATCCGCGGATCGTGGGGGAGGAGCATTACACGGTGGCCCGGGAAGTGCAACGGGTGCTCCAGCGCTATAAAGATCTCCAGGACATCATCGCTATCCTAGGGATCGATGAGCTGTCGGAAGAGGACAAGCTGATCGTGGCGCGGGCTCGGAAGATCGAGCGGTTCTTCAGCCAGCCGATGTTCGTGGCCGAGCAGTTCACTGGACTGCCTGGCCGCTACGTCCCGCTGAAGGAAACGGTGCGCGGGTTCCGGGAGATCCTGGAAGGCAAGCATGACGATCTGCCCGAGGCGGCCTTTTACATGGTTGGCACTATCGACGAGGCGGTGGAGAAGGCGGAACGATTGCGACGAGGCGAGCTGCGGTGAGGCTGGAAAGCGGACAGACGGCGATGGTTGATCGTTTTCGCCTCGCTATCCCGGAAGACCGGATCGTCTATAAGCTGGCGCGCTGGGGGCCGCTCCGACCAAAACGACGAGCGAGGCGTTCTGGAAACCCAACAGGTGCGGCATATCGGAAGGCGGCCATGCGGAGCTTGGCGGAGGAGATCGAAAACCTCGAGTGGCTAGCGTGCTGGAGCCGCTCGAAGGAGGAGATTCAGGGATGAGCCCTTTGCGTCTGGAAATCGTGACCCAGGAGCGGGCCTTGTTCAGCGGGGATGTGGATATGGTGGTGGCACCCGGAGTGGAAGGAGAGCTGGGGATACTGCCCGGGCACGCGCCGCTGTTGACTGCCCTGAGCATCGGGCCGTTGCTGGCCCGGCGGGGCGGTGAGGAGCTCTGGTTTGCGATCCACGGAGGGTTCATGGAAGTGACCCCCGAGAAGGTGATTGTCCTGGCGGATGTGGCCGAGGAGGCGAGCGAGATCGATATCGCCCGGGCGGAGGAAGCTCGAAAGCGGGCGGAACAGATCCTGAAAGAGCGGCCGGCTGGGGTGGACCTGGAGACGGCCCTGGTTGCCTTGCGCCGCTCCCAGGTCCGTCTGGAGGTGGCCCGCCGCCGTCGCATTCGTCGAGAGGGATCTGCTCGTGAATGATTTGACTGGTTATGAGTTCGGAATGGGGGGGAACTAGAGAAAGGATGATGTCCTCTTCCCTTTTTTCACCTGCGGCCTGAAAGGCGATCTAGGGTGAGGTTGGGGCCAAAGGCTACAATCTCACCTTAGAAAACCCATCATCAAAGACCGTATAAGGACTGGATTATGCTGACCAAGCGTTTAGGGATCGATCTGGGCACGGCGAACGTGCTGGTCTATGAGGTCGGTCGAGGGATTGTCCTCCAGGAGCCTTCCGTGGTGGCCATGCCCATGAATGGAGATGAGATCCTGGCGGTGGGGGAGGAGGCCCGGGCGATGTATGGCCGCACGCCGGAGATCATTGAGGTGATCCGGCCGCTCCGGGATGGCGTGATCGCGGATTACTATGTGACCGAACGGATGCTTCGGTATTTCATTGCCAAGGTCTGTGGCCCGATTCGCCTTTTCCGCCCCCATGTGATGATTTCAGTCCCCTATGGGGTGACCAGCGTGGAAAGCCGCGCTGTGCATGAAGCGGCCGTGGCCGCCGGTGCCCATCCCAGCCACGTGTATCTGATCCCAGAGCCCCTGGCCGCCGCTTTGGGGGCAGGGCTGCCCGTAGATACTCCCACTGGCAATATGGTGGTCGATCTGGGGGGCGGCACGACAGAGGCCGCTGTGATTTCCATGCTGGGGATTGTGACGGCGCATTCGGTGCGGGTGGGAGGCATTCGGATGGATGAGGCCATCATTGCCTACGTGCGCCGGAAATATAACATGGCAATTGGAGAGCCAACAGCAGAACAGGTGAAGATCCAAATCGGAACGGCTCTCCCTCTGGATCCAGCGCTGACAATGGAGGTGCAGGGAAGAGATCTGGTCACCGGCTTGCCCCGCACGATTCTACTGAGCTCGGATGAAATACTAGAAGCAATTCAGGAATCTCTCCAAGCGATCATTGGTGTGGTCCGCGCAGTTCTGGAGCGAACTCCTCCTGAGCTGGCTGCAGACATCATCGACCGTGGGATCGCCTTGGTGGGCGGTGGGGCGATGCTCCGTCGGATCGATGAGTTTCTAACTCAGCAAACAGGCGTTCCAGCGTATGTGGCGGATGCTCCAATGGCATGCGTAGCCATTGGGGCAGGGAAGGCTCTGGAGCATGTTCATCTGTTCCAGCGCACGCTGACCACGCTCTGGTCCTCGATATAGTGCCTCGCCTGCTTTATAGTCGTCTCGGATCTCTCATCCTTGCAATCCAAGGGGCCGCCAAATTGCTGGCCTCGAAATCCTCCGGAGGGCTCAGAGGTCACCCATGGTGTCTTTTTCAGGGCCCGAGGAGCAATCGTTCCCGATGATGTTCCCAAACGAAGCGATGGCCAATGGCCCGAAACGCTCCCCAGCCTCGCCATGGAGCATCCAAGGACTCCAAACGGTGGGCGATCTCCGGAAGGGTTTCTGGGGGGACCCAGCGGAAGGCCGTGATTTGCTCTGTCTGGTCCGCTGCCCGGGGCTCCCCTTCGGTAAGGATATGAAAGACAAAAGACACGAAGGGGATGCCCTGATCCTGGACGGTTTCTGAAGGATAGAGGGTGTAGGTGATTAGGCCCCACCATGTGGCTGAGTGCACTGGCAGGCCGGTCTCTTCTGCCATCTCCCGATGGAGAGCAGTCCAGGGGGTCTCCTCCCATCCGAGGCCCCCGGTCGGTAGCCGGTAGACTTCCGGAGGGTAGAACGCTTTCGCATGAACTAGGATCTCGCCCTGCGGTCGCTGAATAACCATAAGGACCTCGCCTCGGCGCCAATTCTGGTTTTGACGCACTTCTCCCCACCATTCCTTCCCAATCACCTTCGCATGCTGATGAGGTTGCTGTCCAAACTGAGCAGTGAGGGTTTCCAATTCCGAGAGTGCAGTGAGAATGCGGTTCATAATTTATACCTAACACGAAGTGCGGGCTGTGCGAAGGATGGCTCGTGATTTTTCACCATCTAGAGAAAGATCGCAGTTAGGACAAAGGCCGAGCTGCCTCCTCAACCAACGGAGTATAAAAACGCTCTGGGTGGAGCAAGGCAGCAAGGAGCTCGACCCCATCGATGGTGCGAGGGCCAGGTCGGCTGAAATAGGCGGAAGCATTTAGCGCGTAGACTCGCTCCCTCTGCACGGCGGGGATCCAATACCAGAACGGCAGGCGGTTGAGCATGGGGTGGGCAGCAATCACTTCGTCTAGTTGATAGCCACATGGAATAAGGCCGATCACTTCCGGCTCTGCTTCTAGGATCTCCTCCCATCGAACCCGGCGAGAGGGCTCCCCGGCCTGCCCTAGCACTTCCGTTCCTCCAGCGATCTCGACCATCTCCGGAACCCAGTGACCGCAACAGAAGGGAGGGTTTAGCCATTCGAGCATCAGGACTCGAGGTCGAGAGGCGCTGGCTACCGTTGCTTCCACCTGGGCTAAACGGCGGCGCCATTCCCGGATCTGGGAGGCTGCACGCTGTGGGACACCTGCGGCCTCGGCGATTTGCTCCATGCTTTTGAAAATATCCTCTATCCGATACGTGTTCACCGCGAGGACGCGGGGCGGGCGTCGAAGCCGCCCGGAGGCTCGCAGCGCCTGTCCGGTGGGCACGGCGCAGACTTCGCACAGGGCCTGGGTGAGGATCAGATCGGGCTCTAGGGCGGCGAGTTGTTCTTCATCGATGACATAAAGGGGCTCTCCCCGGCGCGCCTTTTCGCGGACGGCGGCATCGATCGCCTCGGGGTCTGTAAGTCCTTCGGGCAATGTGCTACGGGTCAGGCGGGGCAACGAGGCCACGATCTCGGGTGGGAAGTCGCATTCGTGGGAGACACCAACCAGGTGATCCTCCAGGCCCAGGGCGCAAACCATTTCAGTGGTGCCGGGAAGCAGCGAGGCGATTCGCATAGCCACCAATCTCTACCCTAACATTTAACTCCCGGAAATTTGAACAAGATTCGGAATAGCACGAGCAGGCTGCCGATACTCCCAAAGCCGACAAAAGGCACAAATCCCTGGCGCTGAAGTAGGCTGCCCACACTTCTCACAGACGTGCAACTCTGCCTCATCAGCCTGAAAGACAATCAGACCCCGTTCCTTCGCTTTGAGAAAGCCCAGGTAGAAGCGCAGCTTAATGCCAGGATACCCCTCCTCAAGCCTTGCTAGCCACTCCTTGTATGCGATACTAGTAGAACCATCCGCATACGGACACTCATCATAGACATAATCGATACCTCGCAACAGAGCATAAGCCGCCGTCTCCCGCTCATAGAAGCGACAAAGAGGCTTCACCTTACGAACAAAACCTGATTGGGAGGCAGACAACACAGGGCCTTGGCGAGCCATGTAACCCACCTGCCAGTTCATCACATTCCCAAAGAGCACAGCCACCTCATCATCCAAATTATGTCCTGTAGCAAGAGCCGCATAGCCCCCTTCATAAGCCACCCGGTTCATCACGTATCGCTTGATCAACCCACACACCGCACACGGCTTCTCCCGGCCTCGCGCGGTTCGAGCTGCCACCTCTGGAATCGTCTCGCCGTAGATTTCCTGAACATCCACCGCAATTAGCCGAGCCTCAGGCCAACGCTCCTCTACAAAGCGCTGGCACCCCTCATACGACTGATCCGAGTAACGAATGCCGCCGTCGATGCCTAAGCCAATGTAAAGACCATCAGCCTGATAGCCCAAGCGCAACAGTACATCCCATAGGCTCAGAGAGTCCTTGCCCCCAGAGACCGCCACAAGCACCCGCTCCGACCGATCGAACATCCGAAACATCCGAATCGTTCGCTCAGTCTGCTCTACAAACCATTCTAGATAGTGCTCATCGCACAACGCTAGCCGGTGCTGACGCATCATGATAGCCGCCTCGCGGCCACACTTCCTACAACGAATCACCATTGCAAACCACCCCCTCTTCCCCAAGAGACATCTACGAACTTGAAAGAGAGGATAGATCTTGCGCAGCAAAAGGAAATCCGAGAGCGTCTGATTCAGATACAGTGATCCCTATTGCACGCTCCAAAAAATCTCTCACCTCTTCAGGGCTAATTACAGTCATCTCTAATAAAGCAGAGATAGTTTGCTTCTGCTGAGATGTCAGCTTATCGAGAATCACAAGAGCAGCATGAGAGATTGGAATCCTCAACGCACGCGCAACCCGCCCCAGCTTGACAACTTGCTTGCGCCAGTCCCCCGTCTTACACTCCATCCAGATAACACAATCCGGCAATCCCAACAGGATATCAAGCTCGGTTTCCTGTCCATCCGGAAGAGCTACCACAGCCTTGGTAAGCACCCCAGGACGCACAGCCTTAGGAAGAAAAGCTTCAGCATGCCTAATAGCGGTAAGCAAAACATACCGCTCCAGCCAGTCCCCATTGAAGAAATTAATCACACGACCATCCATCTGAGGCTCAAAGATCAACCGCCTCGATCCCCTATAGTAACGATAATAACTCAGAAAGCCATTATCATAGAGCTCCTTGGCAAATTGACAGATATCACTAATCACACGAGGCGTCTCATCTCGCAGTTCTACTTCGCGAGGGTAAGGATAACCTGCAACCCGCCGCTTAAGCGCCTCATAGAACCTACGAATGTTCGCAAACCGCTCTCCTAAAAACCAAGCCAAGCGATCAAAAGCTTCATCCAGCGCACTGGACTCTGCAGTGCGAAGCAGGGTAATTTGACGGCTCTTCAGCCATGAAACCAAATCAATGCATGGCTGCGCAGATTGCCCCGAAGAAAGCTCAGAGAGATCCACCTCACCCTCTTCCTGACGCGAAGGAGAGTCAGAAAGAGAAACGGGCTCAGATGAAGACACCTGACCAGAGCTCAACAAAATAGCAATAACCTGACTCACCTCCTCAATTTCCCGCTGAATCGCCTCCAAACGCAGCAAAAGCATGCGAAGAGTTTCATCAATCTCCCCAGAGTAATTCAATGAAGCTGTCATCCCCCTCTCCCACGTCATATTCGGAATCCCCAAAAGCCCATCTCAAGCTAACACTACCCTCACACTATCCTGCTTATCCTCGTAGGAAACAGTGGGCCGGGCGGGATTCGAACCCGCACGGGTTTTCCCCACATGGTCCTAAGCCACGCGCGTCTGCCAGTTCCGCCACCGGCCCATAACGAGGACATTCCCCTCTATAACCTCATGACCTCTAAACAGCGCCTCCAGTCGCAAAGCAACCGGATCATCAACTGAATAATATTATATACCCCACCCCTTTCCGCCTCAAGCTTAGATCGCCGCCACAAGACTTTCCACCCAGAAGCAGCCGGCACAAGCTCTTAGAATTGCAGGCTCATCAGATCGAAGATACAATCCCAAGGATTACCAAATTTCAAACTCCCCAAAAAACAGAGGGAATAGAATGATGGTGATCCTTTTAATGGATATTGATGATGTGCTGGTTCTCCCTATAGGATATAAGCGAGGAATTGCGAAAACACTCGAGACATTCACCCAACGCCTAGGATGGGAAGTTCCCATGCCAACAGAGACAGACATCGAGTGGTTTGAAGCCTCAGGGGTAACCAGCGAATGGGACTCTACAGCGATTTGCCTAGCTGGGTTATTGCTGGAAGCTGCACGTCTTGATGAAAGCTGGATCGTCCCAGACTTCGAGGAAGCGATAACCCGCCTCGCTGATCGAGCACTAGATAGCACACAGATCCGCCCGGACTATGCAGCCTGGGTCAAAGCCGCTGGTGAGACAACGCAATTTGGAGAGCGTCCCTCTCAAGCAGCCTGGCGATTATGGCGTCGCGAAGCATTACCCCAGCTTCCACGCCCCGAAACACTAGAGATACTTCTCAAAATCCTGCTGACAAACACACATCACCTATCGTGCCCAACTACAGCGGTGTTCCAAGCATGGATGATCGGAAGCCAAGCGTATCAGGAGACTTATGGCCAACCTGCTCCTATCGAAGTTACACAGGCACTATTAGAAGAAGATCAACCACTGTTGATCCCTCAGAGAGCACACGCGCTGATGGAAGTCTGGCATGAGAGACATCTAGCCGCTGCATTCTACACGGCACGACCTTCACGACCACCTCTGGAAGGGCTTGCCCCCCCAAAGCCAGTTTATTCCCCAGAAGCGGAAATGGCAGCTCGGCAGATTAGGTTGGAAAACTGGCCACCCGTCGGTCTGGGCCGCCTCTTCTGGCTGGCCGAGGCGGTGGAACTACGGGAGAACCCAACCAAACCACACTGGATCCATGGAATGGCTGCCATTGCCTCCGCGATTGCCTCGATAGAGGCTATCCCAGAAGCTGACGCGCTTCAGAGCACTTATAGGGCCATACAAGAGAGGAAATTAATCGGACCCCTAGCGAAGTGGGCACAATTTCCATGGCACGTGGTGCTGGTTGAGGATTCAGCTAAGGGAATTGAAGGCATCCTTCAAACAGTGCACCACCTACAAGAACTAGGAATATCAGTCCATCTGACTGTGTTTGGAGTCGCTCCCTCCTTTGGCCCCAAAATGAAAGCCATCAGGCCACACGTGGATCGCCTAGTGTCCTCTGTGAACGAAATCGTTGACGAAATCATTAGCCTGTGCCAGAACAGATAAGACCCCCAGCCACCTTACTAAACTAAACTTTGCCAAGAGAATCTACCAAGCATGTAAGCCTCAGCTCAACCAGAGGAGACACCTGTCGTGACGCGATTGTTCATGATCTTGATCCTATGCAGTTATCTGATTCTAGCCTGGAGTTTCGCCACGCAGACGCCTCCATGGCAGGCACCAGATGAGCCTGCCCATTATAACTATATCCGGTTCATTGCTACCACCGGGTATCTACCTGCTCTACAACCTGGAGATTACGATCAAAGCTATCTAACCGAAATCGTCGCCAGAAACTTCCCACCCGAACTTTCAATCGATCCGCTGCGATACGAGTTTCATCAGCCTCCATTATATTACCTGTTGATGACTCCTGTATTCCTTCTCTTCAGAGGTAACCTGCTTTCCCTTCGCCTGTTCTCGGCAGCTCTCGGGGCGATTCAGATCTTGCTAGCTTTCGCCGCCGTGCGCCGGATATTCCCAGAACAACCGGTCTGGGGGATTGGGGTAGCAGCCATCTTCGCCTTCCTCCCCCAGCACGTGGCGATGAACAGCAGCGTGAACAATGATGTCCTAGCGGAGATCATGATCCTGGGAATATGGGTCTGGATCGCCAGCGAACTCCATGGACATCCACCCCGTCAGAGATGGATTGGCGGACTTCTACTTGGAGCAGGATTTCTCACCAAGACCACCGTCTATCCTATGGCAGTAGTAGCTCTAGTGGCTACCCTGGCCCAGAGCACTTTAGAAGGCCAACCATGGCTAGAGCGCCTCCGGCGCCTGCTCTCTTGGCTGCTTCCAGCCCTCGCCATCGGAGCCCTCTGGTGGATTCGAAACGGGATTGTTTACGAATGGCCAGATCTCCTGGGCCTACAACAACACAATCGGGTGGTCATAGGCCAGCCCCGCACTGCAGAGTGGATCGCCCATCATGGATGGATGGCAACCTTAGATCGCTTTTGGACCTTTACCTTTCAAAGTTTCTGGGGACAATTTGGCTGGATGGGCATAGTGCTGGAAGCACGATGGTATTTGCTTTTCGCTTGGTTAACCGCTCTGGGGTTTTTGGGGTTTGCGCTTCACTTGGGACAGCTGCGAAGCCGCTCCCCATTCTGGAACATCCGAGGGATCCTCCTGCTCTTAAATCTTGGGCTCACAGTGGGAGCTTATCTCTGGTACAATCTGTCCTTCGTTCAGCATCAGGGACGCTACCTCTTTCCAGCCCTGTTACCGATTGCACTGGGGCTCGCGGTCGGTTGGTTCACATGGGCAACGAAAGCAAGAGTGGCAAAGACCTTTGGAATCGCATGCGGGATTGGAAGCATCCTGCTAGGGATGGCTGGAGGGATTCATGGAGATCTTCCCAGTTTTCCCATCGGTCTTCTATGTGGAACAGGTCTAACGATCTGGCTATCCGCCCAGCTGCCATTCCTCAGGCCTTATTTAGGAATGGCTCTCTGCCTCGGCGCTTTCGCCCTTAACCTTCACTTGACCCTCCATGTAATTCCTTCTGCCTTCCATTGAAGGATTCGTCCCCGCACAACGAGATGGTAATTGATGAAGAAGACCACAGAACATCTTATTCTTATCCGCGAAATCCTAATAGCTTACTCTTCCAATACCCGATAGCTGGCCTCGATGACATCCTCACGATCAGAGAACATCCGCTGATCCTCCATTGGAGCCCAATCCAGCAGCATCCGGAAGACAAGCAAAATCAGAATCAGATCATCTAAAGCACTGATCCCAGGAATTGTCAGATCTGGCAGCAGATCGATGGGAGAAAGGACATAAATCAAAGCCAAGAAAGGCACCATCTTTAACCAACTTGGTACGCGTTGATCGCGAAGCAGTCGCCAGATCCGCCATAGGCTTCGCCAACCATTGCGCAGAGCTCGACTTCGGCTCATCCCAGATCCCCCAATTTGAAATCTCAAAAACCTCGCCTAAGGATAACACAAAAATCCAATTGATCCTAGTCTTCTCCCATCAACCGAACTACCATCTTAAAAATGTCCGACTCCGTGATAATACCAACCACACGATCATTTTCGACTACCGGTAAGCCACCGATCTTATGTTCCAACATCAACCGGGCCGCCTCAACGATTGGCGTGTCTGGGGTGACGGTGATTACCTTTCTTGTCATGATCTTATCCACAGTAAGACAAGCTAGAAGATAATTCAGCTCGAAGATACTCAGGGAAGTTGCGCCCGAAGGAGAAGCCTCCCGCACATCACCCAGCGTGACAATTCCAACTAAACGACCATGCTCATCTATCACAGGCAGACGCCGGATGCGATGCTCTTTCATAATCCGGTGCGCCTCCGGGAGAGTGGTGCGAGGAGAGATCGTGATCGGATTTGAAGTCATCCAGTCCCGCACCCTGTATGGCTCGAGAAGATTTGCCATGGATGACCTCCCCGAACACCGAAACTTAGGATCATACAAACAGCTCACTCTAACGCCTCTGAACATAAGAGGAACCTAAGATATCTGTGGGAGAAGGATGATAATCGCCTTCGATCCATACCTCGCCATGAGAGCCGATCTCCTTCTTCCAGATCGGCACGATCTCTTTCAACCGGTGGATCCCGTAACGAGCAGCTTCAAAGATCCCATCCTGACGATGAGCCGAGGAAGCCGCCACCGCCACGGTAATCTCCCCCACCTCTATTCGCCCAATCCGCTGCACCAGAGCAAGGCCATGGACTAGAGGCCATCGCTCTCGGATCTCGATAAGGACTTGGCGCATCTTGGCCTCAGCCATAGGCCGATATGCTTCATATTCCAGGAACTTCACCCAGCGATCCTCCTCCTCACCCCGCACCACTCCGGTAAACAACACGACTGCTCCTGTTTGAGGAGTAATCACCGATCGCACTAAATCACCTAGATTAATAGGCTCCGCGGTGATCGCCACAATCTCTGGTCGCTCTAGATCCTCCTCCCCCCCGCTGACGGGTGGAAAAAGGGCAACCTCATCCTCCGGCTGCAAAATATCCTCCGGGAAAGCGAATTCATGATTGACCGCCACGATCATTGAAGGAAGATAGGACTGCAGAGATGGATAGGCTTCCACCACCGCCCGCAGCAAATCGGCCACCGAGGCGCCATCTGGGATTTGGACGGAGATCACCTCACGGCCAATCCGGTCCTTCAAAGCGGCGAACAGACGAATCTGAATCTCCATCAGAGGTTCCCCCAATCTCGGTCACTGATCGCCCTTTTATAAGCTCATCGCGAATTGCTGGCATTGACTTCCTCTCAAGGCTCTAGGAGGAGATCCCCACTCTTCCCCCCATGTTTTTCAATCAAGCGCACATTCATCAGGCGCATTCGACGATCCAGCGCCTTGGCCATATCGTAGATCGTCAACGCAGCCACCGCCACAGCTGTCATGGCCTCCATCTCTACGCCAGTTCGAGACACCGCCTCCACCCGCGCCGTGATCTCCAGCCAAGGCTGCGGATGAGCCTCATCAGGATCCCGAAACATGAAATCGACTTGGACATGCGTGATAGAAAGCGGATGACAGAGGGGAATCAAATCTGACGCCCGCTTAGCGGCCATGATCCCGGCAATCCGAGCGGTGGCCAACACATCTCCCTTGGGAACATTCCTGTCTCGAATGGCATTCATCGTCTCGGCAGCCATCCAGATCTCTCCACGAGCCACAGCCACCCGATGGGTCTCCACTTTCTCTCCCACATCCACCATCCGAGCTCGTCCGTGCTCATCTAGGTGAGTTAGCATCAGACCCCCTTCGCTCAAATGGGCAGGCTACTTCTAGGAGATGAGAAGCTCCCTTGAGGCATAATCCTCATCGCTTAATAATCCTAATGTAGAGGTTCGAGGATCGATCAGGATGCTGGAATCATCCAACACATATTCCATCAAAACTACAAAACTATCCCTTTGGATCCCGCATGCGGCAATCGTCTGAGGCTGCTCCATGGTTTCCAGAAGTTCTAGGATAACGATGGCAAAATTGAAGGCATCTTTTCAATTCCTCAACACCTCGCTCAAGCCTTCTCCTTGGCCGCCTCGCGCTCTCGACGGGCATGCTCGATGATAGTCTGAGCGATGTGCGGGGGAACCTCTTCGTAGTGACTGAACACCATGCGGAACACCCCACGCCCCTGGGTGATGGAGCGCAACTGAGTGGCATAGCGTTGCATCTCGGCTAATGGGGCAAGAGCAGTGATTGCACTCTTATCCCCCTGCTGTTCGATCCCCTGCACGCGAGCCCGGCGGGTGTTAAGATCGCTGATCACATCCCCAGTAAACTGCTCAGGAACAATAATGGTGAACTGCATGATCGGCTCCAGAAGCACTGGGCCGGCCTGCTGGAACGCCAGCTTGAAGGCTTCACGCCCCGCGATCTGAAAGGAGATGTCATTGGAATCCACGGGATGTTCCTTACCATCATAAACAGCCACCCGCACGTCCACGATAGGATACCCAGCCAGCAACCCTTGCTCCATCACCCCCCGAACTCCTTTCTCAATTGAGGGAGCAAAGTTCGAGGAGATCGCCCCACCGAAAACCTCCCATACATATTCAAAGCCGCCATCCCGAGGGAGAGGCTCGATCCGAAGATGGACCTCCCCGAACTGCCCCGCACCGCCGGTCTGCTTCTTGTGTCGATACTGAGCCCGAGCCACCTTCGTGATCGTCTCCCGATAAGGGACCTTCGGGATGCTGGTCACGATCTCCACGCCAAATTTGGTAGCCGCCCGACGGACCACCACATCGATGTGGGTATCTCCCATTCCCTCCAGGATCGTCTGATGGGTGGACGGCTCCTGACGGAGATGCAGCGTGGGATCCTCCTCGCACAGGCGCTGAAGGGTGGGGATCAGCTTGGCGGAGTCCGCCTTGGTTTTAGGCTCCGTCGCCACCGCATACAACGGCGTGGGATAGACCGGCGGGGCGATGCGCACCGGATGGCTGCGATCGCACAGGGTGTCCCCATGGCCCGTTACGCTCAGCTTCGGCACCGCCCCGATGTCCCCCGCCGTCAGCTCCGGAACAGAGATCTGCTCCTTTCCTCGCATCACGAAGATTTGGGGCAGCCGCTCATCCTGATTCCGGCTGACATTAAACAGATGCGAGTTAGAACGCACAGTGCCACGGAAGACACGGAAGTAGGCCAGCTTTCCTACAAAGGGATCCGCAGTGACCTTAAACACGTAGACCACCACAGAGCCTGCAGAATCCGGCTGCAATCCCTCGGGTTGTCCATTCGAAACCGGAAGCGCTTCAACCGGCTTCGCCTCCAGAGGAGAAGGAGCCATCTGAACCAGCAGATCCAACAAAGGACCCACGCCGACCGTTGAAAGCCCTCCCACGCACACCACTGGGACGATACGCCCGGCCAGGAAGCCGGCCTTCAACCCGCGCCGGATTTCCTCTTCGGTCAGTTCTTCACCCTCCAAATACTTCACAATCAACTCATCATCCGCCTCCGCTGCGGCCTCCATCAACCGCATCCGGGCTTCCTCCGCCTCCTCCCGCAAGCCAGCAGGGATCTCGCCGATCTCCCCCCGCGGTCCCCGCCGCGCCTTCATCGCGATGAGATCCACCACTCCTTCGAATGCGGCCTGGCTGCCAATAGGAAGCTGGATTGGGACAAAGGTCGCCTTGAAAGCGCGACGCAGACTCTCTAGGGCGCTCTCGAAATTCGCATTGTCCCGATCCATCTTGCTGATGACCGCAATGCGAGGCAATCCCCGTTCCTCGAGGGCCATCCACGCTTGCTCGGTACCCACCTCCACACCTGCCACGCTGTCGACGACCAGAAGCGCACAATCCGCCACATGGACAGCACTCTTCATCTCGCCGATAAAATCCAGATAGCCTGGAGCATCCAGGAAATTAATTTTGTGCTCGGACCACTCCACGGGAACCAGAGAGGTATAAATCGACAGACGACGGCGAATCTCCTCTTCATCGAAATCGGAGACCGTATTCCCTTCCTCCACTCGACCCATTCGAGTGATCGCCCCGCTCAGGAACAAAATCGCCTCCACTAGTGTAGTCTTGCCCGATCCGTTGTGACCCACCAAGACGATGTTACGAAGGTTATCAGTTCGATAGACTTTCATCGCATCTCCCCCCGATGTAAGAATGAACAATATAGATCGCTTCCTCTAAAAAAGGATCATCACAGCTCCTAAAACCGCGTTCAAAGACAGGCCAACCCCTTTCATAAACCGCATATCTGGATGCTTGCTCTACAACAATTATAGCCAGACAGCTAGCAGATTGAGGAGGAAAAAGAGCGCTCAAGAAACTCCGATCGGCAACCGCATGAGAAATCGCGATATGGGGAACCAGAGAGGATGACCCATATGAGGCAAAGGACAACCGAGAGAAGCTCCCGCGCCTGTCCCAGATCCTGCCTCAGCCTCCATACATAGATTAATCCATTCAATCTGCCTGCTGGAGACAATCGAGCAATTCAATTTACAGATCTTCCCATAGATCCGGCGAACCCAGAGTCCGATGACGACAACGGATCATGGCAACTGTAAGAGGATCACAACCTACATTGGCTATCCCGCTCCAATCTCCAGATGGGCCTGATTTCAACGCACCCGTTCCATCTTGCAGTAGAGCAGGATACATTTCTCCCCACGCCAGCAGAATTCGCAGCACTGCCAAGCTGCGTCGCTGATCCACTGAGCTCATTCACCAGAACGGTATCTGAGCTTCTGCAAAGGTAAGGGGCTGCATCACTAACACCCAATGGCCATCTTGGATACGAGCAGTAATTGCTTATCAGAACTGCCGGAAGCAATAAAGCAGCCAACACAAACAGGATCCGCTCACATCTATTGCTGGTCACCATTATCGTATTGCGCTCTATGACGATAATAGCTCCGAAAGGATTAGCAGATGTTAGTAGGATCTTTTCAGCCTTGACATCGAACAAATGTTCGTATATGATTTTGGCAAAAAGAATATATTTAACTGAGGATGAAATGATGAAGCGTGCCCAACAATCAAAGCCACGACGGGATCTTCGCCGAGAGATTCTGTCCTTTATCGCCCGCTGGTATCAGGCCGAAAGAGCTTATCCGACTATCCGGGAGATTCAAAAGGGATTGAAAATCTCCTCCCCATCGGTTGTGAATTATCATCTCCGCTGCCTTGAGGAAGAAGGCCTGATTCTTCGGATCGGCCGGCGGTCTCGAGGGATTCGCCTACGACGTTGGCCAGATAGCCTCACTATGGATATGGAGGAGAATACAATCTCGATTCCCTTATTAGGCTCGATCGCCGCTGGCGATCCTATCCCTGATCCAAGCAGTCATCCTCTCGCCTGGATCCGAATCCCTCAGCGATGGCTGGTCGATGGAAACGGCTTGTTCGCCCTTCGGGTTCAGGGAAATTCCATGGTAGACGCCATGGTAGGTGATGGTGACTTGATCATTGTCAAGACGATTCCGCAAGTGGAAGAAGGAGAGATGGCAGTGATCTGGCTGGCCGATCGACACGAAACGACTCTGAAACGCGTCTACAGGGAGGGAGATCGCATCCGCCTGCAACCAGCCCATCCCGCAATGCCCCCCATGTATGTGCCAGCAGAGGTCGTTCAAATTCAGGGAAAGGTGCTTCATGTGCTTCGAAACCTGAACGGCATCCCGCCTCTGGATGGCTAGCGATCCAGCATCTCACAGCGGAAGAACCTAATTAAGAAATACTCCCCACCAGTTGAAGATCATCCGGAGCAAGCGTTCTGCATTGTGCCTAGGAAAGATGTGCTCCTCCCTCCCCAAGCATCTGTTTTCATCACAGAGTGCCGAGTATACGCCCCTCTCGTAAATCGAGAGCATGGAGGATAATATCCGCTAGCCATACCCTGTCACCGGTCAAGCAGAATCTCAACGATCCGCAAGCCTTGATTGACGCGCTGATGGTTCTGCCCGAAAAGGATTCCCCTCAGAGCATGGAAGGCCAATCAATCTCTTAAATGGAGGATTCATCCATGGTTATAGCTGATTTGATTTTCCCAAAGGCAATCCGCCGAACGAAAGAGCGGCAACTTCTCACAGATGCCATGTTGATCTTAGGAGGTAGCCTGTTTACCGCCCTGATGGCCCAGATCTCCATTCCTTTGCCCTTCACACCGGTTCCCATTACCGGACAGACTCTCGCTGTATTGCTGGTTGGCGCAGCCCTAGGAAGCCGGCGAGGAGCGTTGAGCATTGCCACCTACGTTCTCGAGGGCGCTCTGGGCCTACCTGTCTTCGCCGGTGGGACAGCCGGGATCTCTCGTCTGCAAGGTCCAACGGGAGGGTATCTCATCGGGTTTGTCGCAGCAGCCCTCATCACCGGATGGCTGGCGGAACGCGGATGGGATCGCCGGCCTCTCTCCACGGCGCTGGCGATGCTGGCGGGGAACGCGGTGATTTACCTGTTCGGCCTCCCCTGGCTGGCCCTCTTCCTCGGAGGCTTCCTGGG
>JANXBD010000035.1 GCA_025057635.1 Thermoflexus sp. | reverse complement strand
TGGAGAAGGAGACGGTGGAGTGGGTGGAGAATTTTGATGGGACGCTGCGGGAGCCGGTGGTGCTGCCGGGGAAGGCGCCGCAGCTGTTGATCAACGGGGCGTCGGGGATTGCGGTGGGGATGGCGACCAACATCCCCCCCCACAACCTCGCCGAAGTCTGCGACGCGCTATGCTACATGATCGATCACTGGGGGCATTTGGATCGCATCACCGTAGATGATTTGATGGCGTTTATTAAAGGCCCGGATTTCCCGACAGGCGGGGTGGTGTTCCGATATGCAGAGGATGGCGAAACCGATGCGCTACGAGCGACTTATGCTGTGGGGAAGGGGCAGTTTGTCGTTCAAGCCCGCGCGCATGTTGAGGAGGCGGAGCGAGGCAAGGTGCGGATCGTGGTGACGGAGCTGCCCTATCAGGTGAACAAGGCGGCCCTGATCGAGCGGATCGCTGAGCTGGCTCGCGAGGGCCGGATTGAAGGGATCACCGATCTGCGGGATGAATCGGACCGGCGGGGGATGCGGCTGGTCATCGAGGTCGCCCGGACCGCGGATCCCCGAGAGGTGCTGGCCGCCCTTTACAAGCACACGCCGATGCAGATCACCTTCGGCGTCCAGATGTTGGCGCTGGTGGATGGAGAGCCACGCCTGCTTCCCCTGAAGAAAGCCCTTCAGCTCTTTATAGAGCACCGCCAGCAGGTGATCCGCCGTCGCAGCGAATATGAGCTGGCTCAGGCGCGGGAGCGCGCCCATATCCTGGAGGGGTTGCGGATCGCCCTGGCCCATCTCGATGAGGTGATCGCGCTGATCCGACGATCGAAGGATGCGGAGGAGGCGAAGGCCGGCCTGATGCGGCGTTATCGGCTCATGGAGGTCCAGGCGCTGGCCATCTTAGAGATGCCCTTGCGGCGGCTGGCACGGCTGGAGCGAGAGAAGATCGAGGCTGAATACAAGGAGAAGCAACGCCGGATCCGCGAGCTAGAGGATCTGCTGGCTCATCCGAAGAAGATCTTGGCGGCCATCCGGGAGGAGCTCCAGGAGCTCAAAGCCAAATACGGCGATGCGCGGCGGACCTTTATCGCCGACCGGGCGCGCGGTGCCCTCACGGTGGAGGATCTGATGCCGGATCAGCCGGTCTGGGTGGCGATCACCGCGGGCGGCCGGATCGTCCGAACGCCGCTGCGAGGCGGGCCGACATGGCCCCATGGGGATCGGCCGGTGGCGCTGGTGCGGGGGAACATCCGTGGTGCGGTGGTTCTCTTCACCGACCGGGGCACGGCAGCGGCTGTCGCGGTGCATCGGATTCCGGAGGGGGAGGAGGGAGTTCCCATTCCGGATCTGATCGCTCTCCCCGAGGGTGAGACTGTGGTCACCGCGCTGCCCATGCCGAGGCAGGTCGATGCGAACGGGGCGGGCCCTTATGTGTTTCTGGTGACCCGGAACGCTATGTGCAAGCGGGTGGCGTGGGCCGACCTGAACCGTCCAGGTGCCTTTGCGGTGATGGGGATCGCTGACGAGGATGCGTTGGTGGCAGCCTTCACGACCTATGGGGATGGGGAGATCCTGCTGGCCACCGCCGCGGGCCAGGCCATCCGGTTTGCGGAGGATGAAGTGCGGGTGATGGGCTTGAGCGCCGCTGGGGTGCTGGGCATCAAGCTGGGAGAGAAGGATCAAGTGATGGGAGCGGCCCTGGTGAAGCCTCAGGGAGGCATCGTCATCGGGACGGCTCATGGCTTTATGAAGCGCACGGCAGCGAGGGAATATCCCCGACAGGGCCGGTATGGCGTGGGTGTCCAGACAGCGACGATCTCGGAGAAGACCGGGCCTGTGGTGGGGGTTGCCGCAGTGGACGAGGATGAGACCCTATGGGTGGTGGGCAGCCGGGGGACCGTGAAGGCGGTCAAGGTGAAGGATCTCCCCCGGGTCGGTCGGGCGCGGCCGGGGACCCCGGTGGTTAGCCTGAAGAACAACGAAACCATGATCCGTCTGATCGCTCCGGCGGTCTATGAAAAGGGAAGCGAACGGAACGGCCGAAGGGGGCGCCGGGCGAAGAATAACCAGTAGGCTGGCTGTTTTCCACGATGCTCTAAGGCTGCGGAGCTGAGCGAGCGATGGGTCTCTGGCTTCTGGGAACCTCCGGTGCAGTTCCCGATCCCCAGCGGGATTACGTCAGTCTGGTCGTGGAGTATGCAGGCCGCCTGATCCTGATGGAGGCGGGCGGATCTCCGCTCCACCGTCTGGGTCGCACAGGCCTGGACCCTATGGGTCTGGAGGGAGTTTTCCTTTCCCATCGTCATCCGGATCATCTCAGTGGGTTGCCGGTGCTTCTGATGGGATTGTGGCTGCGAGGGCGGGCCCATCCGCTCTGGATCGCCGGCCCGGAGGACGTGATGGAACGGGCTCGCGCCCTGCTGGAGCTGTTTGAGTGGCAGTCCTGGCATGGCATGTTCCCGGTGAACTGGCGGCCGATCCCGTTGGAGCACGGGGCCGTGGTGGAAGCAGCTGGAGGGATTCGCCTGATCGCCGCGCCCGTTTCTCACAGTGTTCCCACTCTGGCCCTGCGGATGGAGCTCCCTGAGGGAGTGGCCGCCTATTCCGCGGACACCGCGCCCTGCCCGGAGATGATCCAACTGGCCCGCGGCGCGGATGTCCTGATCCACGAGGCGACGGGTTCGTATCCAGGGCATACCCCGCCGGAGGGCGCCGGATGGGTGGCGCGGGAGGCGGGCGTGCAACGGCTGGTTCTGGTGCATGTGCCACCTGAGGTGAATGTGGAGGAGTGGCAGGCGCGTGCTCGGACCGTCTTTGCAGGTCCGGTAGAGATCGGAAGGGACGGAATGCGAGTGTTATAGGGATCTGGCTCTCCGAAGCCGTCTCTAAGCATGAGATCTTTTTCCGCACTAGGCGAAGATCGCTGGAGACCAGGCGAGAAGGAGCATAGAGCGAACAGGGGAGGTGTGCTAGGGACAATATGGCCGGTTGCTGAGGAGCTAGGGAGAGGGTTTTGAGGATGGAGGATGTTGTTGAATTAGCTCGAACGGACTTGACAATTTGACGTATGACTATATATTCAATCATGCTAAGACCCCACTGGTCTGAACCAGTGGGGTTTTATATGCCTAGTCCCACGCACTCCGAATCACATCATAGTTCAGTTATCTCAACCCCGATCCGATTAAGGAGATTCTCCGAGTCATTGTATGGGAGTGAGATCACATGATTGAAGCGGAGGGATTAACCAAGGTTTATGGCAACCGGCATGTAGCGATTGAGGAAGTGACTTTCCGCGTGGAACGGGGCCAAATCGTGGGCTTCCTAGGTCCAAATGGCGCAGGGAAAACGACCACGATGCGCATCCTAACTGGGTACATGCCTCCGACTCGGGGTCAGGCTCGCATCGCTGGGTATGATACTGTTCTTCAATCTTTAGAGGCTCGACGCCACATCGGCTACCTGCCGGAGACTGTGCCGCTCTATCCAGAGATGAGCGTGCGTGCATATTTAAGCTTTATGGCGGAGATCCGGGGTCTCTCCAACCGGAAGGCAGCGGTGGAGCGTGCCATGGCTCTTACAGGTGTAGAGGATCGGGCCGACACCCTAATTGGGAAGCTCTCCAAGGGATACCGGCAGCGAGTTGGGTTAGCTCAGGCCATTCTGCATAATCCTGACGTTCTGATTCTGGATGAACCCACCATTGGTCTGGATCCCCGGCAAGTGAAAGAAGTGCGCGACTTAATTCAAGATTTGGGGAAAACGCATACTATTCTCCTTTCCACTCACATCCTCGCGGAGGTTCAGCAAATTTGCGATCGGGTTCTGATCATCCATCGAGGGCGGATTCGGGCCGATATGACCCTTGGGGAGGCGATGCGTAGCCAGCGCCCGACTCGCATTTTCTTGCGAGTGGAGGGAGGGGATCGCCAAGTTGTGGAGGCCCTGAACGCGTTGCCTCTGGTGCGCCGCGTGGAACGGCTCGAGCCTGGCGTTTACGAGATTGCCGTGGCGGATAGCGCTAACCAGGATCCTAGCCCTGTCATCGCGGAGACAGTAATACGTCGAGGCTGGCGACTGCTTGAGCTTCGACCGGTAGGCTTCACATTGGAGGATCTTTTCCTTCGGGTCACCTCTCAGGATTAAGGAGGTTATTTCCATGTGGAAGGCAGGTTCGATATGGCATCTAGGGGCGATGCGGAATCTGTGGGTGATCGCCCGTCGCGAGCTAGGGGCGTATTTTATGTCTCCTGTTGCTTATCTGGTCGGAGCGGCGTTCCTGGTCATGATGGGCTTCTTTTTCTACGCTGATGTGATCTTTACTATCCGTAGTCGGTCGGAGCCAGCCTTGCGGTATGTCTTCGGCGTGATGACGACCATCTTGCTTTTTGTGGCCCCTGTGCTGACGATGCGCCTGCTGGCTGAGGAGCAGCGGCTGGGAACTCTGGAGCTGCTCCTGACGGCACCAGTTCGGGATTGGGAGGTGGTGCTTGGGAAGTACTTGGCCGCGCTCATGTTCTATCTAGGGCTTCTAGCTGCGACCGGTGTCTATCCTCTTCTGCTGTTTTGGATGGGCGGCAATCCCGATCTGGGGCCTATTCTATCGGGTTATCTGGGGATGTTTATGTTCGGCGCTGCTCTTCTCTCGATGGGGTTGTTTTCATCTTCCCTCTCCCAAAACCAGGTAGTGGCCGCTGTATTAGGGATCGGCCTGGTAATTCTGCTCGCAGTGATCAGCTTGCTTGCTGATGGGATCACCAATCCCACGCTACAGCAGATTCTCAACCAACTCGACTTGCGCAACCATCTGACGAACTTTCGCCGTGGCCTGATTGATACGAGCGACGTGGTGTATTATCTCAGCGTCATCGCAACCTTCCTTTTCCTCACTGTTCAGATCCTAAACTCGCGGAGGTGGCGATGAACCTCGCTCGGCCGTCCGAATCGATCCTGCAAGCGCTCTGGGGGGTAGCTCTCATCGCTCTCATCGCTGCTGGCTTGGCGTGGGGAATCGAAGGGCGATTCGGCGCGCCTAGCGCGATCGCTATGGTCTTGGCAGTCGTTATCGGAGGTATTGCCATCTATCTCGCCCCTGATCGGGTGTATGATTGGATCCGTGGACGTCGTTTTGCCTTTGGGACAAACGCCGTTTTAGCCAGTGTTGCCTTCATTGGCATCATGGTCTTGATTAACATTCTGGCAGTCCGCCATGCTCAACGCTGGGATCTCACCGCAGAGAAGCGTTTCTCTCTTTCTCCCCAAACCATTCAGATCCTCCAGAATCTTCCGGAGCAGGTGGAAGCCTTGGCTTTCTTCTCCCAGAGTTTCCAGTTCGCCCGTCAAGACGCGGAGGACCTGCTAGATCAGTATCGGCATTACAGTAATGGTAAGTTTTCGTATCGGTTCATCGATCCCGTGGCCCAAGTCTCCTTGGCTCGGCAGTGGGGAGTCACCCGGGACGGGACGATTCTTTTTATCATGAAGGATCGACGCCAGGAGGTAACGCTCTATAACGAGCAGGAGTTCACCTCAGGGCTCGTAAAGCTTATCCGCACTGATCAGCCGAAGATCTATTTTCTCACCGGTCATGGGGAGCAAGACATCAACGAGGAGGGAAATGATGGATATGCCCAGGTACGGCGGGCATTAGAACGGGAAGGGTATCGAGTGGAAGCTCTGAATTTGGCTATAACCTCCACGATTCCAGCAGATACCGGGTTGATTCTCATCGTGGGGCCTATCCGACCATTGCTTGATCGGGAAGTGGAGCTACTGAAGGGCTATCTAAATGCTGGAGGAAGGTTGCTGATCGCCCTGGATCCTTCCCTTCAGATCCCCGGGGAGATGGGAGAAAGGGTAACTCGATCGATAAATCAAATCCTGGAAGATTGGGGAATCGCCTTCCGGGATGATGTGATTATCGATCAGTTAAGCTCGGTGGTTACGGATCCCCTGACGCCTCTTTCTAGCCGGTATGGGTTCAGTTCCATCACGGAAAAATTGCGGGGGATTGCCACTGCCTTTCCAGCCGCTCGCTCTATTGAGGAGGTTCGTAGCCAGTCGGAGCGTTTTCGGGTGACCCGGCTCGTGGAGACTACCGCCCAGAGCTGGAGCGAGACGGATCTGGCAGGATTGCGTCAAGCGCTGAATCAGGGGCGTCTGCCCTCGCCGGAGGGGAAACAGTCAGGCCCGCTGGCTTTGGCCATCGCGGTGGAACAAGTGAACGGGAAGGGGCGAGTGGTTCTCTTTGGAGATGCGGATTTTGCAGCAAACCAGAATGTGGGAGCGAATTTGCCCTTTGCCAATCTCGATCTTTTTGTGAATGCGGTGAACTGGCTCTCTGAATCTGAGATGCTAATCGGACTTCGGCAATCCCCAGCCTCCACGGTTCGTGCTCTGAGCGCCACGCCCGCACAGACTCGGACGGTCTTTATGCTCACGGTCGTGATAATGCCCCTGATCGTGTTGGCAGCCGGTGCGATTGTATGGTGGCAGCGCCGCTGAAATCGCTCGGGTAGTGATTCGGCGCTTCCACGGGCTGTCCAGAATAGCTTCGAATCTTTTCCGCTTATACGATCCTCTGATCGCCGATTCGACATATCATGGGGGAAATGCTTACTTAATCCAAATGACCTAATCCGTTGCGTCCTAGGGGAGAGGGTAGACTTTTTCTTCTCGGAACACCTTCTGTTCTGCACAAGCTGCGCCGGGCAGCCCGTCCTAATCGGGAGATCCACGATAAGAAATCACAAGGACTTCCGTTATGCATCTAAACGCCTTACTCCGCCTGAGGAGAGACGAAGAGGCGCTCTTCTCGGATTATGCGCACAGCTAGTCATGGATTCTCTTTGGAGGGAACCATCTATGAGGCGCTGGGGCACGCTAAGCCTAGTCGTTGCTTTCCTAGTTCTAGCGCTATTTGTATACTTAGAGCCGAGGATCTTCGTTCGCCCAACCCCTACCCCAAGCGGGTTATCCCGCAACCTGCTGGACGTAAGCAGCGCTTCCATTCAGAAGATCCGGGTGACCGATCACGTGAATCGCCGGGAGGCGGAAGTAGAACGAGATGCCAGCGGACAGTGGTTTCTGACCGTGCCGCAACGACATCTGGTCTTGCGGGATAGGATCGATACCATGGCAGGAGGGTTTGCTACCTTGTTTGTTCAGCAGGTTATCTCCGATGGTGTCGATCTTGCTATGTATGGGTTGGTGACGCCAACTCACACGATTGTGATCAGCGCAACGGATCGAGTCTATACCTTGACTGTTGGGAATCAAACGCCGGTTAGGGGCGGCTATTACGTTCTTCGGGAGGGTGATCCTGCAGTGTATGTGGTGGGGACCTTCGCGATCGATGAGGCGAAGAATTTGATCACCCAGCCTCCTCTAGCTACTCCGACGCCCACGCCCACGGTGACGCCGACGCCCACGATAACGCCGACACCGACACCAGGCCCATCGCCGACGCCGACGGCTACTCCCACCCCTTGATTCGCTGTTCTCCTGAAGACCCATGGCAGGGAAACTGCCGGAGGGGGCCTATCTCGCGTGCGAAGATCATCGGATTTCCTCTCCCTCCAAGGGCTTTGAGGATATCAACCAGAGAAGGCGGGATTGGAGTTTGAGCGAAGAGGCGTTTGCTATCCATTTCGATTAGCCCCTGAAACCAGTATCTGACTCAAAGGGAGGAGATCATTCATGCTGGAGGAGACTCATACCCTTAGCCTCCCTATGCTGGATCAACTCCTGGCGATGGGACGATCTCGTGGGTATGTCACTTTCGAGGAGATCATGCAGTTTTTCCCAGAGGTGGAGAAGGATTTAGACTCTCTGGACGAGATCTTTGCGGCTCTCCTAGAGGCTGGCATACAGGTGATCGATGCACCTGAGGCGGAAGGCTCCAGCCCGGAGTTGGAAGAGGGGGACGAGGCGGAATGGTGGGCTGCAGAGGAGCTAGGGGAAGCGCTGGATGCGGATGATTCCGTATCCCTCTACTTGAAGGAGATCGGGCGGATCCCTCTGCTGACGCCGGAGGAGGAGGTGGCGCTCGCCCAGCGGATCGAGCGGGGACGTCAGGCGGAGCGGCGGCTGGCGCATGCAAATCTTTCTCCTGAAGAGCGGCGTCGCTTGGAAGAGATTGTCAGAGATGGCCGTGCTGCTCAGGATCAACTCATCTTAGCGAATACACGCCTGGTGATCAGCGTGGCAAAGAAGTATATCGGCCGCGGGCTTCCCCTCTCGGACCTGATTCAGGAGGGCAACATTGGGTTGATCCGGGCGGTGAAGAAGTTTGACTGGCGCCGGGGGCACAAATTCTCCACTTACGCCACCTGGT
The DNA here is from genome assembly GCA_025057635.1 of Thermoflexus sp. Lineage (GTDB taxonomy): Bacteria > Chloroflexota > Anaerolineae > Thermoflexales > Thermoflexaceae > Thermoflexus. Next base: position 10,129 of record JANXBD010000035.1, on the reverse strand, counting down.
GGATCCGCCAGGCAGTCACGCGAGCGATCGCTGATCAATCCCGAACGATCCGGGTTCCGGTTCATATAGGGGATCAGATCAATAAATTGTTGCGCATGCAGCAAGAATTGGCCCAAGAGCTTGGCCGTGACCCAACGGTAGAGGAACTGGCAGAGGCAATGGCTGTTTCCCCTTCCCGAGTTGAGGAGCTGTTACAGATGGCCCGCCAGCCCGTATCTCTGGAGATGCCGACCGACGATGAAGAGGATAGTGTGTTGGGAGACTTTATTGAGGATCGAGGGATGGTTTCCCCTCCCGAGGCGGTGAGTCAACAGATGTTGCGGGAGATCCTTCACGAAGTCCTATCTACGCTTTCCCCTCGGGAGGTCTGCATTCTGAAGCTAAGGTATGGCTTGGTGGACGGACGGATGTACACCCTGGAGGAGGTCGGACGTAAGCTGGGGGTAACCCGAGAGCGGGTGCGGCAGATTGAAGCCCAGGCGCTCGCTCGGTTGCGTCATCCAATCTATGCACGCCGGCTGCGGGAATTCCTACGGGACTAGGGGTGGGATGCCTCCTAGCCCCCATCATGCCTCAAAATACTCGTTACGGCACCATCGCCATCGATGTGTTGCTTTCTCTAGGACGGATCGCGTTGTCCTCCGTCGATCATCGCGACAGTGATCTCTTCATTGGGCACTAGACATATAGGAATCGCGCTCAAGCCAGCTGGTGGCTCCTTTGAGATCCTTTTTGGATATCCTTCACATTGACCGAACGGCGCCGCTTCGAGCCGATCATCCCCAGATATCAGGCGAGGGGTTTTCCAGAATCTTCGAACATCCAGAAGATGGTTCCGGGGAGTGAGCACAGCTTAGGTCTGGATGTGGATCGGTGTGCCAGGCAACCTCCTTTTGAGAGCCGGTCAGCAAGACTTCTGCCGAATGGGATCCATCGAGGTCGCAGAACTCTGCTCCCCTTAGGTGTGTCCAGAATCCCTCGGCACAAATCCCGCCCGCGTATTCCTGTTCTACATAAGGCTAGGAATGGTTGGTTACATCATCCACGAAGACCGTTATGCATGATCTGATAAAGGGAACTATTGATCATACGCTTAGAGAAGAAGGAGGTTGAGCGGGGAATGACCGCGCGAGAGCAGGGGTTGGTCATCCGGGCGCTGGGCGCGGCCTACGATGTGCAGGGCTTGGATTCGGTAGTGCGGTGTGTGTTGCGGGGCCGGTTACGTCGTCAGGAAGATGGCCTCCGGCGCCCGGTAATCGGCGACCGCGTGGAGTTCGAACGGGTCTCCCCGCGGGAGGGTGCTATTGTGACCATCCTCCCTCGGCGCACCACTTTAGTGCGTCGGGAGCCACTCGATCCCAGTCGAGCCCATGTCCTCGCGGCGAACATAGACCAAATCGTGGCGGTGTTTGCTGCAGCTCCAGAGCCGGATTTATTCCAGATCGATCGCTATCTGGTCGTGGCTGAGGCCAATCATCTGCCATCGATTCTTTGTTTGAACAAGATGGATCTGGTGGAGCATCCGAGGGCGTTACAGACGAGGTTTGCTGAGTACGAGGCTCTGGGCTATCCGGTTTTATACACTAGTGCGTGGACAGGGGTAGGCTTGGAAGCACTGCGTGAGCAATTAAAAGGAAAGATCACAGTGTTCATTGGGCCTTCCGGGGCTGGCAAATCCAGCTTGTTGAACGCCCTACAGCCGGAGTTAACGCTGAAGGTCGGATCGGTCAATCCTCGCACGGGAATGGGACGTCACACTACTACCGCTAGTCACTTGATCCCTTTTGATGACGGATATCTGGCCGACATGCCTGGTCTACGAGATGTGGGAGTATGGGGGATCCCCCCAGAGGATTTAGCGGCCTGTTTTCCGGAGATGCGTCCACATCTTGGAGATTGTGAGTTCTCAGACTGCCTTCATCTGCAAGAGCCTGGCTGCGCGATCCGTCGAGCAGTCGCCACAGCGAAAATCTCGCAGCGCCGATACGAAAGCTACCGGCGGATCCTGATCGAACAGCAGGCTGCATGGGGTAGCATCCCCGAATATGGCGCACATAAACGAATGGGATAGACGTTTGAGGTCGCCCGATAACCAATTCTGTGGATCTGCGGGAGAAGGCGCGGGACTATCTGGAGACGGGGACGCAGCGGGTGTGAGCGGTAGCGCTGGAAAAGCGGAAAGTCATGGTGTATCAGCCAGATGGGACAGCCTGCTTTCTGCGGGATCAGGAGGTCTTAAAGGGGGAAGTGATGCTTTACGGGCCTAGCGATCCCGCCATTTGAACTTTTCGGATGGCATGTGGAAGACGTCTATAGAGAACCGATGAGGATCATCCCCGCCGCGCGAGAAGGGCCTACCGGGTTCGGTGGCCAACGAATCCGGCGGATGGTCCCTTAGACGTGCTCAGTGGTTTACTTCGTAGATCCGCACGCTCCCGTTATCAAATGCGATCCGTAGATCCCCTCGTGCGATCATCGTAGGGAACTTTTCAAATCCATGGGGCGGATAATACAGGCGCTCAGCATACCCGTCCATCACGTAGCGCACGCCATAACGTCGTAGGATGGCCATTGCCTCTTCCGGATTCGTTGTTTCATAAAAGCGATTGATATCAGCCTCACGGCGCTGGATGAGCAGCTCAGGGACAACCGTTCGTTGCTGTCGCTGGTGCCAGTCCCATCCGAACACCACAGGAAGCCCCACGAACATCGCGACTCGGCTGCGCAGCCCCCGATAGGCCGGTGAGCGGATCGATTCGATCACCACTGGGGTTCCTTCGCTGTGAGCCTGTAGGAACTGGAGAGCCTCCCATTCATGGCGCACCGGATAGCGCACTCCCATCTCGTCTGCAATGGCCTTCTCCATGAAGGCGAAGCCATCCAAGGTCGGCCCCACGGAGACATCCCACCGATCGTTCAGCCGGGCAGGGGTGGCTAAGATCGGGTAGAGGAGGGCAGAGGCCAGGAGCGCTGCGAAGAGGCCGCGCCAGAGGACGCGGAGGGAGAGTGTCCACCGCCGGGCTGCCTCGTCGATGGCCGCTATGGCCATCGCCGCAGCGATCGCCCAGAGGAACCAGACCTGCAGGTAGAACTTGAAGACGGTGTTCATGCGTCCGATGTCACCCTTCAGCACGATGAGCTCCACGCCGAGGGTGAGGGCCGCTGCCCCCGCCACCCAGATCCACAAGAGACGTCGCTCGGGAATCTGGTAGGGGCGCAGGACAAGAGCTGTGCTGGTTAGGATCATGGGGACAGCGATCCAGGCCACCGGGGTCAGCCAACCTCCGAGCAACCAAAGGCCCACGCCGATCGCGCTGGTTATAACCCAACCTCCAATGCTCGGGGGATTGGGATTAGCCATCCATCCGGCTGCTATCCATCGAGTCATCCGTCGGCTTTCGCGCAGGAGGAGGAGCATAATCGGCACGAGAAACAGACCATGAAGCAGGAAGTAGATCCCCAGCGGCGTGCGGTCGCCTTTCCAAATCTCAAGAGATGTGTAGGCGGTGGCATAATGCGTGATATAAGGGTAGAACAACAGGAGGCCTAATCCAACAAAGGCGAGGCTCCGGACGGCCCATCCTTCGATGCGCTGCCATGTTTGGAAATCCCCTCGCCACCACGCGTTCAGAGCGAGGGCGGCCAGCCCCAGCAGAACGTGAGTAGGGTAATCCCAGGTGTTGGTGGGCCGCAGAGCGCCGACAGCAAGCGCTCCCAGCGCGAGCGCTATGGCTCCAGGAGGCTCATCCCATCGCCTCCGTCGAAGCCAGGCCAGTCCGATCAGCAATCCCGCCAGCTGTAGTGGGAAAGCCAGCATGTGAGCGTGTAAGTCAGCATATAGGAAAGTGAAATAGGGGAACTCCGTGATGGGAGTCACATCGCGATCTGGGATCATCCGTGTGGGGTTCCAGTACCACCACTCGATGCGGGCGGGCAGCGAGGCCCCCTCGGCCAGCACTCGCCCAATTCCCCTCAGCACATCGAGGGGCGAAGGTTCGGAGGCGATGGGTGTCTGTGCCCCAACTTCCCCCAGCAAGCGTATGAGCAGGCCCAGCTCTCCCATATTCCCTACGCCTATCGCAAGCAGAGCGGCAAGCAGGCCAACGGCAATCGGCTTCCGCGCGCCTCGTGGCCACCATGCCTTGGCGAATTGCGCTCCAGCCGCGAAGGCTCCCAGGGCGGTTAGGGCCGCTAAGGTGGGGATCGCTGCGTTATAAGCGTAGCGGATGTCGAGGCCCAGCAGCTTCATCGGGGCCCCAACGATCACATAGCCGAAGTAGTAGTAGTTGATGTAACCTCCGGCGAACCAGGGATCGTAGGGCGGGAACCGCAGCGAGCGGATCATGGCCAGCAGATACGAGAGGTTCATCGGTTTCTCCCCACCCATCACCGGATGCCAGAGGTCTGGGTGGCCTAGCCGGATCAGCAGCCAAAAGACAAATACACCTATGAACACCCCCAGCTCCGCCCGCCACAGGGGGCTGCGCAACGTCTCCCGGATAGCCGGCCGAACTCGAGGCCATAGAAGGAGGTCTATGCCGAGGCCGACAAGCAGAGTGAGGATCATTGTCGTCAGGTTGAAGTCCATGATCCCGATGCTGGCGAGTAGCCAGGGGAAGAAGGCGAATAGCAGGGGGCCAAGAAGCTGAGCCAATGCATAGCCTCGATCGGCGAGCTGGGGGAACGCCCAAGCGGTGAGGGGCCAAGCCCACCCGGCCAGCGCAAGGAAAAAGAGCAGCCAGACAACGACCCCTAGAAGCGGCCAGCGGTTCAGCGGATTTTCTGGGGGGAAGAGATCCCGGTAGGTGGAGGATGCTTGCTGGCGCGCCCAGGTCACCGGATCCAGCATCAGAAGATGGCGGGCCTGGGTATATTCGCGCGGTGTCTGCCAGACCACCTGACTGAGGTCTATCGATTCCAAGATTTGCCGGACCTGCTCAATGGAGAAATCCAATCGCTTGCGGAAGATCCAGACCGGAGGATGGTCATAGACGCTAAAGGCCTCCTCGGCACCCCAGAAGGGCTCTTCGAACCCGAGCGGGGGGAGGTGGAAGCCGATGCGGCCGCCGATGTCATCGATCTCCAGTGGCCCCAGCCGGGGCTTGACGTGGAAGGCCGCCGCCAGCTCGAAGCCCAGCTTCCCTTCGAACAGGGCGCGGTAATAGGCGGCGGTCATCGGATAGCGGAGGGGGAGACGGGGGATCGACCAGACCAGCCGCTGGCTGGAGAGGATGATCCAGTCCGCTCGTTCCAGCCACTCCAGAGCCCTTTGCCGCTTGGCCTCGTTATCGTCGTCATACCAGGTCATCTCGAGGCCTTGATACATCGCGAAGGCGTCCCGGCCGTCAAGTCGCAAGGGCAATCCATCGTCCCAGTGCTCGTTGGCAATGATGGAGGATGCGAGGAGAACAGGCCCGCCCTCGACCCTTAAGCGCATCGCGTAGGATCCTGAAGGCAATGTGATGGGTTCCGAAAGGGCGACTCGAGCCGGATCCCCGTCGGGATCCCGGACCGTTGCGGGAGGGGTCAACGAAATCTGGAGGAGCGGCTGACCCTCTATGTTTTCTAACGTGAGGTGGAGAGTGCCCGGGGGATTGCTGAGCGCGCGCAGGTGAGGAATCTCCAGCCCCGTCACGTTCAGCGCAGGGAGCGTCCCGACTGGCAACACTCTCTCACTGTCCACCTGGATCTGATTAGGTAAGGAAAGCGGATATTGGGAATGATTGGGGCCAGCTAGCCGCAACGTCACCGTGCTGGGGACGTGAGCGTAGAGCCATCGAGAGGCAGCCACTCGGGAAACTGGCTGCCGGTAGATTGTGGTGAAAGCGATGGCCCATAGCATCGTGCTGAGTAGCGTTCCAGCAGTGGCCAGCAGGGTGACTTGGCGAAGACCTCGAAGGGGAAGAGCGATCCGACCAAGCTGCCGCAGCCCCCAGGCGGCTGTGAGAGCCAAGGTAGGGTAAATCGGCAGGAAATAACGCATCGATTTCACCCACTGGGTTCCCATATACAGGAAATAGCCGCCCGTCCAGGCCCAGATCAACAGCCATCCGATAGCGACGGTGTCCTGGTGGAAGGAGCCGATGTGGAGCCGCCGACGCAGCGCCCATCCCAAACCCAGCCATCCGAGCCACGCTGCCAACCCAAAGGGAAGACCCATGCCCCACAGCACCATATTCTTCAGGGGGAATAAGATCGGCGCGCGATCAGTCCATTGGTGGCCGGGGGGATAATCGGCAACCCCACTGATCAATCCTTGGATCTCCCGCATGTTATTCAGCCAGCGGGGATCCAGTGTGATCCATCCGGCGAACGCATATGGCATCCCAATGCGGAAGGCCAATACAGCAGCAAAACCAGCTACAAGCCATAACCGCCAGCGTTCGCGCCGGTTCCATATATCGAATAAGGCTGCTATCACCATTAGCGGAAAGAGGGGCCATAGATTAATCCGGGAAGCCAAGGCAGCTCCAGCCATTCCCCCAGTGACGATCGCATTGGTGTAGGGCCGAGGAACCTGACTGCCCTGCCGTAACATGCGGATCAACCCCAGGAGGGCGGCTGTGCTGAAGAAGGTGGCCCATGTATCCGTAGTGTAGAAGTGGGCTTGCTGAAGATTCATCACGCTGAAGACCATCAAAGCGGCCGCCAATAGACCGCCGCCCAGCCCGCTTAACTCCAGGCCGATCCAAAAGGTGAGCAGAACGGTCCCTGTGTCCAGCAATGCCGAGAGGGCGCGGCCGAGGAGGGTCACCTCGTTGTAGCCTATGGCATGCCCGGTAGAGAAGGGACACAAGGCGATGTGGATTCGGCAAAGGGCCGTGACCAGCTCACCAGCCCCTCGGGTTAGGATGATGGGGAGATTTCCATAAACAAAGAACGTATAACCACGGTTATATGGATTTAGAGGAGAACGCGCGGAGTCGAAATATTCGCTGATGCTCTGAGGCCAATCCAGGGCCTCAGTGACCATGGTGAGAAAGCGTTCATCTGGATGTAGATGCTGATTTTCATCCCAGTTCAGCCCGCTGATCCTTAGGTTCAGAGCGGTGAATACCAGGACGATCAGCGCGCAGATGGCCGGCAAAGAGCGTTTGCGCAAGTAGGGTTGTTGGATGATGTGCATGCGTGGAGCCACTCCAAATCAAATATTCACTCTCTCCGGATTCCAAAGCGACAGACGGCGCTTCGGGATTCGAGATTCGAATTCTTCCGAATCCCTGCGCGTTTCTCTCTGGGCCTCGGAGCACCGAGATGCTTTTCTTTGCTGAGCGACATGCAAAGGCGGGCCAGCTCGGCATGATTATAATTCGGGTTGTCGGTCAACGCTCGGCTGCGATTTCAGATCATATCGATCTCATATCATAAGCAAGCGAATTCCGCATGAATGGCCAGCATCTTGCCAACCGGGAGTTTGCTTGAGGCATCCTCACCTACTTATCCGTTCCCGTGAATCTGAGAGATAGGGTTTTTGGGCGAACGGGAGCTCTTTTCAACCGTCCACGGAGCTGTGGGATGGCCCGCATCCTCATCGACGTCACCGCGGCGGTGCGGCAGGGGGCAGGGATCGGGCGCTATGCCCGGGAGCTCACCCGCGCCATCTTGAGAGCGTTCCCCGAGCACCGCTACACGCTGTTCTACGCCGGCCCTGTCCGCTTTCCCCTCACGTGGGCGGAGGGGCTGGGGGTCCGCCAGCGCCCGGCTCCCCTGCCCGAGCGGGGGATGGTGTGGCTGTGGCACCGCCTGCGCCTGCCGATCCCGGTGGAGGCCTTGGCAGGGCCCGCGGACCTGGTCTACTCCCCGGATTTCCTGCTTCCTCCCACCTGGCCTGGGCGGCCCACTCTGCTCACCGTGCACGACCTCTCGTTCGAGATCATGCCGGAGACGCTGCCGGAGCCTCTGGTGGCCTACCTGCGGCGGAACGTGCCCCGCGCCGTGCGCCGGGCGACCTATATCCTGGCGGACTCGGAGGCCACCCGCCGGGATCTGGTTCGCCTCTATGGGGTGCCGGAGGAGCGGGTCACCGTGCTCTACAGCGGGGTGGACCCGCGCTTCCGGCCGGTGGAGGACGAGGCGGAACGGGCGCGGGTGCGGGCGCGCTACGGGCTGGGGCCTTGGCCGTTCGTGCTGACGGTGGGGACGGTGCAGCCGCGCAAGAACTACCCGCGCCTGGTCGAGGCCTTCGCCGCGCTGGTCCGCGAGGGGAGCTTCCCTGACGGTCATCTGGTGATCGTGGGGGAGAAAGGGTGGAAGGCGGAGGGGACCTTCGAGGCGATCCGGCGCTCCGGGCTGATGGAGCGCATCCACTGGCTGGGGTTTGTGGCGGATGAGGACCTGCCGGCCCTGTATTCGGCGGCGGCGGCGTTCGCCCTGGTCTCCCGGTATGAGGGCTTCGGGCTGCCGGCCTTGGAGGCGATGGCCTGCGGGACCCCGGTGGTGGTCTCGTGGACCTCCTCGTTGCCGGAGGTGGCCGGTGAGGCGGGGATTCTGGTGGATCCCGACTCTACCGCCTCGATCGCCGAGGGCCTGCGCCGGGCGCTGATGGACTCTGAGGGGCGGGCGGCCCGGCGGGCGGCGGGCCTCGCCCGAGCCCGCCGGTTCACCTGGGAGGCCGCCGCCCGGCGGTGGCATGAGGTTGCGGAACAGCTTCTACGTCAGTGATGGGGAAATCAGCTCCTTCCCGTATAGGTGAAAGATCTCTTCTCATTTGTCCCCCCTATTGCCTCTATTCGATCAATTCCCTGTCTGGTTCCTGACCAGTTGCCTGGCAGGTCTGGAGGTAAGCCATGCGCAGGGCATCTGCAAGCTCCCCAAACGCTGCTGGATAGGCGTGGGCAAGGGGGAGAATCTGCCGCAACGCTTCGGCGAAGGCGGCGCGAGCCTCGCGGGCCCGGCCCAGGCTCATGAGGACGAGCCCATACATCCCCAGGCTCCTCACCAGGTCGGGTAGGAAGGCATCGAGGTGTTGCTCGGCGAGGTGGCGGTAGAGCGCGACGGCTTCCTGCACAGCCTCGAGGGCCTCCTCGTGGCGGCCCAGTTCAGTAAGCGCCGCGCCCAAGTTGGTCAGGCTCACGGCCAGGTCATGGAGGAATGCGTCGGGGTGCCGCTCGGCGAGCTGGCGGTAGAGCGCGACGGCTTCCTGTGTGGCCTGGAGGGCCTCCTCGCGGCGGCCCAGGTCGGCAAGCCGATTGCCCAGGTTGTTCAGGCTCACGGCCAGCTCATGGAGGAATGCGTCGGGGTGCCGCTTGGCGAGCTGGCGGTAGAGCGTGATGGCTTCCTGCGTGACCCGGAGGGCCTCCTCACGGCGGCCTAGGGCAGAGAGGGCAACTGAAAGGTTGTTCCATATCCTCGTTCTTTCTTCAAGCTTAAGAGATTTCTGATCTAGGCGGCCCCGATAAAATGCGGCCAGGAATTCACGCAACGCTAGGGTATAGTGCGGGCTTGGCAGGAGCACATGCAGTTCGCTCCAGGCCATCGACGACCAAGTCGCTACATGATCTGCCACTTCTTTCATCCATTTTTCTGCCTGTTCTTCGTTTTGTTCCCAAATCCGAGCCAGGACGCTCAGGGCCTGACGGGCTGCTCGCGCCGCTTCCTCGGGCGCTCTCTCCGCCTCCTCATGCGTTGGCAGCGCCCAGCGGAGCAGCTCCGGGCGCTTCTTCAGCCGCCGCGCCACCACGAAGTCGGCCAGGGGATCCGGGACGATCGGCGGCACCATCCCGTCCTCCGCGTGGGGGAAGATGTGGAGGAGCCGTTGCGCCAAGTCCTTCCAGCGGATGTTCGGCAACGGCTCAGCGTGCTCCCGGAGGAACGCCTCGATGGCCTCGGGGCTCGGGAACCGGCGGCCCAGCGTGGCTACAACGCAAAGGTCCTCAACCCGCTCGACCGCCTCGCCAAGCCACTCTTCTATCGGGCCGATGAGAGGCCGCAGGTGGCGCTCCCACGCGCTCCGCTCCCGGCTCCACGCGTATTCCAGCACCTGCTCAGGCCGGGCCGCCTGGTCCACCTGAACGCCTTCCACCGTCAGCATCGCCAGAAGCAGGATGTGGAGCGGTGACTCCGGGAGCTCCGCCAGCGCGTAACGGGGGATGGGCTTCTGGGGATCGATCGGGCAGAGCTCCCGGAAACG
>JANXBD010000034.1 GCA_025057635.1 Thermoflexus sp. | reverse complement strand
TTCCCGCACCGCACGGCGCAGGGCCCCAGTGCCCTTCCCGTGGATGATCCGGACGAAGGGCATGCCGGCCAGGAAGGCTTCATCCAGAAACTTCTCCAGGGCCGGCAGCGCCTCCTCTACCCGCATCCCCCGCAGATCGAAATCGAGAGGGACCTGGGGCAGCCGGAGAGCGGTTGCGGGGGCCGGGGTAGAAGGCGCGGGCCGCGGCCGTTCCCGCCGTTCCAGATCTACCAGGGCCATCCGCAGCCGCCACCGGCCGACCTGCACGTCGGCCGCTTCCCCTTCCAGGCTCAGGATCTCTCCCTCCATCTGGAGCGGGCGCACCCAGACCCGATCGCCCACCGCGAAGGCGGGCTCCGCCGGGGCCTCCATAGGCGGCGCGGCTCGGGCGAGGGTTTCCCGCATGCGGGCCTGGAGCGCCTCCAGGCGACGCCGGGCGGCCTCCACCTCGGCCTGATGCATCGCTCGTAACGGACGACGGATCCGTTCGATCTCCTCCCGGGCTTCCTGCAACAGCGCTTCGATCTGTTCCCGGGCCTCCCGCAATATCCGTTCCCGTTCCGCTTCGATCTGGGCAAGGCGTTCCCGCCACTCGCTCTCCAGCGTCTGAGCCACCGCTCGGGCTCGCTCGGCCTCTTCGTGGGCACGGGCCGCCTCTGCCCGCAGCCGCTCCGCTTCCGCCAGCAAGGCTTCCAGGCGCAGGGCTTGAGGCGAGATGTATCCCTGGGCTTGGTCGATCAGCGCCTCCGGCATCCCCAACCGTCGGGCGATCAGGAAGGCGTTCGACCGGCCGGGCAGGCCGATGCGCAGCCGATACGTCGGGGCCAGGGTCTCCGGGTCGAACTCCATACTGGCGTTGATCGCTCCAGGCGTGGTCTGGGCCCAGAGCTTGAGCTCCGGTAAATGCGTGGCCACCAGCGTGGTCGTCTTCCGGGCACGGAAATGCTCCAGGATCGCCCGGGCCAGCGCCGCTCCTTCCATCGGATCGGTTCCCGCCCCCAGCTCGTCTAGGAGGACCAGAGAGCGCGCCGTGGCGGACTCCAGAAAGCCCAGGATGTTCAGGAGGTGGGCGGAAAAGGTCGAGAGGTTCTGCTCGATGCTCTGTTCATCGCCGATATCGGCGTAAATCCCGTCGAACACAGGCAGTCGCGAGCCCTCCGCCGCCGGGATATGCAGGCCGCTCTGGGCCATCACCGCCAGCAGGCCCACGGTCTTGAGGGTGACCGTTTTCCCGCCAGTGTTGGGCCCGGTGAGGACCAGGATGAATGTGAAAGGATCGGGGGTGACATCGACAGGCACCACCCGCTGGGGATCCAGGAGCGGATGGCGGGCCTGGCGCAGCCAGAGGGGCGAGGCCGTGCGTTCCTCGGGGGGCTCCTCGGGCCATAGGACGATCTCCGGGCGTTCAGCGCGGAGGGCGATGGCGTAACGAGCCTTCGCCAGCGCCAGATCCAGATCGGCCAGTGCTTCCAGGGTGAGCCAGATCCCCTCCACCTGCGCGCCGACCGCCGCGCTCAGCGCCGCTAAGATCCGGGCTACCTCCTTCTCTTCCTGGGCCTGGAGGGCTCGAAGGCGGTTCCCCATTTCCACGATGGGCAGCGGTTCGATGAACAGGGTGGCCCCGCTGGCGGAACTGTCGTGGACCAGGCCGGGGATCTTCCCCTTGTGCTCTGCCTTCACCGGGAGCACAAAGCGGCCGCCCCGCATGGTGATCAGGGGTTCCTGGAGATAGGGCGCATAGCGAGGATCGGTGAGATAGCCCTGCAGGCAGGCCTGGAGCTCATGGGTCAGACGGCGGATCTCCGCGCGGAGGTGGCGAAGGGTAGGGCTGGCGTCGTCTTTGACTTCGCCGGCCTCGTCCAGGCAGCGCTCGATCTCTGCTTCCAGCTCAGGGAACTCCTGCATGCGCCCGGCATATCGTGCCAGGTGCGGCAGCCCATCGGCCCGTCGGAGCAACAGGCGACGGATTCGCCGAGCGGCCTGGAGGGTGTCCCGCGCCGCCAGCAAATCGGCAGGCGCCAGCGTCGCCCCGTGGGAAGCGGCCTTCAGCAACAGGCGCAGATCCCGCACGCCGCCCAGATCCAGGCCGGGCTCCAGGGCCAAGAGGCGGCGGGCCTCTTCGGTTTCCGCCAGTCGGGTCTGGACCTCCGCGGGGTCCGTGGAGGGACGCAGCGCCCGGGCCTTCTCCGCGCTCCAGGGGAAGGCCGTGAAGGCGGCCAGTCGCTCCAGGATCTTCGGCCATTCTAGGGTGTTCAGGTCATGATCGCGCATATGGCGTCTTTGGTTGTGGGAAGAACACTTATTCAGTTTGATCTGGATAGAATGAACTCCAAGCGAACGATCTCTACTGGTTCAAACAAAGGAGGCGGAGATATATTTTGAGAAATGAAAATGGAAAGCTCTGCATGGTAAGCGCACCTTGTGCAATCTGCTTCTTAATCGGAGTCTGAAGTCAGTCACATTTTATCATCTGGCCGGTTATGCGTAAAAGGCCGGTCAACAGAGCCTGAGGTGGCGATACGGGGGTGGTCGCTTGGGAGGGGAAGTGGGGTTTAGGCCCTTCTCTCCGCTCTTGCCCAGGGTCTTGGCGGCAGGTCGGTGCCATCCTCTGGGTCTCTTAGTCATATGACTATAATCGGCGATGGCGAAGATTTCAGTAAGGGAGGGCCAGATGCGACTTCATCGGATCGAGCCGCTGATTGAGGCCGACGCTCTATCGGCGCGGGTGCGGGATCTGGCAATGCAGATCTCTGTAGACTACCAAGGCCGGGATCTTCTGGTTGTCGGGATCCTGAAGGGTGCGTTTGTCTTTTGCGCCGACCTGCTGCGGAATTTGCATGGGCTTCGCACGCAAGTGGATTTTATCGCCTGCTCTAGCTATGGTGTGGCGACAGAAACCTCGGGGGTAGTCCGAATTCTGAAAGATCTCAACGAGCCCGTGACAGGCCGGGAAGTGTTGTTGGTGGAGGACATTGTGGACACAGGGTTAACGCTCCAATATCTTCAGGCCCATCTGCATCGGCAGCATCCTCGAAGTCTTCGCACAGCCGTGTTGCTAGATAAACCGTATCGTCGCCAGGTGTCTGTACAGGTGGACTATCGGGGCTTCGAGATCCCCGATGTGTTCGTTGTTGGCTACGGCATCGATTGGGCGGAGCACTATCGCCATCTCCCTTATATCGGAGTGGTGCGCTTTCTAAATGATTAGGTGATTGAGATTCGTCCTATCGGATAGGGAGAGGCACCTGGGAATTTGCGGAATACGTCAAGGCTGTGGCCGTTTCATTATGCTCAGTGAGCTTCAAAATTGGATTTCCAAACCCCAGAAAAGGGGGTAAGAGCGCGGGCGTGGATCTTGCTCAGCGAACCCCAACCTCGTCCAGATGGCGCAACAGGTCTGCCGGATCCTCATACACCCGATAGGCGCCAGCCCGCTCCAGCTCCTCTCGGCCGTAGCCTCCTGAGAGTAGCCCAACGCCTAAGGCACCGGCTCGACGGGCAGCTAGCAGATCCCACACACTGTCGCCTACCACCACGCACTCCGAGATGGGAACTCCCAATCGTTCCGCCGCGGTCAAGAAGAGATCGGGATCGGGCTTAGCGTAACCGACGTCATCCCGCGTCACAATCGGGATTTGCGGATCGAGATCCAGCAGATCAAGGGTAGGCTGGGCTACCTCACGGCGTCCGCTGGTGGCGATCGCCCATCGCACTCCGGATTCGGAAAGTGTCCGGAGGAGCTCTTGGGCACCGGGGAGCGGACGAACCTGGGGAAGCATGCGGGCAAAGGCCTCGGCGTGGCGTTGCTGGATTCGAGACACCTCCTCCGATGTGACCTCCCGATTGGTCTCTCGCAACAACGCCCGAAGCAGCAATCCACCACTCATCCCGATGCGCCGGTGGATCCGCCATACGGACAGTGCGATCCCCACCGCCTCGAGGGCTTCCCGCCAAGCCAACACATGCTGATACACGCTATCGATCAGCGTGCCATCCAGATCAAAAATGAATGCAGGTCCTCGGCGCTTCATAAGCAGTTCCTTCCCCTCGCTTTGGGCGAAATAGCGATACATGGTCGGATTCACCTTAGGACATGGCATTTAAGGAAAGCGCTTTAAGAAGCCAGCTGCACTGCTAAACCAGGCGTTCCCCACCGATCCAGACTGCTTCTGGAATTCCCCAGCGTGCCCACAAAACCAGATCCGCGGGAGCGCCGGGCCGCAGACGCCCGAACGTTCGCAGGCCCAGCGCCTGCGCGGGCGTCCAGGTGGCGCTACGAACGGCATGGAGCGGGTCGATTCCGACTTCCTCAATCAGCACCCGCAGGCCTTCATCCATGAGAGCGACGGAGCCCGCCAGGGCGCCCTCCGGAGTCTGGCATCGCCCATCGGCCACGATCACCTCATAGCCCAGCCAGGTGTAGCGGCCCGGGGGCAACCCAGCCATTGGTATGGCGTCGCTGATCAGGGCCACCCTAGAGGAACCTTTCACTTGAAACAGTAGCCGGATGGCTGCCGGATGCACATGCTGCCCATCCGCGATCAGTTGGACGATCACCCGTGAATCCAGCAAGGCCGCCGTAAATAGCCCAGGTTCCCGGTGATGGAAGGGACGCATGGCGTTGAAGAAGTGGGTGACTTGCCGTGCACCCCGTCGAATCGCCTCCACAGCCTGATCGTAGGTCGCGTCGCTGTGGCCGATCACCGGGATGATACCGTGAGCGATTAGCACCGAGATGGCTTGCATGGCCCCGCCCTCTTCCGGCGCGAAGGTCCATAGCAGAATGCGTCCGCTAGCAGCCGCCTGGTATCGAGGGATGGCCTCCGGAGTCAACGGACGAAACCATGCCGGGTTGGCCATCCCGGGTCGTTTTGGGGAAAGGTGAGGGCCTTCGATGTGGATCCCTAGAATTCGGGCTCCCGGTGGATTGGTCTCTATAACTCGAGCCATCGTCTGCAGACGTGGGAGGATCTCTTCTTCGGGCAGGGTCAGGGTAGTGGGGACAAATGCGGTGACGCCGTGTCGGGGCAGGCGTTGGGCGGCTTCGGTCAGTTCCTCCCCAAACAAGTCGCAGCCCTCCACCCCGTGGATGTGTAGATCGATTAGCCCTGGGGTCACCGGACGTCCCTGCGCATCGATCCGCTCCGCCCGCCGAGGCAGACGCACCTCACGGAAGGGCCCAATAGCCGAGATCTGTCCATCTGCAAATACCACCGTGCCATCCTCGATGCGTTGAAAGAGCGTGTGGAGCTCAGCGTGGATGATCGCGATGGGATAGGAAGCCACAAACAGCCTCCGTGTGTTCCGGAACGGAACGATCATCCAGACTCCAGGTTCACCCAGACCTCGTTGCTTTCCAGCTTGACTTCATAGACCGGGATTGGTGACACGGCAGGTAGCCGGAGCACACGGCCCGTTCGGATATCGAAGCGAGCTCCGTGGCGAGGGCACTGAATCACATAGCCCTCGAGCTTCCCTTCCGCCAGCGGGCCGCCATCATGGGTGCAGACGTCCCCGAACGCGAATATCTGATCGCCCATCCGAGTTAGCGCGATCGCTCGACCTGCCACAATAAAAGCCTTCGCGGTTCCCACCGGGATCTCATCCAGAGTGCCCACACGGATCCACAAGGGTATGCCTCCTGCCGAGAAAGTAGTGTCTTGCGTTCGCCTGAGGCCATGCATATGTTATGGGTAGCCTAATCGAGCCGGATGCCTGCTGGAGAATCCCACAGCCTATGAAGCCACCAGAGCCCAATCTCGAACCTCCCCCAATCGCCCGCACCTTGTCTAAGGCCGTGAAGCCGTGTTAGGATCTCCTCTGTGCGGGCGACAACCTTCCGCACCGCTGCCTGGATTGCCGATGCGTAGCACTCCTCGAAGGCGCACAGCGCGGAGGAAGTATCATGCCTGCCGATTATCCCTAACATGTAAGCGTCGGGCAAGGCGTTGCTGATGTAATAGATCCTTCCCCGGTCGTGGCTCTTTACCGTCTTCAACCCCCGAATGGTAATCTGCGCTGGCGGTGAAGCCCAGCCCTGAGGCCATCACCACCGGCGCGTTCGTGATCGGTGTCCTGGCGTTGGGGTTTGGTATACCCTCGTCCACCGCGATCCCCTGTCATCACTATCGGATGCTCTTCCTCTAATAAGTCGGCTAGGACTGGGATTTCCCCCGCGCCTATGAGGTTAAAAAACGCAGAGGGGTCTGGCGCTTAGCAGCAGTATGGCTCTCAATGGTGAGGATGCCTTCGTAGACTGCGCTGTCCATCGATGCTGTCTGTTGGATGACCGACGGCTGAGAATGCGCGGTGAACCAGATCCGAAATCCGATCCGATGAGAGTGGAAGATGGCCTCAGGGCCCAGTTCATCTCTGACTTTAATCGCTGCTTGGATCAAGGAGCACCCTGCTCTCCGTAGCTAAAGATACTCCTGGAACCGTTCCGCTACAAACGGGACTGCACCCTTCTGAATGTTCCAGGGGCATCGCAGGTTCAACCGAGAGCAACCAGATCGGATCTTTCGGAGATCGTGGCCAGTTTAGTCAAGCTCTAGGAATGGCCTGCTGGCGGAGTTAGATTTGGCCTACTTGCTTCGCCTTTGCATTAGCAGGGAGCCAATTTTCGTCGGGTTTCGAAACGCGAGTCCTCGTGCTCGAATATGCCCGATGTGGTTTCGAGCTCTTTAGGAGTTAAGGGAAGCTCTGGGAAAGCGCACATCGGATCAAGGGGGATGTTGAGCAAATGGGGCATTCCAGCAGAGTGTATGGCATGGATCCAATGATGATCCTGATGGAGAAGACCATCGCAAGGGGGGCCTTTTCAGGCTGAGGATGTTGTAGTGATAAGGGATGAATGAAGAAGGACCGCCTTATGGGGAAGGCCCACCGGATTCCGGTTCCAGAAGCACCCGGATGTGATGCGCCAGCTCCAGCCCAATGATCACGTCATGTTGGGCCAAGCGAAGGCGTAGCGGGCCATTGAATGGCGCTCGGGCGATCAGTTCGAAGGGCGTTCCGGGAACCAGTCCGAGGGAGCCCAGGTAGCGAAGCTGTTCCGGGTCCTCGGTCTTGACTCGGGCGATTCGCCCCTGCATACCGATCCGCGCTTCACTGAGAGGAATATCCGAGAGCACGGGCATTTTTCCATCAGGCGTGGGGATCGGATCACCGTGGGGGCAATGCTGTGGGCGCCCGGCGACCTCATACATTCGCTCACACAGTGTTTCATCGATCACCGGATCCAGCCGATCGGCTATGGCGTGGACTTCCTCCCAGCCGATGCCTAGCACTCGTGTCAAAAAGGCCTCTAAGATGCGATGCTGGCGGATGCTGCGCACGGCCTCTCGTTCGCCAGCCTCCGTCAAAAGGATGCCTAAACGAGTCCGTCGGATCAGCCCGTGGGACTCCAAACGATTCAGCATACGGACGACGGCGGGAGTGGTAACGTCCAAGCGTCGGGCCAGTGCGGCAGCTCGCACGGGCCTTCCCTCGCCCATGCGATAGATTTCTGCCAGATATGCCCGCATCATCGGGCTGAGCACTCGGCTAGACCACTCTGGCTTGTTCATGGCTTCCTCCAATTCTCACAAGGTCTCTTGAGCAGTGTAACATAAATTAAACGGTGGTTCAGTATGCTCCCTCGGAGCGGGGTATACCCTAGAGCCCGTAAATTGGCTGCTGATCTGACAGTTGGGGCCTGCAGGGCGGTCAGCGGCAGTGATCGGATATCGCCGGGCGAGTGCGATATAGCGCGTGTTCTGAAACAATTCCTCGCTTTCACGCCAGAGGATGGATCCGGTGATTCCCTCGAGACAAGGATCAAGGGTAGCTTTCTGGGAATAGAGTCGCTGTGAAACCTCGTCGCCTATCCCCTTATCCGCTTAGAATTAAGAAAGAAACATTCTGAGTTAGAGCGTCGGGTTAGATCCTAAAGATGCTGCGGTTGACTTCTCGTGCGGATGGGAGATCTGCTCGATGAGGCGATCGGGGCCTCGTGTTTCTTGGATTCTAGGTGCATTTGTTGGGCTGCTCCTTGTTGTCTATCAGTATTTCCCCTTAGGTCTGGCAGGCCGACTATCGGGTCCGGGGAATCCAAGCCGGGGCGAGCTAACCATAGCGGCTGCCGCTGATCTCCGAGGCGCGATGGATGAGATCATCCGAGCCTATGAGGCCCGGACGGGGATTCGCGTGATGGCGAGTTATGGCTCTAGCGGCCAGTTGGCCCAGCAGATCGAGAACGGGGCACCTTTTGATGTCTTCCTGTCTGCTGACTGGGGATATATCGAACGGCTTCGCCGAGGAGGCCATACGGTGCCCGGCACCGAACGGCTCTACGCTCGGGGGCGATTAGCTCTCGTTGTCGCGCCAAACTTTTCCAAGGGCCTTCGTTCGCTTTCGGATCTGCAGGATCCGGCGCTTCGCTATCTGGCAATCGCCAACCCAGATCACGCGCCCTACGGCCGGGCGGCTCGGCAGGTCTTAGAGCGAGCGGGGCTGTGGGAGGCTCTACAATCCAAGATCGTGCTCGGTGAGAACATCCTGCAAGCTTTTCAGTTCGTCCGGACTGGCCAGGCGGATGCGGGCCTCGTGGCCTTGGCGCTCGCGCTGCCCAGCGATCTGGAATGGGCGCTGATTCCTCTGGAGTTTCACGAGCCTATTGATCAAGGTCTAGCGGTGCTTCGCCGAGCGTCGCATGAATCCTTAGCCCGAGATTTTACGGAGTTCATTCTCAGCGTCCAAGGGCAGGAGATCCTACGCCGATATGGGTTTGAAGATAGCTCCTCGATTGGAAGATGAGGACTCGGTGAGCGAATAGCCACTCAGGGCGGTTCTGGGCATGCGAAAAGCGAGGCATATACCTTTCGGAGGATCGATCCTTGGACTGGTTCCCGCTTCTCCTTTCCGCTCAGGTAGCAACTTTAGCCACCGCGATCAATCTGCTCCTCGGGATTGCAGTTGGATGGCTGCTGGCCCGCCGATCCTTCCCTATTCGAGATTTAGTGGGGGCCCTGGTCACTATTCCGCTTGTTCTTCCGCCTACGGTGCTGGGTTATTATCTGCTGGTTGCTCTCGGGCGAACCAGTCCCATCGGTCAGGCCCTCGAGGCGTTAGGGGTGCCTTTGGTCTTCACCTGGCGGGGGGCGGTGGTGGCTGCTGCCGTCTCCTCGCTCCCCCTGATGATCCAGTCCTGTCGGGCGGCTTTTGAGGGTGTGGATCCGGAGCTAGAACAGGTGGCTCGGACACTAGGGCGATCGGAATGGGAGGTGTTCTGGACGATCACGCTGCCCCTGGCGTGGCGGGGCATCCTGGCGGGTATGATCCTGAGCTTCGCTCGGGCTCTGGGGGATTTCGGGGCGACCTTAATGGTGGCGGGCAACATTCCGGGTCGAACCCAGACCCTAGCCATCGCGGTGTATGATGCCGTTCAAGCGAATGATCCGACTCGGGCTGGGATTTTAGTGGCCCTTCTTTCCATATTCGGTATCCTCACCTTGGTTGCGGCCCAGCAATTGGGCCGCCGCTTGGCTGCATAAACTATGCTGGAACTGGAGATCGCCCACAACTGGCCGGGGTTCCAGCTCCAGCTTCATTTGACGATTGGTGCGGAGTTGATCGTGCTGTTTGGACGCTCAGGAGCTGGGAAAAGCCTGACCCTGCGAGCGGTCGCCGGGCTCTTTCACCCCGCTTCGGGTCGAATTATCCTGAACGGTCGCGTGTTGTTGGACACCCGATCGGGCATAAATGTGCCTCCGCAGGCCCGGCGGGTAGGGTATGTGCCTCAGGGATATGCGTTATTCCCCCATCTCACGGTTTTCGAGAATGTGGCGTATGGTCTGCGGAGCTCATCGAAGGAAGTTCATCATCGGGTAATGGAATGGCTAGATCGGGTCGGTCTAGCGGATCTGGCGGGTCGACGCCCACATCAGCTATCCGGCGGACAGCAGCAACGGGTGGCTCTGGCGCGGGCCCTTGCCATTCAGCCGGATGTTCTTCTTCTGGATGAGCCGCTTTCCGCCCTGGATGCACCGACTCGATCGGAGTTGCAAGCTTTGATTCGGACGCTCCAACGCCAGCTTAACATTCCCGTTCTCTTCGTCACCCATCAACTTGCTGAGGCTGTCCTTCTAGCAGACCGGATCGCCGTTCTGGAGGGAGGGCGACTCCTGCAGGTAGGCCTGCCCAAGGATGTGCTCCATCGCCCAGCTCGCCCGGAGGTAGCCCATCTGGTCGGCGTTCGGAATCTCCTGCGCGGTCAGGTGCGAGGGATAAGTCCAGAGGGCCTGCGGGTGTGGATCGGTGAGCGGGAGATCCGAGCGCATTGGGATCCGGCAGCCCCGCCGCCTCCGGCTGGAGCCGATCTCCTGGTCTGCATTCGCGCCGAGCGCATCGCGCTGGTACGGCCAGATCGTCTGCCTCCTCCAGAGCGGGAGAACCTGATGGAAGGGGAAATCATTCGGGAAAGCGATTATGGCCTATCTCAAGTGCTCCTTTTCCGAGTTTACGGACCCCGATTAACACCAGAGCGGGACTACGATCTGGAGATCGAAATCCCACCATACGTGTACGAACGGTTGGGTCTGGATCGGATCCGTCGCTGGACGATTGCGATTCGCCCAGAATCCGTGCATGGGATCCCGTGCGGCTAGGGAAGCAAGGGACCTTGGGCCTATGGCCGAGTTGACCGATCCCTCTTTGTTCTCTGATGGCGGGGCAATTCATTCTCGGTTGCTGAGCCGTGGTTCCTTCGATATAATATTTGTGGGAATTAAGCGGTTGAAGTTCGGGATGCCACCTTAGCTCAGCCGGAAGAGCACCCGCCTCGTAAGCGGGGGGTCGCGGGTTCGAATCCCGCAGGTGGCTTTCCACGTTTCAGCATCCTCTAGCTGAGAATCTCTCGTTGAAGGGAACCCCTGTTCTCCAGAATTTGTTCAGCGTTTCTTCCGGCTCCGGATCTCCAAGTCCTTCCCATCTGGGAGCTTCTTGGGTCGGGCTTCTAGCAGGAGGATGGAGATTCTTAACCAGCCGATGGGGGATCCTCGTTCCCGGCCTTTTGGTGGGTCTTGGGTTCTTCTGGATGATCGGGGCCTCTCAGGCGCCGCCTTCCAGTGATCCGGCTTACTGGATCTGGGTGGCTCGCGCTCGTCTCCGCTTCGGTCCTCTCTTTGATCCGCTGGATCGCTTAGGCCTGTGGTCTCTGGCGGAGACGCCCGGCTGGCGGTTGCTGTGGGTGAGTCTGGCCTGGAGTTTGCTTGCCCATGCGATCGAGATGGGCCGAGCCCAGCAGCGCATGAGGGCCCTCGGCTTCGCCTTGCTGGTTTCCGCTATCGCAGCTGGGGGTCTAGGACGTTACATGCCCTCTCCTCACTCCTTTCTGCTAGCTCCTGGGGAGGGGCAATCCGTGGATGGTTTCCGCCTCGCCTTAGAAGAGGACGATCTCTCCCTATGGCGCCAGGGAGACCTGATCGGACGAACAAGGTTCCAACCCTATCTTCCTTTCTTTTTGGGACCGTATGGCGGGATCGTCCGGCGCAGCCATTCGGTGCTGGAAGTAGAGGCTAGAGGCCCTTCGGGTCTGTTGACCTTGCGTGCCGCACTGGACGCTCCTTCGGTCTCCCGGATGTTGTTGCATCCCTCTCCAGAAGGGGAAGCCTTCGCGGCGATCCCGGAAGCTCATTGGATCCTCCGAATCCAAGAGGGACGACGGCTGACGATCTTTGAGGAAGGAACCGGGGCGGTGATCTGGCAGGAGGAGCTGCCTCCGCTAGCCAATGGCCAAACCCTCGAGCGGAGCCTCTCCGGAGGATATGCTATACGCCTTACCGAACGCTCGGTATATCGGTTCATCCTCTTTCCGCTTCCGGTCTTTCTCCAGCGTGTTCTCGTGGTGGGGATGGCAATCCTCGGTCTAGGCATTCTCGGAACGGCCCACATTCGGAATGTGGTGGCTCGACGGTTAGGCTCGCCTGGCAATTCCCCCTTCTGGAAACTCACGGTGTAACGAAAAGCCTCTTGGGGTGTTTTCCTTTTATAGGAGCGAGTTGGGCCATACGCTGCTTGATGGGTCTGGGCTCCTCCCAGCGTTTCGAGATTTGAGAAGCAAGCTGGCTTGTTTCTCTTCATTATTTGCAAGATTGAAAAGGTTGATTCTTCAGAGATTCTCTTCGAGGGAACAAGTAGCCTAACATGGATCGCTGTTGCGATGGCGCGAAGGTGCTCGGCGGTGCGATGCGATGGGAGACGATTAGTGGAGAGAAAATCAGCCTTATTCCCAGGAGGCGTCTGAAATGACACGGGTGGTGATTACAGGGATGGGGGCTATCACTCCCTTAGGGAACGATGTGGAAACGTTCTGGCAAAATGTGGTGGCTGGGCGATCAGGGATAGGCCCCATCACCCTCTTTGATGCCTCATCCTTGAAAACCCGGATTGCGGCAGAGGTTCGAGATTTCGATCCGGAAGCATGGTTTGGACGTAAGGAAGCTCGGCGACTGGATCGCTACGCTCAATTCGCTCTGGCAGCCGCACAACAGGCGATCCGGGACGCCCGGCTAGACCCTGCTCATACGGATCGAGAACGCGTAGGAGTGGTGCTGGGAACGGGGATCGGCGGGATTGGTGCGCTGGTGCATGGCGTGGAAACCCTAATGACTCGGGGCCCCGATCGAGTCAATCCGTTCATGGTGCCGATGATGCTGGCGGATACAGCCCCTGGTCTGATCGCCATTGCGTATGGGTTCCGAGGACCGAACATGGCGGTGGTCACGGCGTGTGCCAGTGGGACAAATGCGATCGGCGAGGCCATGCATCTGATTCGCCGAGGGGATGCCGATGTGGTGATCGCTGGCGGTGCCGAAGCGGCGATCTTGCCGATCTCGGTAGCTGCCTTTAATGTCATGGGAGCCCTTTCCACCTGCAACGAAGAGCCTCAACGTGCTTCCCGCCCCTTCGACCGAACTCGGGATGGTTTCGTAATGGGAGAGGGGGCAGGGATCCTATTGCTGGAGCGGTTGGAGCATGCGCAAGCACGAGGGGCACGGATCTATGCGGAGGTGGTAGGCTACGGTGCCTCTGCCGATGGTTATCACATCACAGCCCCGCTGGAGAGTGGGGAGGGGGCTGCCCTGGCTATGCGCCGAGCCTTGGCAGATGCAGGCCTCACTCCTAGGGAGGTGAGTTACATTAACGCTCACGGCACCAGCACGCCGCTCAATGACAAAAGCGAGACCCAGGCCATCAAGGCGGTTTTTGGGGAGGCGGCTTATGATGTGCCGATCTCTTCCACTAAATCGATGATCGGACATCTGCTGGGAGCAGCCGGCGCTGTCGAGGCCATTGTTTGCATCCGGGCCATCACAGATGGGATTATTCCTCCGACGATCAATTACGAGCATCCGGACCCGGAATGTGATCTGGATTATGTGCCGAACGTTGCGCGCCGCCAGCCTGTGCGAGTTGCCATGTCGAACTCCTTCGGCTTCGGTGGTCATAACGCTTGCGTGATCTTCCGCCGATATGAAGATCAGAGCAAATGAAAATGCTCTCGGCAGGACTCGGATTTTAAGGGAGTGATCAAGGCAATCGGGTTGGCATGCTTGGTCTCGACCTGAGAGGTGCTTTCGGGTTTCGGGGTGGGATGATCTCTGGCCATTTTGCCTGTTCCTGGATGTTGGGCTTCCCTGCTCTTGAGAGGGCAGGTGCGATCGATTGTGATCCGCCGCGCCGGCCTCCTTAGGGAGATCCCTATTCATCAAGGCAAAAACTGCCGCTGAATTGAGATGGAGGTTGACCGGATGGCGCATTACGCGCATATCATCGGCTGGGGGATGGCCGTTCCCCATCGGGTGGTCACTAATCATGAACTGGCCCAGTTTGTGGAAACCTCCGATGAGTGGATCGTCACTCGCACGGGCATCCGGGAACGCCGGATCGCAGGCCCTTATGAAAGCACAGCAACGCTCTCGATTGCCGCATCAGAGGAAGCCCTCGCCGTGGCTGGGATTTCCCCAAGGGATGTGGATCTGATTCTGGTGGCTACGGTGACTCCTGAACATCTGTTTCCCTCTACTGCTTGTTTGGTCCAGGATGCCCTCGGAGCGACCAAGGCAGGGGCCTTCGACCTGCTGGCGGGCTGTTCTGGATTTATCTACGCGCTTCATATAGCAGCAGCCGCTATCCGGTCGGGTATGCATCAGGTAGCCTTGGTGATCGGAGCGGAGACCCTGTCGCGGATTGTGAACTGGCGGGATCGGAATACCTGTGTGCTTTTCGGAGACGGTGCAGGCGCTGTAGTGTTAAAGGGCAGCGATATGCCCGGTGGGATTTTGGCCTCGATGATCCGGGCCGATGGATCTGGCGCAGAACTGTTGATTATCCCCGCCGGCGGCAGTCGGTTTCCGATCTCGGAGTCAGCGGTGCGGGATGGCTGTCATTTCATCCGGATGAACGGGCGTGAGGTCTTCCGATTTGCAACCCGGGTGATGGAAAAAGCTACGCGCGAGGTGGTCGCCCAGGCCGGCTTGCGCTTAGAAGATGTGGATTTGATCATCCCTCATCAGGCGAATATCCGGATCATTGAAACCGCGGCGAAGGGCCTGGGTTTGCCGATGGATCGTTTTTTCGTGAACATTGATCGATATGGGAACACCTCTGCTGCCAGCATCCCCATCGCCCTGTGTGAGGCTGTTCAACAGAGACGGTTGAATCCAGGGGATCGAGCGGTAATGGTGGCCTTTGGGGCTGGTCTGACCTGGGCTGCTGCAGTGGTTCAGTGGGGGGCTCCCCAAGCCCGTCTGCGTCCGCCTTGGCTGGAGCGGCTGAAGCGGATCACCCTCTATCTGCCGGCCCAGCTTCATTCTCGTCTTATGCGCTTCTGGCGTCACCTTGATGCTCGGCTGAGCCGGATCCTTCGCCAACAAGGGGAGTAGGTGCTCGCCTTGTCGCCTTGTGGGTCGAAGGGATGCCTCGAGTGATCGTTCGCCTGGTCTAAGAAGCCCTCTGCCGAATTTCTGGCTGGAGGGACGTAAGGAGGCGCCTTCTCAGCAAGCCCTTCATCAATCTCCGCTTTTCCTCCTTAGGATACTTGCTTGCTTTGCTACATCGGATTTATGCTCTCCTCCGGATCCTGTCACTGGAGATAGCCGATGGATCCACGACCGCGCACGAAGATTGTCTGTACATTAGGGCCTTCCACCGATCATCCGGAGATCCTGCGGGCGATGATCCGTGCGGGAATGAGTGCGGCTCGCATCAATTTCTCGCATGGAGATCACCAAGCTCATGCTCGTCGCATCGCTATGATGCGCCAAGTTGCTCAGGAGGAGGGGGCTACCATTGCTCTCTTAGGGGATCTCCAGGGGCCTCGCTGGCGAGTCGGTGATATCGAGGGAGGATATGTGTCCATCGAACCTGGTCAGCAGCTTATCCTCACCTCCCGCCTGGTTCGAGGGAACCCTCGGGAGATTCATCTTCCCCATCCCGAGTTGATCGCGTTGATCCGCCCAGGCCAGATCCTCCTCTTGGATGATGGGTTGCTGGAATTCCGAGTGGAGGACGTGCAAGGAAGCGATGTGGTCTGTCGGGTCGTGCGAGGGGGGACCCTAAGCTCCCATAAAGGGATCAACGCTCCAGGCCTTCCTCTCACGCTACCCGCCCTCACGGAGAAGGATCGCCTCGATGTGAAATTCGCAGTCGAGCATGAGGCGGATTACCTTGCTCTCTCTTTCGTGCGAACAGCAGAGGACGTGTGCCAGCTCCGATTGCTTCTGCAAGAGCTAAGGGCCTCAATTCCCATCATAGCTAAAATCGAGAAGCGGGAAGCCCTGGAGAATTTTGAAGCCATCCTCGAGGTGGCGGATGCGGTGATGGTCGCCCGAGGGGATTTAGGAGTGGAGATCCCACCGGAGGAGGTGCCGATCCATCAGAAGCGGATCATCCGCCGGTGTAACCGGGCGGGCAAGCCAGTGATCACCGCCACCCAGATGCTCAACTCCATGGTTAACCATCCCCGTCCGACCCGGGCGGAGGCCAGTGACGTAGCCAACGCGATCCTGGATGGAACCGATGCGGTTATGCTTTCAGCGGAAACGGCCACAGGAACCTATCCGGTGGAGGCAGTGCAGATGATAGCCCGGATCGCGCGGATCGCTGAGGGAGCAATGCCGCATCGCCAGTGGCTAGATCTAATCGGCGAATCCACGGAGGTCACAGAGGCGATCAGCCGGGCGACCGTGGAGATCGCCGAGCAGGTTGGTGCGCGGGTCATTGTCACCTCCACCATGTCCGGCTACACTGCCCGGATGATCGCCCGCCATCGCCCTTCGGTTCCCATCCTCGCCGCCACCCCGGTTCCAGCGACCTTGCGGCGGCTGGCTTTGGTGTGGGGAGTGGAGCCCGTTCTGATGCCGCCTGTGCGCAGCACCGATGAGATGCTGGGGGCAGCCAGCCAAGCAGCTCTTCAAGGCGGCTTTGCCCAACTAGGGGATCTGATCGTGATCACTGCTGGCGTCCCCTTCGGTTGCCCGGGCCGCACGAATTTCTTGAAAGTCCATCGAATCGATTTAGCTCCAGATTAGGAGATGAAGAGAAGGACCGGAGAACCGGGCTTGGCTCTTAGGGCACTTACAGCAGTCCTGGGATTGAGGGATTGTATAGGTCTTCATTGAGATCAGGGGCAAGTCAGCTTGTTATCCCGACTCTCATCATCCCCACCCCAGCAGAATTAGCGGCACGCCCAGGAAGGCAATCAAGAAGAGGCCTAGGAGCCCAGGGTGACCTGTCGCGAGTCTGAACGCTCGGATTAGCATCCTCTGATACCACCGATAACCTGCCGATAAGATCCCGACCGAGATCACGCTGACGCTAATCACTTCGGTGAGGACTACCTTGACTGTAGCTGGATTCCCCAAGGCCAGTGCGGCGAGCAGCGTGTCGATAAAGGTGCTGATGTTGGCTCCCATCACGTAGGGGATCAATTGTTCTTTTCGGATCCGCCCTTGCGTCACCGAAGGCACCAGCAGTCCAATCGAAATGGATACCGACATGGTCATGGCGGTCATCGCCAGTCCCAGACCGAACATCGGCCAGGGAGAATCTGACGTAGAATTCGCCCTCGCTTGGGTCAGACCGGGGAGGGAAAGCGCCCGATCAAGGACTTGAAGCGCGATGCCCACTAAGAAAAATCCCAGAAGAAAAAGTAAGATCCCCAGGGTGCTCTCCGGCAGGGGCTTGCCCAGCCATCGACCCGTCACTTCGAGGAGGACTTCTTTCAAAATCTGGACGAGGGCTCGGAAAGGCTCTAGAAGCGCCGGAAGAGGAGGGGGCCCCCTTCCAGCAATCCATAAATCGGGGATATGAGGCAGCAAGAAGAGGCCCAGGGCGGTGGCCGGAAGGTAGATCGTGGCTGTCACCCAGAAGGTGATCAATCCTGCCGTCAGGCTGTCCTGGGGATGCCTCCGGCACCATACGTAGCTTAACCCGATGACGAATAGGATAAACGAAGCTCCTAATCGGGAGCCGGTGAGCATGGTGAGGGTGGCAGATGGGGAAAGGAACTGGGCGTCCTGAAGGCTAACAGCAGCCGCTGCTACAGGAGAACCGCTGAGCGCTAAACAGGCCATCAGCCAGCCTAGCCCCATGCTTTGCCACAGAGAGGGGAATCTTCCCGCTGCCACCATAGCAGGGGTCAGATGGGCGGCCCCTGTGCGCATCAGTAGCAGCGCGAGCAGGAAAAGCGCTAACCCGCTGGCTGCCCAAAACCCTCGTTGGAGAGCTGATTTGAATAAGCCTATCATCGTGAAAGGCCTGAGAAGAGGACTGCTGCGGCCTCCCCTAGAGGTTCGAATGGGGCCCCTCCTTAGCGCTGGAGCTAAGCTAGGTCCTTAAGCCCCCATCGGATCCCCTAAAAGCTACCCCCTAAAAGTCCTGCGAGGCAGCAGATATCTAGCATCTAGCTGGCAAAGTAACAAGCTGAAGTAATTCTGTCTCCCGGCGAATCAGCCTTTTGGGTATAAATAGCCAGCTATCCTGAGTGGCTTTCCCAACCCTAAAGGCTCTTCAGTCTGGTGGGGAGGTGGAAGAAGGATCTAGCCCTTCCAGGCCTCGCCATCGGCTACCCTCTTCTGGAGGGCCGATCAGTCCTCGGGCCTCCATCAGATCAATCAAGCGAGCAGCCCGATTATAACCAATCCGGAGCTTCCGCTGCAGCAGGGAGATCGAAGCCCGCCGATGGAGTCGCACGATCTCGATGGCTCGCTGCAACAGTAGTTCCTCAGGTTCCTCCTCGATCTCCCCCTCCTGTTCTTCTGCCGGAACCAGTTCCTGGGAGGGGAGCTTCTTGCTTGCCTGCTGCCGAACCAGTGGGAGCTTGGAGATCGCTCCTTGGCGCTCGCGCACCGGAGCCGGGCGGAGAAGACCTCGAATACCCTTCCAGTAGGTGACAATGCGACGGATCTCCTCATCCGAAACAAAACAACCCTGAGCCCGGATCGGCTGGCCCTGATCCGGAGCCAGGAAGAGCATATCCCCACGTCCCAGCAGGGTCTCCGCCCCGGGCATATCCAGGATCACCCGGGAGTCGACCGAGGAGGCCACCGCGAAGGCGATGCGGGCTGGGAAGTTGGCCTTGATCAGCCCCGTCACCACGTCCACGCTGGGGCGCTGGGTCGCGATCACCAGATGGATGCCTGTCGCCCGCGCCATCTG
>JANXBD010000033.1 GCA_025057635.1 Thermoflexus sp. | reverse complement strand
GGCCGGCGTAAGCGATCCGCCAGGTAACCGAAGAAGGGGCGCAGGCTGTAGCCGATAAGCTCTCCGATGCCTCCGATGGCCCCCACCAGCGCGGCGCTGGCTCCCAGCACCGCGAGATACGGCCCGATGAGGCTGCGGGCGCTCTCATAGGTCACATCAGCCATCAGGCTGACTAGGCCGAGGAGCATAATGAACCGTAAGGCTTGATAGTGGGTTCGGTTCGACATCCATGTTGACCTCCAGAAAGGTTGCCCATCCGGGTAATCAGCCGCTTTTGCTCAAGGAATCCGCAGGGCTGCGTTGTCCTCATCCGGTTTTCCGGAATCCCAGCACCGAAAGAAAAGAATAGAAATACACAGGGATGATATGATCTTATGATATCGCCTATTTCCCAATCCAGGCCGAAGACGCCACTCAGCCGTTGATGGGATAAGGTGCGGGCAACGACTTTCCTGTAAGTCGCGTTCTAGATCTATACCTTGCCTTGTTATCATGGGTTGACACATCCTTCACCTTCGATAAAATCATAGGTAGCCTACCCTCTCAACAGCGGGTGACGCATGCCTCCCAAGCAGAGTTTTCGGAGTGTCTCCCCGGCAACGAAAACGACCACCGAGCCAATGACTACCGGCTGGAAAAGCAGCCGGGGGGATGCTTGGCTTGCGACGTAATCCGGGTCGTATCCATTCAGGTTCTCTGGCCATTAAAGAAACGACCCCCCGGCCTGAAAGGGTTGGGGGGTCGCTGTTTATCCTTAGGAATGTGGAGGGCACGATGCGGGTGATGAAATTCGGAGGGACTTCGGTGGGGGATGCCGCTCGGTTTCAGTGGGTGGCAGATCTGATCGCGTTCCATCGAGCTTCGGAACCTCGGATGGTCGTGGTGGTCTCCGCTATGGTAGGCGTGACCGATGTCCTTGTTCAGATGAGCCAGCTAGCCGCTCAGGGAGAGTCCACTTGGATCCCAACGCTGGAGGCGCTTCGGAAGCGACACCAGGATACCGTTCAGGCGCTGTCGCTACCGGAAGAGGAAGCCCAGGCCCTGGAAAAAGATCTCCAGGAGGGATTCGGACGATTGGAAACCGTGCTTCAGGCGGTGGCCGCCCTCAGGGAGCTTTCTCCTTCCACAGCAGATCTGGTGGCCGGAATGGGGGAGCGCTGGAGCGCTCGCATTCTAGCGGCAGCGCTGCGGGCTCGAGGCCTTCCAGCCCGCGCCGTCGATGCGGATGCATTTATAGTCACCGATGATCGCTTTGGCGAAGCTTCCCCGGATTTAGAGTCGACCCGAGCACGCGCGCGGGCGTATCTGTTGCCCATGTTAGAGCAAGGAATCCTCCCGGTGGTGACGGGATTCATTGGCGCTACCCCTGAAGGCCGGCCGACCACTCTAGGACGCGGTGGTTCCGATTTCTCTGCCACCATCCTAGGCTACGTGCTGGATGCGGAGGCAGTATGGATCTGGACAGATGTGGATGGCGTAATGAGCGCGGACCCGAAGATCGTGCCCGGCGCTCGCACCATCCCAGAGCTCTCTTACATCGAGGCGGCCGAGATGGCATACTTTGGAGCGAAGGTTCTTCACCCGCGCACATTGCTTCCATGCATCGATCGACGAATTCCGGTGCGCATTCTCAACACGATGAACCCTCAACATCCGGGCACCTGGATTGTCCCCGAGCCCCGGGGGGACGGCCGGGTGAAGGCGGTGACTTTAATTAAGAACATGAGCCTGATTACCGTGGAGGGCCGAGGGATGTTAGGAGTGCCCGGAGTAGCTGCTCGGACCTTCGCGGCTGTCGCGGAGTTAGGAGTCAGCATCCTGATGATCTCTCAGTCCTCTTCCGAACAGAACATCTGTTTTGTTATTCCCTCTCCCTCGGTCACCCAGGTTGTTCGAGCGCTCCGAAAAGTATTCGAGCGTGAGATGGCCCGACGGGATATCGAAGATATCTGGGGAATGGATCGGGTGGCCATCATCGCTGTCGTTGGGGCAGGATTGCGGACAACGCCTGGGATTGCTGCCCGAGTCTTCAGCGCCCTAGGAAGCGGCCGCATCAACGTGCTCTCCATCGCCCAGGGTTCTTCAGAATACAACCTCTCCTTAGTCGTTGCGGAAAGCGAAGCCGAGGAAGCGGTTCGACGAATCCACGCAGCGTTCTATGAACAACCGACTACCGGAGCTTAAGGGATATCCACCAACTCGTCGCTCCGTGGCACATGAGAGGCCTAACCGAGCGGGCTGAGGCGTTATGCTTCCCCCTTCTCCACGAGGAGGGCCTCAGCTCGCCACCCATCGAGCAAACAGGGCAATCAGGAAGCCCAGGCTTGCAAACTCCGCAGCCACCCGAGGAGAGAGAACCCTTCCCTGGAGATGCCAGAGGCTCATCTCAACCAGCTCATACAGCAGGATCATCCACCACAGCCCCAAGACAATGGGGGAAAGAGTCCAGTAGCGGAAGGCAGCTGCAACAGTGGCCATGCTCCATCCGATCAGGGCTACGTATAGCCATCGCCGACCCTCTGGGATCTCG
The DNA here is from genome assembly GCA_025057635.1 of Thermoflexus sp. Taxonomy (GTDB): domain Bacteria; phylum Chloroflexota; class Anaerolineae; order Thermoflexales; family Thermoflexaceae; genus Thermoflexus. The sequence continues at coordinate 17,554 of JANXBD010000033.1, read as the reverse complement.
GCTTCCACCAGTCGGGCCAGCGCAAGGCCAGCGGCTAAGACCCCGCTAGTCAGCATCCATACCAGCGTCCGTAGCCCGCTCTGAAAGATCCAAACGATGGCCGCTAGGGTGACCAAGTAGATCAAGGCTTGGTTTACAAGAGGGGCCACCAGTCGCGAAACTCCACCGGTCTCCACGCGATAGCGCTCCCCCAGCATCGCCAGCGTCAGCGCTAACCCGCCGATCCCTAGGCCGGCCAGCCAGAGGGGACTGAGCGGAAGCTGTAGAGTGAATATCAGCCCCCCTATCGCCACCCATACCGTCGAAATCAGACGACCGATCCGGCGAAGAGGAGCTTCCCCCCGAAAGTGGGGATGGAATTGAAGCAAAGACTCTGTTCCAGTGGCTGCCAGAGCGGCGCTGAAGATTCCGAACCAGAAAGCAGGCGTGAAACGAAGCCCGAGCGGAGATCCCAGGACATGCAAGGCGACCTCTGGCCCTTCGGCCGGAACGAACCGGGTGCTCACCCAGCTGAGAAGAACCAGACTCACTGTGATCGGGATCGGAAGCCAGGAATGCTCACGATTTTCCATATCGCTATGACTGGGGCAATCCCCGATCAAGAGGATTAGGCGGGTGACGATACAAACCAAGGTCGCAACGCTGCCAAGCGTTGCATCTGCTCGATTTGAGCTGCAACGGATGGAGCCTCAAAGGTGAAAACCACCCCATCCGCTCCGGCCTCCTGAAGCTGCCGCAGGCCTTCGGCGATCTGCTCCAGAGAGCCAGTTAGCCGCATCCGAGGTTCACCTGTCGGCGAAGTATATACCAGCGGGAGGGAGGATCCCAGGGCTACGTACATCCGACAGACCACCCGAAGGGAGCGTCCCGCGGACTGTTCCCGCAACTGAGCCACGCGTGCGCGCAAGGTTTCCGGATCCAGACCGACCGGATGCCAGCCATCACCTAAGCGGGCAGCCCGTTGCACCGCAGCCTCCGTATTCCCCCCGATCCAGATTGGGGGGCCACCGGATTGGACTGGCGGAGGCTCAAACACAGCGTCTCGAATACGAAAGAAGCGACCCTCGAAACGAGGCCGGGGGGTCGTCCATAGGGTTCGCATCAGGAGAATGCCCTCTTCGAGAAATCGAATCCGACGTCGAAAGGACATCCCTAAGTTCTCAAACTCCGAAGCTAGCCATCCCGCGCCGATACCCAGAATCAAACGGCCGTTCGACAGTTGATCTAGGGTGGCTGCTTGTTTGGCCACCAGCACCGGATTGCGCAGCCCTAGTATAAGGATAGATGTACCCAACCGAACTCGTCGGGTCAACGCCGCCACATATGCTAAGGTGGTCCAGGTCTCGAAGATACGGCCATAAGGCTCTTCATAGGCCTCAGGGACTAGGATGTGGTCGGTAGTCCAGATGGAATCGAATCCCAGCGCCTCCGCTGCCTGTGCCACTTCACAGATCGCCTCGGGCGATGAAGCTCGGCCGTAATTAGGCAGACAGACGCCGATGTGCATGGCTCTGTGCTCCGAACGCCATGGTGATTGTGCTTGAACCTCTTCTTCATATCACACCAACCACCTTGACCAGAACCCGTTTACGACGCTGACCATCGAATTCAGCATAGAAGATCTCCTGCCATGGGCCTAAGTCTAAATCCCCGTTCGTCACCGGGACGATCACCTCATGATGGAGAAGCAGGCTCTTGAGATGGGCATCGGCATTATCCTCACCAGTGCGGTGATGCCGATAATCCGGCCGGAAGGGCGCCAGTCGATCCAGCAACTCTATCATATCCTGCATAATCCCCTCTTCGTGATCGTTCACATAAACAGCGGCGGTGATGTGCATCGCGCTAACTAAGACGAAGCCCTCGCGGATTCCGCTCTCTCGGACTGCATGCCGTATGCGATCCGTCAGGCGGATGATCGCTCGCCGTTCCCGCGTTTGGAACCAGAGATAAAGGGTTAGAGCCCGACAGGAGCCGTTCTCATAACGCCGGATTTCTTCTTTCACCAAGTTTTCGGTCAACGGCGCATCCAGCTCCACCGGTCGATCATCGCTTACTATCCGATAGGTCATCCCCGCCTCCAGCATCTCTGGGTCTTAATTTGATTCGAGCAGGCGAATGGACTTCATCAAGATAGTGCCTCACATCTCCCTGCATAGAGGCCGGCCGCGCACGTTTAGAACGTCTCAGACTTAAAGGGTGGAGAGGATTCCGCGCCTAGGATCGCACGTAGTTGTTCGATTTCCAGTTGAAGAGCAGCAATTTGTTCTCGCAGGCGAAGGATGATTTCCACCCCTGCTAGGTTAACGCCCATCTGGGTTAACTCTATGATCTGGCGCAACCGGGCCACGTCTCGTTCGGAATACAGGCGTATCCGACCACGAGCTCGATGAGGGGAGATCAGGCCAATCGATTCATAATATCGAATGGTTTGCGGATGCAACTGAACCATCGCAGCCACCATCCCGATCCGATACCGGGGTTGTTCCTCATCCACCACTTCGACTGCCCAGGCTTGGACTTCCGTCATCATCTCCACCTCCTGGATTGGGTGGCGTATCGCGCGGGCCTTATCCCATGCTATCTTCCCAGCCCTCCGGTCACTTTGCGGCGTGAAGTCATTAAATACAGAAAAAACCCCTTCAAGCCAGAACAGCCACCTCAATCGGCGAGGAGGAAATGATTGTTTCAACTCCCCAGATTTCCTTTAACGCCCCTACCTCAAATTTCGATAGACTCCGATTCGCAGGGAACCCGGCGGCAGTTGCGAGCGACAATGCGAATCATTCGAAGGGCCGCTCCCCAAGAGTCACCTGAAGCGTCAGCGCTTGGCCCTCGCGGAGGATCGAGAGGGTCACCGTCTCCCCAACGCGTTTGTAATTCTCCAAGTAGATCACGAGCTCATCCACTCGACGCAGAGGGCGCTCATCGATCGCGGTGATGATGTCTCCACCCAAGAACACATCACCGAAGCGGGTGCGCACTCGTTGGGTCGCTCCCCGCAGCCCAGCCCGATCCGCCGGACTGCCCGGCACCACCTGAACCGTGAGGAGGCCATGATCTACTGGCAGGCGGAAGGCCTGGGCAAAGGCAGGGGTGATCTCGAAAAATGAGGCCCCCAACCAGGGATGGCGATAACGCCCTCGAGCGATTAGTTCAGGAACCACCCGCTTGATCGTGTTTACCGGGATGGCAAAGCCAATCCCGATAGAACCGCCGCTGGGAGAGCGGATCGCCGTGTTGACCCCAATCACCCGCCCGTCCAGATCCAGTAACGGCCCCCCCGAATTCCCCGGGTTGATGGCCGCATCTGTTTGGATCACCTCCCCCAACGGTCGATCGGAGAGTTCCAGGGTCCGGCCCAGAGCACTGATCACTCCTACTGTCATCGTGCGATCTAGCCCAAAAGGATTTCCGATCGCAACAACCCATTGTCCCACCTGCAGCCGCGAGGAATCACCCAGGGTCACCGGAGTCAATTTCTCCCGAGGCAACCTGATCCGCAGCACAGCCAAGTCATTATAAGCGTCCGCCCCCACCAGCGTGGCAGAAGCCGTGGTGCCGTCGGCGAGGATCACCTCAACCTGATCCGCACCCTCCACCACATGGTTATTCGTGACGATATGTCCTTCCTGATCCCAAACGAATCCGGATCCAGTGCCCTCCTGATAAAAGGAACCCCGGAAAAGATCAAACGCGGTCGCCCGGGTGGTGATGTGCACCACGGAAGGACTGACCCGCTGATAGACCGAAATAAACGCCGCCTCTATGGCTCGGGCTTCCAACAATGCCTCGGGAGGGATAGGCGTCGGTGTCGAGGAAGGAAAAGAAGCGCCCCCAGGCTGTGAGAGAGCAGCATCGCTGGATAGATGGGTCAGAGCCGAACGAGCCCATAGGAGGGCACTCGCAGTCACTGCTGCACAACCCGCAATGAAGAGCAGAAGCCCCGTCAGCAAAAACCAGAAGCCGCGTTGCATTTCTCCTAGATCCCCCCTTAAAGAAGCTCAGTAAGGTGTCTTCCGTATTCGATCTCCTCACGGCGATGGGCGCTCCCCTAGGGTCACCTGGACTTGCCTTTCCTGCCCATCCCGCAGGATAGTTAGCGTCACTGTCTGGCCGACCTCTGTATATTTCACCAGATAAGAAACCAGCTCGTCGAAGGAAGAAACCGAACGGCCGTTGATACCCGTGATAATATCCCCACCCAGAAGGATGCGGGCTCCTCGAACCTGAACCTCACGAGTGCCACCCCGCAGGCCAGCTCGAGCCGCCGAACTGTCAGGAACTACTTCCTGGATCAGAACGCCCCGGGTGGTGGGGACATCATATCCTCGCGCTCGCAGTTCCGCCAGCGAGATGGCATCGGTGGAGGTGATCCCCAGGTAGGGATAGCGGACTCGGCCGTTTTGGATCAGCTGAGGAACCACCCGTTTCACGGTATTCACAGGGATCGCAAAGCCAATGCCGATGTTTGCGGGTATCCCGGTAATGCTGGAGTCGGTCCGGATGGCGGAGTTCACGCCGATCACCCGGCCTTGCAGATCCACCAGGGGTCCCCCCGAGTTGCCCGGGTTAATCGCCGCATCGGTCTGGATGACATCTGGAATCTGAAAGCGGGTCGGCGTCTCCAGAGCCCGACCCAGCGCACTGATTACCCCTAAGGTCATCGTTCCCCGCAAGCCGAAGGGATTGCCAATCGCTATGACCTTCTGGCCGACCCGGAGTGTATCCGAGTCCCCCAGTTCAACGGGACGCAAGAGCTCGACAGGAGCGTCCACCCGGATCACCGCCAGATCGCTGAAGACATCCCGTCCTACTACACGGGCCTTTGCCACCGTCCCGTCGTAGAATGTCACCCAGATCTCCTCCGCCTCTTCAACCACATGATTGTTGGTGACAATATGTCCCTGGGTATCATAAACAAAACCGGACCCGCTACCGAAAGCGGAAGCTTCTGCTCCCTCCACATCGATGTTGACCACAGAGGGCAGAACTTTCTGGTAGATGGCGACTAGGCGTTGCTCTTCCTCGTCGAACTCCGATGGGATAGGCAGGGGTGTTGGCGTGGGGCCCGCTGGAACAATGACCGCGCCAACAGGCGCTGGCGTGGGAGTGATAAAAATCAGCTCCCGCAGGGGGAGCCAGCGGCACCCCATCCATCCGAAGATCCCTACTATAAGAATCCAGATCTCTTTTTGCATTCGCAAGCCCATGAGCTTTCGCTCCTATGATGAAAATCTCGGGCGCTCCGGGACTTGGTTTTCGAAATTCGAAAGATGTGGGTTGATATTATTTGCTCTTATAATTGACGCTAGATTCTGCTATTGCCTTCGACGCAGACGGGCCAATTCGGCGAACAGCTCCCGCTCCCTCGGGGTTAGATTTCGGGGCAATTCCACAGAGACCCGGAGATAAAGGTCTCCCCGTTCGCTCGGATGATGTGGAGAGGGCATGCCTTCCCCCCTCAGGCGGATCAAGGTGCCATTCTGGGTCTCCGGCGGAATATGAACCATTAAAGTTCTTCCATCGAGATGGCGGAAGGGAACCTCACCCCCCAAGACGGCAGTGTAGAGATCCACCGGCAGCGCGGCATAGAGATCCTGATCCCGTTGTTCAAAGCGGGAGTGAGGAGCGACCTCGACAACCAAATAGAGATCTCCCGATGGCCCGCCATAACCGGGCTTCCCAGCCCCAGGAACTCGCACCCGGGCTCCCGTTCGCACCCCTGGGGGGATGCGGACCTCTAGGCGACGCCCATCCCGAGCGCGGATGATCCGGGTGGTTCCCTGGAAGGCCTCCTCGAGGGTGAGCGTCACCGACTGTTCGATATCGCGCTCTCGAAACCGGGAGGCCGTCCGCCCTCGCGTCTGCTGAGGCATGCCGCCGAACAGCATCTCAAAGAAATCCGAAAACCCGGAGAGCAAGTCCTTCAGATCTCCTACTTCGACCCGCACCCGACCCGGCTGAATCCAGGGAGACCAGTCGAACTGACTTGGATCATAACCCGCTCGACGCCAGGCTTCATATTGACGGCGAAGCTCATCATATTTGCGGCGCTTCTCCGGATCGGAGAGCACCTCGTAGGCCTCATTGATCTCTTTGAATTTCTCCTCCGCCGCCTTATTGCCTGGATTGACATCGGGATGGTATTGTCGGGCCAGCTTCCGGTAAGCCCGCTTGATCTCCTCCTCGCTCGCGTCAGGAGAGACGCCTAAGATCGCATAGTAATCTTTAAACTCCATTTCGCGCCCTCAGCTCCCTAAGATTTCCAGAATGGCGCTCAACTCTTGATTTTATAGCCAAGATACTAGAAAAACGCATACAGCGCAGACTAAGCGTGGCAGCCCCCACGCATCGCACGGAGTCTTGCAGAGCAAGGATCGTGGAGGCCGAAGGCGGCGCGATGGGCTAGGAGATTAACTCTCTCGGCTCGCATGGCTGCTACGGGTTGCGCCTGATAGCCGCTTGGGGCATGTTAGGGAAGGCTCTACTTGGTAGCTATCAGATAGTAGTAGCAGAACAAAGACAAAGGGACAAACCTTTCAACCGGTTACATGCCAAGGAGCCGTTTCTAAGCTAAACCGATGGTGCACAAAATGCGGGTTGGCCCAGAGGCAATATGAGGGAATTGGCAGGAAGAAGAGAATACTGTTCGCAACAATGGTGAGGCGATTAGTGATGTTGAGGGAGATAGGGTTGCACATCGGATCCGACCTCGAACGATACCCAGACCCTTCGTTGGGGGCTGATGGAGTCCTCAGTCTTCTCGGCAGGCATCGGTTATTCCTCGCTTCAGAATAAAAACCGTTTCCCGAAGTCGGTAACTTCGAAATTTGCCCAAAGCGGCGAATCCTGGCTCGCTCCAGACGTTCTATCTTCACAGACCGAGCTTCTGATCCATACAGGACAGAATAAGGTCAGTAGACACGTAAACACCCGCAATCAGACCACCATAGATCTGAACGCCCAATTCCTCCAGATGCGGGCGAGCGTCGTGGAAGGACGACTTGTGTTCCTTGGGAGAGCTGGAAGGCAAACTGCTGGAGGTCTCTGTTTTATCCCGAGGACGGCTCACGATCTCCTATTGTGATTCTAGAGCTGATCAGGCCGAATACGCTCCAGTGGTTTATGACCGTCATGGATCTCCACGCCCATATATATGCGTGTTCGAACGACCTTCAGTGCTTGAGGAGAACCTCCTCGGGAAATTGCCGGGCACGATCCCCTCTCCGACTTAAAGTTAGGGATCCCGGCAGATGCCAGCTCTTCGATCCGGAAGCTGCGCGGGGCATCCTGCTTTGCTCATTGCACCTAAGTCCATTCCCAGTATGTGGTTTGCCACCTTCTGAAGACAGAGCGGGCCGCCTTCGGGTTTGTGACAGGTAAGCACTATAGAGCAGGAAAAGGGAAAGCAACGGGAATCTCTTCACATCAGGTAGCGACAGGAATGATCGGTGCATGGCTTCTGGAACAGATCTCCACAGATGAGGATACGACGCGGCAGATCGGAGTGGCTTTGGGGCGCTGGTTGCAGCCCGGCGATATCATCGCAGTACAGGGCCCTCTGGGGGCTGGGAAAACCCGCTTTATTCAGGGGATCGCGCAGGGGCTGGGGATTATCGAACCCGTTCAGAGTCCTTCGTTCGTCCTGGTTCAGGCCTATCCATTGCCGGGGGGCGGGAGGTTTTACCATGTGGATCTCTATCGATTGGAAAATCCAGAAACAGTATGGGCGATCGGATTGTGGGATCTATTTGATGAGAGGGCCATCATCGCTATCGAGTGGCCGGAGCGAGCAGCCGGGCTCATCCCAGAGCCGTATCTTCATGTGAACCTGATTCCCCTCAGCGATACGATTCGTCGGGTGCGAATCGAGGCCATCGGGCCCTTTCCTCTGGAGCGCTTAAAGGCGCTCCAAGCCTTGATCGATTCGGAACGACATTAGTGAGGGAACGGAGATCGCCCCTAATCCGCTCTTCGTAAAATAAGGATCGAGGCCAAAAAAAACGAGGCTGCCTATCCTGCTCCCGCAAGCGTCTTCGACTCGAAGAATGAGGTTCTCACTAATGAACGGAAAACGAGGCTATCTACTTGCCTTAGATACCGCAACCCTGGGGCTGGCCATAGCGCTTTTCGACGGGGTGGAGTGGGCTGCGGTAATCTACTGGCGAACGGCGGATCGACATACTGCCGAGTTGATGCCGCGCTGTCAGGAGTTGATGGCACAGGTCGGTCTGACCCCGGCGGATCTGATCGCTGTGGCGGTGGTCAGCGGGCCCGGCTCTTTTACCGGGCTTCGGGCGGGCATCGCGGCCGCCAAGGGAATAGCGATGGCCTTGGATTGTCCGCTGTTCGGAATCGCAACCGAGGAGGCGACGCTAGCGGATCTTCCGCCGTGGATGGAAACCCTATATGTGCTTCTCCCGGCGGGGCGGGGACGATTGGCACTGCGCCGTTATGAATGGTCAGGGGCATGGAGGCCGGTAGGTGAGCCTACGCTGACAACAGCGGAGAGATTGATTGCTTCCTGGACGCCGGGGATCTGGCTAGTTGGGGAATGGACTGCTCAAGATCACATACGACTGGCTCAGCCATCCGCTGTCCCCTGGCTGATCCAACGGAGCGGCCCGTCTAGGGTGATGGGAGCAGCGCGGTTAGCCTGGGCTCGATATCAAGCCGGTGAGCGACCAGATCCCGCGCTTCTACGTCCCGTCTATCTACGCACCTCGAGTGTTCCCGAGGAATGAGCCACGGAGGCGAGGCCAAAATGCCAGCCCTGGAGATCCCGAAGTCGGTGCCCTTTCGAGTCGACCCCATGCGCTGGGAGGACATCCCGGAGGTCATGGCGATCGAACAGCGCGTGTTCTCTATGCCATGGCCGACGCGCGCCTACGAGCAGGAACTTTTAAGGAATCCGAACGCGCATTACCTCGTCCTGCGTCCTCGGGAAGTCCGTGCGATTGCGCGGACACTCCCCCTTCCCCAACTGCCGATCCTGGGATACGGGGGCTTCTGGCTGGTTCCGGATGAGGCGCATATTAGCACCATCGCCATCGATACGCCATGGCGGGGGCGCGGCTTAGGGGAGCTGATGTTCTTAGCTCTGGTCGAGGAGGCAATGGCCTGGGGCGCTAACCTGATCACGCTGGAGGTGCGGGCTTCCAATCAGGTGGCTCAAAGCCTTTACCGGAAATATGGGCTAGAGGTCATAGCTCGTCGGCCAAGGTATTATCGGGACAACAACGAGGATGCTTTAGTGATGAGCGTGAAGGACGTGCGTTCTCTGGATTATCGAGAACAGCTGGAGGCTCTGAAGGCTCAGCTTTGGGCCCGATTGCAGTCTGCAGGCCCGATCCCTCTTCACCGTTCCGCAACGAATTGAGGGATCCGCTTATTTCACCTTTCGCCGATCGGCTGACTTTGGAGACGGGTTAGCTGTGAGTGCATCACACGTCCTCTAATAAGGAACGACGCATGAAGATCCAAGGCTTGATCTTCGATCTCGGTCACACCTTAATCAAGCTTCCGGAAGATCCCAAAATGCTCCGTCAGGAAATGTTCGCGGCTGCCCAGAAGGCGCTGCGTTCTCATGGGATTCTGGTGGAAGAAGCCGCCCTGGTTGCCGCATTGGAACACTGGATGGGACTCCGTAATGGACGCAGGCGGAGGGATTGGCGGGAATATCCGCTGGTAGAAACCTTCGCCCTTGCCTTGGGTGAGCTGGGTTACAAAGAGCTGTCCAGGGAAGTGGTTCAGGAGGTCGTTCGGGCCTTTTTGACTCCCCAGGAGGCGCGCTGGCAGCCCTTCCCAGACACATTCACCACGCTGGAGGAACTTTACCGCCGGAACTATCGTCTGGCGCTCCTGACCAACTCAAGCGATGCCGATCACTCCTGGCGATTGATCGATCGATTCGGGCTACGTCGCTACTTCGATCCGATTGTGATCTCCGCGGTTGTCGGATGGCGGAAACCGCATCCGACTCTTTTCCTAAGGATCGCAGAGGCGTGGGGGCTTCCTCCGCAAGCCGTGGTGGTAGTTGGGGATCTTCTCGAGGCCGATATCCAGGGAGCCCATCTGGCTGGAATGCGCGGGGTCTGGGCGGCGATGGGAAATGAACCTCTGCCCTCACCCAATCATGCCCAACCGGACGCTGTCATCCGTTCTCTGGGCGAGATCTTGACTGTCCTACACCAGTGGGAGAATGAAGGACGGGAATGTGCTCCGCCTGAAGTCTCTCCATTAAAATCCAGTTGAGCAACCGAGAGCGTTCGCTTCGCCAAGGGATCCTCAGGAGGAATTCCGAGAGGATGGGGCAGCGGGTCAAGATCTTCCTGGAGGCGATCAAATTCCAGCATACTATTTTCGCGTTACCGTTCGCGTATATTGGCATGCTCCTAGCCGCTGGCGGCCGACCATCCTGGAATCAGGTCCTCTGGATCACAGTAGCCATGGTGGCCGCTCGCACCCTAGCGATGAGCATGAACCGCCTAGCGGATCGGGAATACGACGCCCGGAATCCCCGCACAGCGACCCGGCCATTGCCTCGCGGGCTCCTTCGGCCGGAGACTCTGAAATGGGCAGTTGGGATCTCCAGTGTGGTGCTGACGGTGGCCGCATGGGCCCTGAATCCCCTGTGCGTCGCGCTCCTTCCTGGAGCCCTGCTGTTTCTGATCGGCTATCACTATACCAAGCGCTTCACATGGCTTAGCCATTGGATCCTGGGGTTCACCGATGGTCTGGCGCCGATGGGAGCATGGATCGCCATTCGGGGATCCTTCTGGAAGCTGGAGGACTTGCCAGCCTGGATCTTGATCGCTGCAGTGACCACGTGGATCGCTGGCTTCGATCTGATCTACGCCTGTCAGGATGCGGACTTCGACCGTCGGGAAGGACTTCACAGCGTTCCGGCCCGCTTTGGGATACCGCTAGCACTAATCTTGGCGCGTCTAAACCATCTGGGAATGCTGATCCTGCTGGTTGCACTGGGGATCATACTTCAGCTGGGATGGCCCTATTGGCTGGGGGTCGGATTGGTAGGTGCTCTTTTGGTTTATGAACATCGCCTGGTTTCACCGAACGATCTATCCCGAGTGGATGTGGCGTTCTTTGATGTGAACGCTTATATCAGTGTGCTGCTGTTCGTTGCTGTCTGGAGCGGATTGATCTGGGGACGCTGATCACCGCAGGCACTGGTTCAGGGATCGAGAGTTCACCAGCTCCCGCAAAAAGAACCCCCGCCTCCCCTCGATACCCTCTTAGGACAGGCGCCTTATGGAGACAGGGCTGATCTTCGAAGGATAGTATGCCTAGCTCGCCTTGTCCCCCGATAGCCCATATGCTGGGACGCAGAGAGCCTCCGGCCCTACCATCGGAAAGCCAAGGCACCGATTAGAAGAGCCATGCCAGCGATCGCCAAAAAGATCGAAGTCGCAATCAGGTGGGCACCCCATCGCCGCCGTCGTTCAAAGCGCGCGTGAAAGCGGCGTCCCGCTTCCTGGTCTTCCACATATATCGAGGGATGGCCCTGACGTCGGTGCCACCACGCCCGAGCGCAGAACACATACTCCCCAACTTCGTGAGCTCCGATCAGCACGCGTGGATTGGAATTCATAACCTCCTCAGCTCCTTTCCCAAGGGATCTTTCGATCGAATGCACTATCCAGCCTATAAACAGCGCAAGGAGCACTTGATCAGCCGCCCTCTGGAGGGGCGATCACCACAGGAACTTCGCAGATCGCGACCTCTTGAGCGGCAACATCTACGACCACAAGGCGAAGCCGATAGCGGCCCGGATGAGTAAAGAAAGGATGGGGATCGAAAACCCAGAGTTGACCATCTATCACCGGCAGTCGCACGACGTCCCCTAGAGTGATCCATCGACCTTCCGTGTAGGGCCCTTCGATTTCTACCTTATAGAACTGGAAGGCAGAATGGGTCGCTGTTCCCGTCAATATAATCTGCCTGGAGATCACCTCACCGGGCAATGGGTACTCAATCTGGGCATTTGGATCCGAGCAGTGTGCGCCGATCGGTGGAGAGGTGGCAGTAGCAGTAGGTGAAGGGGAAGGAGAAGGAATCGGCGACGGCGAGGGCAAAGGAATAGATAGATAGGAGGGAGTGGGAAGAAGATAAGGAGAAGGCGAAATCCAAGGAACTGGTGAGCGAACGCCACGAGCCGCAGGTGAGGGAATCGAGGCTGGGGATGGGGGAAGAGATGTCTCCCACAAAGGACCGAGATTCCCCAATCCCAAAAGCAACCAGAGGCCTAGACCAGCAACGAGCAGGAACATCCCCCGAGCTAACCCACTGAGCAAATCCATAGCAGCCATTTCTCGTTCCACGCGAAAGAAGGCCCGAGCGCGCCGGCGATAGGCTTGCCAAGCCTGCCGCAGCGTAGTGATTAGAAGCAGACTGATGCCCCCATACAGGATTGGAGCTAGAGAGCTCAGCAATGCCCAGAGGGTTTCCATCTGCACCCTTTCAGCGAGCTTATTTGTCTCCTTAGCATGTTTGCGCAAATTCGACGTCCAAAAGAAGGAGACGGATGAAATGGACATGCCATTCTTCGATATCCCTGCCGCCCATATTACTGATTTTGAGAGCTTGAGATTTCGCCTCGAAGGCTTCGGAGCACGCCGCGAACAATCGCCAGAAGCCGAGGAACTAAAACCTGACCCACTCGAAGAACCTCCTCGTGACTTGGTGGCTCAATCGCATCTGGATTCAGCGTGTTCGAGATCCCAGATAGGGCGAGCACCCGCATCCCCCCATGGCGGGCTACGATCACTTCCGGGACAGTGGACATGCCAACCGCGTCGGCTCCGATCAAGCGTAGGAATCGCACCTCGGCTGGTGTCTCGAAGCTCGGCCCACCTAGCATGACATAGACCCCTTCATGGGCAGGAATGCCTTCTGCCTGCGCTACTTTGCAAGCCAGTGCTCGAAGGGCTGGATCGTAAGCCTGGGAAAGGTCAGGAAAGCGAGGACCCCAATCCATCTCGTTGGGCCCCCGAAGGGGATTAATCCCAGCCATTCCAAAGAGGCCAATATGATCACGAAGGATCATCACATCTCCCGGCCGGAACTCCGGATTCAGCCCACCTGCAGCGTTAGTGAGGATTAGAATGCGAACGCCTAGAAGTTGCATGACCCGAATCGGAAAAGTCGTTCGCTGCACGGAATAGCCCTCATAGAAATGAGCCCGCCCTTGAAGCACCATGATCGGATGCCCTTCTAGCTGCCCGACAATCACCCGACCCGGATGTCCTTCAACAGTGACGGCTGGGAAACCAGGGATGTCCGTGAACGCCAGCGTAATTGAAGCCTCGACTGCGTTGGCGAACGGGGCCAGCCCTGAGCCTAGCACGAGTCCGATTCGTGGCGAGAATGGAATCCGTTCCCGGAGCCATGCGGCGGCCGCTTCATACTCAGCTCGAGGGATCCTCTCATGGACATCCATTTTGTTCTCCAGGCAGAGGCTGATCTCACTACACCACGAACTTGCAAAGGGATCTGCCCAACTCATTCCTAGGCGGCGCTGCTCCCCGACTCCCCCCTCCCCCGATCGCACAATCCGTCCGCCGCCGATGGCGTTTCCTTGAGTCAAGATTCCCGGCGCTTCAACAAAGCCTGTCGCTTCTCCTCGAACTCTCGATCGCTTAGCAAGCCGCTGCGTCGCAATGCCTCCAGCTGCGCCAGCAGAGACTCGACATCGCCTTCCCGAGGGCTTTCCAAGCCCGGTCGTTCTTCGAGCCTCGCTTTCTGATCCAGCATGACTTGCTTGAAACGCAGGGGGTTCGCGATCCGGTTCAGGCGGTTCACTCCGATCTCGCTTCCTGTGAGGATTTCAATATCTCCATAGTTGAACAATCGTCCCCAAAAGGATTGCCGCAGGACTACATCATTGACTTTCTCGAGGGAGGAATCGAAAACACTCTTGTTCAGGATTCCTTCCACCTGAACCACCCGCCGCGTGGTCACCATATACACTTCGTTCCACCAGCGAAGCAGAGAGCGAAGCAGCAACATCAGCGGGATCATCGCCAGGGCCATGCCAGCAGTCATCAGGGGGAGCGTGAAGGGAGGAAAGAGAACGCCACTGGCAATAGTTAGACCGATCAAAGCGCCAGCAAGGATCCCATACCCCAGCATCGGGCGCAGGAGAACTAAAGGATGCTGCCGGGTCTGGAAAAGGATCCGCTCGTTTGCCCCTAATAGCTGTTCGATATAGCCCATAAGCATCCTCTGAATTTGAGTTAGATGTGAACAGAAGATCTGTTCGCACTGTAAGCGGTTCCCAAGCAATCCACTCATTCATCCGGTTGAGGTATGACATGCCTGCGCCAGTGAGAGGGAATAGCCTCCATGATCTGAAAAACCAGCTCATAGCGGCCCATCGGAGGTGTCACATAGATGCCATGGACGAACTGCGTCAGTTCGGCCACTACCTCCTGAACAATCCGGAGACCTTCCAGGCGGGCACGCGCTTCGCCTGCCTGCCGCAGGCGTTCCCGAGCGGCCTCGGGCACCTGAATGCCAGGGACCTCATTGTGCAGAAACTCCGCGTGGCGCAGGCTCATCAGCGGCAGCACTCCAGCCAAGATAGGGACGGGAATTGGGCCATGACGTTCCTCATACCGCCGGAGGAAGCCTTGTAGACTGGATGGATCGTATACAGGCTGAGTCATGATGAAATCAGCGCCAGCACGGATCTTCCGATGCAGCGACTGGATCTCGCGATCTGGATCTGGGTTGTTGAAATTTAGGGCCACGCCCACGAAAAAGGCGGTTGGCTGTCCGATAGATTCCCCTGCGTGATCAAGGCCCGCGTTAAACCGCTCTTTGATCAGTTGCACGAGCCCCGAAGGGACGATATCTACAGCATCGCTGACATTTGGATAGCTTCCCTGAACCGGGGGATCTCCCATCAGCACCAACAGGTTGCGCACCCCTAGAGCATGGATAGCGAGGAGATCTGACTGGATACGCAACAGATTGCGGCCTCGGGTTGGGAAATGGAGTATGGTTTCAATCCCTACGTGGTTCTGGATTAGGAAGGCCAGCGCCCAAGGACTCATCCGCAGCCGGGCCATAGGGCTATCAGCGATATTTAAGGCATCCACCCCGCCAGCTTTTAGGGAGCGCGCTACTTCCAACAAGGCGCTGGCATCATGGCCCCGCGGAGGATCCACCTCGACGCTGACGACAAAGAGACCCGCCCGCAAGCGACGAGCTAGCTCCGTAGGTTCAGGCTCAGTGGGAGCAGGAGAAGAAATCGGGCGAAGGATATGAGGACGATCCTGGACATTAGACTTCTCCCGTCTCTGCAGCGCTTGACGCATTGCGGCGATATGTTCCGGCGTCGTTCCACAGCATCCTCCGAGAATCCTCACCCCGAGGTCGAGAAAGCGCCGGGCGTATTCAGCGAAGTAATCCGGTGTGGCCGGATAGCGAAGGCGCCCAGCGGCAACTTCCGGCCAGCCCGCGTTTGGCATCACCGCTAAATAACAAGGAGGAGATCCACCCGCCTCCGCCATCCGAGCAGCCATCCGTCGAATCACCGGAAGCAACTTAGCGGGCCCGACCGAGCAATTTGCTCCAATAATTGGAACCCCCATCTCCAAAAGAGCCTTCACGACCTCCTCAGGGGTGTGACCCATCATGGTGTAGCCGTCTTGAGCAAATGTCAGCTCTGCAATGATCGGCAGATGAGGAGCTATCTCCTGGGCAGCACGGATGGCCTCCTGGATCTCAGGAAGGGAGGAAAAGGTTTCCAAAATCAAAGCGTCTACACCCGCCTCCACCAACGCAGCGATCTGTTCTCGAAACGCCTGCCGAGCTTCCACCGCTTTCACCCGGCCTAGAGGGGCCAGCGGCACTCCTAGTGGCCCAACCGCCCCAGCGATCCATACACGGCGATTGGCTTCCGTGGCGGCTTGCCGGGCCAGCGCAACCCCCGCGCGGTTCAGCGACGCGACTTGATCCTCCAGACCATACTCGGCTAAACGATAACGATTTGCCCCGAAAGTATTTGTCTCCAGCAGTTCAGCCCCTGCTTCTAAGTAAGCGCGATGGATCTCCAGAATAACGTTGGGAGCCTCCACGTTTAACGCCTCGTAACAGCGATCCAGCGAGAAGCCCCGCGCGTAGAGCATAGTACCCATTGCTCCATCGGCCAGCAAGGGCCCTTGGGCTAGACGCTCCAGGAGGCTCGGTTCGATCGCCACGGCTAGACTCCTCCCATCATAAATCTTAGGTTTTGCTTCGAACCTGTGACCCGCCCGACCATACATCTTTTCGCATAATTTTAAATGAAGTTCGCACGATTCGGCAGTCGGAGATAACCGTTCGAAGAGGCGCAAGTGTTTGCCTGATCCTATTTCTAGCTCCGAGAGAGTGGTCACTAGCTTCTCGAGTAATACAACCTCGATATATGCCGCGCAGATCGACTGATACATGGTCGCTGACTAAGCTGCTGTACTCTACTGTATCGATCAGGCTATTTAATCATGTGAATGCTATGCTCCGAGACCGGGATAGGGAGTTCCCCAGCTTGACCACCCCCATCTGAACCGGGTATAATTGCACCTGGAACGCCGACGTAGCTCAACCGGTAGAGCAAGCGCCTTGTAAGCGCGAGGTTGCGGGTTCGAGTCCCGCCGTCGGCTTGACAAGGGCGGGTACCCAAGTGGCCAAAGGGGCCTGGCTGTAAACCAGGTGGCATCAGCCTTCGGGGGTTCGAATCCCTCCCCGCCCATTGGCTGTTTCGCATGGGTTCGGTTTCATAGAGTAGTGCCCGGCTTGGATTGTGAAGCGGCTCAGATTTCAGAAAGTCCGCTCAGGGATTTTCCTGTAAGCCCACGTAGCTCAGGCGGCAGAGCACACCCTTGGTAAGGGTGGGGTCACGGGTTCGAGTCCCGTCGTGGGCTCTGTAACGAAAAGCCCTCTCGAACATTACTCCCCATATCAGCTTCTCCGGGGAGCAAGCACCAGCAGTTGAATTCCTTTCAACAGTTATCCAAACTTGTCCGAGGCTGCAGGAGAGTGTTCTTGATTTTAATGTTTGGCTGAACGATCCTGACGGCCCTCAAATCGATCGAGGAGGTGCGACGATGTCGAAGGCGGTGTTTGTGCGGGCGAAGCCGCACGTGAACGTGGGGACGATCGGGCATATCGATCACGGCAAGACGACGCTGACCTCGGCGATCACGAAGGTGCTGTCGCTGAAGGGACTGGCAGAATACGTGCCGTTCGAGCGGATCGACAAGGCCCCAGAGGAGCGGCTGCGGGGGATCACCATCAACATCACCCACGTGGAGTATGAAAGCGAACGGCGACACTACGCGCACATCGATTGTCCAGGACACCGGGACTACATCAAGAATATGATCACCGGGGCAGCCCAGATGGACGGGGCAATCCTGGTGGTGGCCGCTTCGGAAGGGCCGATGCCCCAGACGCGGGAGCACGTGCTGCTGGCCCGGCAGGTGAACGTTCCAGCAATGGTGGTGTTCCTGAACAAGGTGGATATGATGGATGATCCCGAACTGCT
>JANXBD010000032.1 GCA_025057635.1 Thermoflexus sp. | reverse complement strand
TCGATGGTTCATGTAGGGATTTTCAGGTGCAGTATGGCGAGCCCCAGGCCCCCCGCACTGCCCTCGAAAGATTTTCCCCTCCCCACGGCCCTCTAAGCCGCGGCAAGAGGGGAGAAAGGGGGAAGAGGCCATGGCTTTTCGGGCTGGCTTCGGCTCCTCAAACCCTCAGTTTATCACTGGACAAAGCAGGAGTTACGGAGTTGAGAGCCGGCCGTGACGAGGCAGGATGGCCCTACCCCCTAAGCCCATGGGGAGAGCGGAGCCGGACCCCAAGGGCGTCCGGCTCCGTCCCCATGCCCTTAAGGGGCAGCGAACGGCAGAACACCGATCTTGAAACTCGATGGAACGGGAGGTCTGATGAAAGCCGTTGTCATGCGACGACGTGGAGGGCCCGAAGTCCTACGGGTGGAGGAGGTGCCCACCCCAACACCGGGCCCGGGCGAGGTGTTGGTTCGGGTATATGCCTGCGGCCTGAACCATCTGGATCTTTACACCCGAGCCGGCGCGCAGGGCCGCAAAGCGAAGCTTCCCCACGTCCTGGGTCTGGAGCCTGCGGGGGAGATCGCAGCGCTCGGCGATGGAGTGACCGAATGGAAGGTGGGGGATCGGGTGCTGGTCGGCGCTTTCATGGTCTGCGGGGAGTGCGAGTTCTGCCGGGCCGGGATGGATAACCTGTGTCAGCGGCGGAAGATCCTCGGCGTGGACCGCTGGGGCGGCTATGCGGAGTATGTGGTGGCACCCGCCGCCAATCTCATACCCCTGGGGCCGAACATCTCGTATGAGACGGCCGCGGCGATCCAGGCGGCTTTCGGGACCGCATGGCATATGCTGGTGAGCCGGGCGCGCATCCGACCTGGGGAAACCGTACTGGTGCTGGCGGCTGGCAGCGGCATCGGCACGGCAGCCATCCAGATCGCCAAACACTTCGGAGGCCGTGTCATCGCCACCGCGAGCAGTGACGAAAAACTGGAAAAGGCGCGGGCCCTGGGCGCTGACGTGTTGATCAATTACCGCGAACATCCCCGCTTCAGCCTTCGCGTGATGGAAGCCACAGCGGGGCGAGGCGTCGACATCGTTTTTGAGCACGTGGGCTCCGACACGTGGAAGGAAAGCGTGGCCTCTCTGGCCTTCCGGGGCCGTCTGGTGTTTTGCGGCTCCACCACCGGCCGATGGGGAGAGACGGATCTCTGGGGGGTCTTTTACAAAGAGGCGGAGATCCTGGGCTCCTTCGGGGCCACCCGGGCGGATTTCCAGGCCGTGATGGAACGGGTGGAACAGGGGATCTTCCGCCCAGTCATCGATCGGATCTTCCCCATGGAGGAGGCGGCGGAAGCCCATCGCTACCTGGAGGATCGGCGGGTTTTCGGAAAGGCGATCCTGCAGATCCTATAACCAATGGGATGATCAAGGCCTACATCATCGGGAGCCGATCGGATGAGGTGGAAGTAACCCTGCTCCCCTGGATCCCCCTCCCCACGACCCAAAGGGCTGTGACTTCCTGAGGAAGCCAACTGCATAACTCCCGGTTCGTTTGGGGGGTAGGGATCGCCGAAGGCGACCTCCGCCCCCCCAACCCCTCTCTCCCCTCCCGGCGACCCTTTGGGCTGCGGGGAGGGGTGAGAAAGAGCGCAAGCCTGCACGCTTCATTCGACGGAGAGTCCCAGGCGCTGCCGAAGATGGCCCAGGATCGCCGACTGAACCGCCTCCATCGGCTGAGAGGCATCAATGATCGCCCAGCGCTCAGGCTCCGCTGTTGCCATCCTCCGGTATCCCTCCCGGACCCGCTGGTGGAAGGAGAGCTCGAGCGCATCGAGGCGAGTCCAGGCGTCCCCGGAAACCCGACGGCGTGCTAGGCCCTGTTCGACCTCGATATCCAGCAGGAAAGTAAGATCCGGCCTCAGATCCCCCGTCGCGAACCGGTTCAGATGTTGCAGTTCCTCCAGATCCAGGCCCCGACCGTAACCCTGATAGGCCAGGGTCGAATCCGCATACCGGTCGCTGACCACAATACCTCCCTCCGCTAGAAAGGGCCGGATGACCCGTTCGACCAGCTGCGCTCGGGCGGCGCAGAACAGAAGGGCCTCCGTCCGGGCGGTCATATCCGCATGCTCGTGGGCATGAAGCAGCTCACGGATGGTCTCTCCCACCGGCGTCCCTCCCGGCTCGCGGGTGAAGAGCACCCGATATCCCTTCTGCCGGAGAAAGTCGCTTAACCAGCGCGCCATCGTCGTTTTGCCGCTTCCCTCGGGCCCTTCAAAGGTGATCAGGAGGCCATTCCTCATGAAAGCCATCCATCCAGTTTGCTTCGCTGGATTTGAAACGAAACGATCATCGTTCCTTCAGAAACCCTGAATCCAGTGAGCGTAAAGATAAGCCAGCATCCCGCTCCAGAGCAGGCTGTCCAGGCGATCCAGCACGCCCCCGTGCCCGGGAAAGAGATTCCCTGAATCCTTCACTCCAGCTTGCCGCTTGAGAACCGAGATGGAAAGGTCCCCCAGAGTCCCCAGGCTGCCGATCAGTAGCCCTAACAGGGCTCCAGGCCCCGCGCCGAGCTCAATGAGGAAACCCAGGATGGCGCCCACCAGAAGGCCGGCCAGGCATCCTCCGATGAATCCCTCCCAGGTTTTACCGGGGCTCCACTGAGGAGCCAGCCGATGCTGACCCCACTGTCGGCCCACCAGATACGCCCCGGTGTCTGCCGCCCAAGTGGTGAACAGGATAAAAACCACCCACCAGCGTCCGTGGGGCTCCGGAAGGTTCCGAAGCCAGACGAACGAGCGTCCCAACCACCCCAGATAGAGAGCGCCCGCCGCGGTGAACGCCCAATCCGCGATGGGATGCGCGGTGCGCTGGATCCACCAGAACCATACGAGGGCCAGCGGGGGCGTCAGCGTGAGGGTGAGTTCGGCCAGACGGGAGTTTGGGAGGATCCCCATCGCATCTCCCAGGAAGCCCAGGATCATCAGCCCCATCCAGCCCAAAGAGGGAGAGAAACCCGTCCGCCGGATCAATTGGATGTATTCCCAGGCCGCGGCCAGCAGGATCAGACTGACCACTCCGGCCCATACCCATCCACCAAAATAGACCAGGACTGACAGGAGGGGAATGGCAATGAGGGCAACCAGGAGACGTTGACGCAGCACGGCTAACGCAATGAAGATTGAGCAGCTAATTGTTCACTGATCTGCCCGAAACGGCGCTCTCGTCGGCTGTAGGCCTCGATCGCTTTCAACAATTCCTCGCGGTCGAAATCCGGCCAATAGACAGGGGTCACATAGAACTCTGAATAGGCAGCCTGCCACAGCAGAAAATTGCTTAGACGCATCTCTCCACTGGTACGGATGATAAGATCCGGATCGGGCAAGCCAGCTGTGTATAGATAGCGGGAGATGATGGATTCATCCACCGCTTCTGGAGGAAGGCCATCGGCAATCATTCGGCGGACTGCCTCAACGATCTCCTGACGCCCGCCATAGTTAAAGGCGACGCACAAGATCAGTTGGGAATTCCCTCTCGTTCGCTCGATGGCCGTGCGGATCTTTTGCTGGAGCCGCTCGGGGACTCCCTCCATAGTGCCCAAATGACGGATCTGCACACCGTTCCGATCCAGGCTATCCAGCTCCCGATCAATCATTTCCTCCAGAATGTCGAACAGGCCGTACACCTCATCCGGAGGACGACGCCAATTCTCGGTGGAGAACGCGTAGATCGTAAGGATCCGGACGCCTAGATCTGCGCAGGCTTCAATTACCTGTCGTAGGTTCTCTGTCCCTGCGCGGTGCCCAGCCAGCCGAGGCAACCCACGGGCTTTGGCCCACCGACCGTTGCCGTCCATAATAATCGCGATATGAGTTGGGATTTTCAATATCGTCCCTACTTGCCGACCATTTTGCTGACTCACAAATTCCTCCCCCGGGCATCACACGGCAGGGCCGAAACCGTCAATCTATACCGTCAATCCGTGCCGATATGCGATTTCAGGCAGCTGGGGTGAAAACCAAAAGCCCTCCTCAGCTCCCTGAGGGCTTCCCTCCCGCGATCCAATCAGCCATTCAGAAGGACATGATCTCTCTCTCCTTCACCTGAGCGACCTTCTCGGCTTCCTCAACATAGCGATCCGTAAGCTTCTGAACCTCCTCTCGTGCTTCCTCCAGCTCATCGTCAGACATCTCTTTGTTTTTATGCCGGGCTCGAAGCTCCTCCAGCGCATCCCGCCGGATGTTCCGAATAGCCACCCGTGTCTCCTCCAAGCGCTTGTGCACGAGCTTGACCAACTCTTGCCGACGCTGCTCTGTGAGCTTGGGTAGAACTAAACGGATGATCCGCCCATCATTGCTGGGGGTTAACCCTAAATCCGATCTCATGATCGCCCGCTCGATCTCCGGCAATATCTTAGGATCATAAGGTTGGATGGTCAACAAATTCGGTTCGGGGGCCCGGATAATCGCCAGCTGTTCCAAAGGAACCTGGGTTCCATAGTATTCTACCGAAATTCGCTCCACCAAAGCAGGGGATGCCCGCCCGGTTCGAATGCCTTTCAGCTCCTCCTCAAACACTCGGATCGCCTTTCGCATGCGCTCTTCCGCATCCCGGAAGACCTGTTTCGGGATCATTGCGGGTTCCCACCTCCATAAGGGATAGCCTCTAACCTAGGCATCGCGCCTCAGCTACCGATCAGCGTTCCGATCGCCTCCCCCCTTACCGCCCGTTCCAGGCTATCCGGCTGCCATAAATCCAGAACGATAATCGGCAAGTTGTGATCCATGCATAGGGATAGAGCGGTGCTATCCAGCACTTTCAGACGCAGGTTCAAGGCCTCTATATATGTTAGTTTATCAAATTTACGAGCATTCGGGTTCATCATCGGATCATCGTCATACACACCATCGACCTTAGTGGCCTTGATGAGAACATCAGCTTGGATCTCCATGGCGCGCAGGGCAGCGGCGGTATCGGTGGTGAAATAGGGATTTCCGGTTCCAGCTCCAAGGATCACCACGCGGCCCTTCTCGAGATGGCGGATCGCCCGCAGTCGAATATAGGGCTCTGCGATCGCCCGCATCTCGATGGCTGTCTGGACACGGGTAGGCACCCCTAAGCGTTCCAGGGCATCCCGTAGGGCCAGCGCGTTCATTACTGTAGCAAGCATTCCCATTTGATCGGCGGTCGCCCGGTCCATGCGATGCGCCAGGCCGTCACGGCCTCGCCAGAGATTGCCGGCCCCGATGACAATCGCGATCTGCACCCCCATTTCCTTTACGGCCCTAATCCGAGCAGCCAGTTCGGCTGCCCGTTCCGGGCTGATTCCGAATCCTCCAGGGCCTGCCAAAGCTTCCCCGCCCAGCTTTAGAAGGATCCGATGATATTTAGGGGTTGACATGGAAATCCTCTTCCTCCTCTCTCCAGATCCCAATGCATAGGTAAAAAGAGAGCTATCGCCCCCCTATGAGCCATCTCCAGCAGACTCGAAAGCAAAGGCCGGGCCTTGAGAGCCCGGCCTCTACATTCACTCAACGGTCTCCCCAAGTTCATATCGAGCGAACCGACGGACCACGATATTCTCACCCACCCGGGCGATCACCTCCATGATCACTTGGCCCACGGTGCGATCCTCATCCTTGATAAAAGGCTGTTCCAGAAGACAGGTCTCCTGAATGAACCGGCTCAGACGGTTCTCCGCGATCTTTTCCGCTATATGAGGGGGCTTACCTTCGTTCAGAGCCTCTTTCAGATAGATCTGACGCTCATGCTCCAGGACCTCCGCTGGGATCTCCTCCCTTCGGATGTACCGAGGGTTGGTAGCCGCGATCTGGAGCAATAAATCGTGGGCCAGCTGCTGAAACTCCGGGGTGCGAGCGACAAAGTCCGTCTCGCAGTTCAGCTCCAGCAACACGCCCACCCGATTACCTGGATGCACATAGGCCACCACCGAGCCCTCCCGAGCAGTCCGCTCCAGCTTCCGGGCTGCTCGGGCCAAGCCCTTCTCCCGCAGGTAATCGATGGCCTTTTCAAAATCCCCTCCTGCCTCCTCCAGGGCCTTTCGGCAATCGAGGATGCCAGCCCCTGTCATTTCCCGAAGACGCTTGACCATGTCCGCTGTAACGTTCAAGGAACCTCCCTCCAGCGTAGAGATTTTGACCATTCTTTTCGATTTGACCAGCCCAGTCACGGAAGCCGAAGAAATCCAACCAGGCGATCCCCATCTCCGAAAGCTCTATTCCTCATTCCAGCCCTTCGAAGTCCTCCTCACCCATCTCTTCCTCTTCTTCCTCGACCTCGAATATGCGACGCGGCTCCAGCGCGGGCATCTCTTCTTCGACCTCTTCTTCCACCGTCTCGGTGATGCCCATCTTCTCACGGATTTGAAGGCCCTCCACCACTGCGTCGGACATCAAACGCGTGACCAGTTTGATGGAGCGGATGGCATCATCATTCGCTGGAATGATATAGTCAATTGGATCAGGATCGCAGTTAGTATCGACAATGGCGATCACGGGGATGTTGAGAGCGTTGGCCTCTCGAATAGCGGTCGCCTCCCGCATGGTATCCACTACGAACAACATATCCGGAAGGCGCTTCATAGACCGGAGGCCTTCAAACTTGAGGCGCATCTTTTCGTACTTGCGACGAAGGCGGATCGCCTCTTTCTTGGGCATCGTCTCCAGCCCACCGTTGCGAATCATCTCATCCAGCTGAATGTAGTAACGAACGCGATCGCGGATCGTCCGCCAGTTGGTGAGGGTGCCCCCCAGCCAGCGATAGTTCACATAAGGCATCTGACAGCGCTGGGCTTCTGTGGCAATCGTCTCCTGGGCCTGACGTTTGGTGCCCACAAACAGGACCACCCCACCCTGAGCGACGCGATCCCGGACAAGGGCATGGGTGCTCTCTAATGCGCGGATAGTTTGCTGGAGGTCGATGATGTGGACGCCGTTCCGCTCGGTGAAGATGTAGGGTTTCATCTTGGGGTGCCACCGGTTTGTCTTGTGACCGAAGTGCACCCCTGCTTCCAACAGTTCTTTCATCGTAACCAGCGGCATTTGCGCTCCTCCTTCGCGTTTTGGTCCGCCACCCCTTCCTCCCGGCGGAAGCCAGCTCGCTACCGGCACGCTCCAACCGGTCCAGGGTGTGTGAGATCTGACCGGGAGAGAAGTATACCACACCTCGAACCGGAATGCCAGGGGCGGTAGGAAGAATGCCCCTCGGCGCTAAGGGAGTGAAAAACAAGATATATGCGATGTGAGATTCTGGGACGAATATTCAATCCATCAACGCGCGGAGAATCATCAGGAACAGCTCTGCCATGGCGATTCGTCGGCTGAAAAAGACGGGGAACATCCGAAGCACCCCTCCAGACGCGATGGGAAAGGGATGCCAGGCCAAGGTGGCGCTTGGTGAAGGGCTCTATACGAGGCTTCGGGCCCAGCTTTCCGAACAGCCCCGCGGCATATTTGCGGCCACGCGATCTGCGCTCTGCGTTAGTCATGCTCCTTCAGGGGGTGAACTGCCTTGATAGATACTCAACGTGTTGCGTGGCCGAGCTCATCCGACCGTCTCCGACTTGGTCAAAGTCATAGCTTAGGTGGATGGCCTCAAGCACCGGCCCCGCTGGGGGAGGACACTCTGACCATCAGGGACCATGCCATCGATCGATTATGATGGCATTCGGGAAACGAAGATCCATCGGGCCATATCGCACAGAGACACGCTTTCCTGTTTCCCAATGATACCAACCTGTTGCCAGCATATACTGGCCACGCGGCGCGAAATCTGGCAATCTTAGCGAATGCATCCCACAAAACCGCACCTTAGGGATCCAAAAAGAGGAGTCATAAGCCCCGCCGAGCGCAGGGCCATCCCACTGATCCCATAACGGGCTTTCAGCTCCCGGAGGAGGTGATTCACCGAGCAAATGCAGGAACAACGAGTAACCCGTGGGAAAGGCGCGTTGAGGTCTCCAGCAAATGACAACCTGGATCTTGCGATCCTGGCGAAGGATCTGAGCGCTTTCCAACTCTATTCCATCCAAAACCCCTAAAGGGGCTTGAGAAGGACGAAGGACAGCGTATAAGAGGGGATAATCCCTTTCGGATCGGACTCGATCGTAGTTGGCAACAACGCTTAGGCCAAATAAGAAAAAAGCGAAAAATCGAGACGGCTTCGTGTTCCACAACGCCGAAGCAGCGGTTAGACAAAGTGGGAGGATAGCGGTTAATGTATAGTGCGGCCATTTGGTAGGCCAGATCAAGAGAAAGATGACGGCAACGCTCAGAGAAAATCCAGCAACTGATGATCGTCGCCGGATTTCCTCTATCCATCCCAGGATCCCGGCCAGCAAGATCCCCAACTCGACGGGCGAGGCGGTCAGCCAGCGAATAGGCTGATACCAAGGCAGATTCGCCTGAGCGACGTGGCTGCTCTGGGCGTATCGAAGGTGATATATGAAGCTCTGCAGCCCTGAGGATCCCAGAGCCGCCCACACTGGAAAATTCAGAACACCGAAAAGAGCCATCGCGGTTGTTAGACCAACCAGCCAGCCACGGACACCCCAGCGCTTGAAATGGCGAAAGCCGAATGCGATTGAGATAGGCGCATAGATATATTTTGAGGCTGCCGCTAAGCAGAGCGCGATGAAGAAGCCCCAGAACCATCGATCTCCGGCACGGCTTGAGCGGCATGCCGCCAGTGCGGCCAGCGCGACCAGGAAGACAGGAACGGACTCCAGCATCGCCACAGAGGTGTAGTAAACGGCGGTAGGATGAACAGCGAACAAAATCCCCCCCACCGGATGTAGCATAGCGAGCACCCCCGCTGCCAGCGTTCCAAAGATCACAGCGATCCAGCGAGCCCTCTGAATCGCAATGAGCAGGTCTGGATTCTGCTCCCCGCACGGCCACGCCACACTATACAGAAGCTTAACCAAGGGTGGGTGCTCGAGATTCTCCTGAATCCGGAGGACGGTGAGAAGATCATTAGCACATAGGGCTCTGGAATATAGATAGGCCACACGCAGGTAGAGAGGCTCATCGGCCTCCACTGGGATCCAGTGGGCAGCCTGCCCGCGAAGCCAGCCACCGAGTCCTACAGCTAGCAAAATCCAGAGCCACCTGCGGAGACTAAGGGTAGAGCTGTCAGAAGAAAGAAAATCACGGATCGCCTCAGCCACCATCCCTAATTCTAGCTCCCCCAACTCCTGTTCGAGGCAGACCCTTCATCCGAGATCCGGCCCATCAGCTCATCGCAATGATCCAGCGCTCATTCGAGGGCCTCATGCCCCAAGGCCATCGCCACAGCGGGCACAGCCCCCGTAGTGCACCTAAGGGATCTGTTGGAAAGCTAATTCGGTCCTCGGTCTATACCCTTCCAGGCGTCAAACCACTGCAATCAGTGCAAACGCCACCCTCCGATCCATAAATGCCTCTCCGAGGTCAAATCCCGCCCGCTCGGCTGCCGCGCAGGCTGTCTTCACGATGTCCTCGAGTCCCATCGAGGGTCTAAACCGGGCTATTCACGAACGGGCGGAACCCGGCGAAGAGAGGGAGCAAAAGAGCCGGATGGCAGAGCGGATCTTCTTAGCGCCCGAGCCATGCCGAAGCCATGGCCGGGCAAGCCGCATCAACACCAGCCGTTGAGGATATTGATCTGAGGCGCTCTGCTCATACATCGAGTTGTGCTTGTCGATCTGAAGATCCGCACCAAGGAGCTTAACAGAGTAAATCAGCTCAAGAACCGCTTGGCCACTGGGATATTCTGGATGAAACCCCGCGACTTTTCTACAAAGAAGCCCCATCACCCGGGGAGCTGATGAAAAGGAGGCTCCCGCTGATGAACTTTCTTCAGAAGATCTCGGAGCGCCGAGCGAGCACATTCATACGCTATGGGATCACGCTCTCGCAATCCCAACGCCTCGAACTCTTCCTCATCCAGAATAAGGATCTCCCCCGCCGGCGTCACGAAGAGATCTAAGGCGAGATCGCGGATCTCAATCTCACCTTCTGAAATGCGGGGAGGATAGATGATATCACAATACCATCCTTTCAACTGGTTATCCTGATGGGAATAGATCTCATAGATCACAAACCAGCGTTCTCGAAAGAAGTATTCCACAAACCGATCTGCCGGCTCTAGGACAATATATCCCAGATCCAGTGGAGAACGTTCCCAATAGGCCTCCAGGATGATTCCTTCGGGCGAAGCCTGCAACAGGCGTCCGTCATAAACGATCCGAAGTTGGCCGTCAGCAGTCAGACGTCGCACTCGGATAGAGAGAGCAGAAGGCGCCTCGTTCGATTCCATTCCCACCCCGTTTTTCGAAAGTGAAAAACGTCGGTGCAGCCTGCGCGGAGTATGCTAAAATTATAAATTAGTCCAAACTGCTTGGTGCAGCGCCTTGCCAACTTGCTACATTTCCGCCCAGCGGAGTATGTGGTCAGGTTGTCCTCGACAAGCGCATAAGTCTCTCGGATACATAAAGAGAGATGGTTTGTCGGATATCGAACGAGCCTGCGATATGATGAACCAGAATTAGCGAGAGGATCATCTATGCGTTTGCGCATCCGACCCGCTAATCAATTCGGTGGAGCGATCTCCGTGCCGGGAGATAAATCGATATCTCACCGGATGCTGTTGTTATCGGCCCTAGCGGATGGGACTTCGAGCCTCCAGGGCTGGCTTCCCGCGGCTGATTGCGAGGCAACTCTCCGCTGTGTCCGCGTCTTAGGCGTCCAGGTTGAGCGCCCTGCTAGGGATCACTTAATCGTTCACGGAGGCGGCCTGAGAGGTCTTCAGCCGCCCTCCGAACCACTGGATTGCGGCGGCTCCGGCACCACAATGCGGCTCCTGATGGGAATCCTTGCCGGATTTCCCTTCCCCAGCGTGCTGATTGGGAACCCTCAGCTCTCCCGACGTCCGATGGAGCGAGTGGCCCAGCCGCTGCGCCAAATGGGCGCGGAGGTCTTCACCACCGAAGGGCATGCACCGGTCCGAGTGCGAGGCGGCTTCCTTCATGGCATTCGTTACGAACTGCCGATGGCTAGCGCCCAAGTGAAATCCGCCATCCTATTAGCCGGGCTTTACGCGGATTGTCCTACGACGGTGATCGAGCCAGCCCCCTCGCGGGATCACACAGAGCGCCTGCTCCAGGCGATGGGCGCAACCATCCGGAAGGAGGGGAACTCCATTACGATCGAACCAGTGGAACAGCTACATCCTCTCTCGCTCACCATCCCGGGGGATCCGTCTTCCGCAGCCTTTCTGATCGCGGCAGCGCTGCTGATTCCAGGAGCCCACGTTCAGATTCCGGGTGTTCTGCTTAACCCGACGCGGCTAGGATGGCTCGAGGCATGGCAGGCGATGGGCGCATCCATCCAGGCGATCCCGGAAGATGAAGTCGGTGGGGAGCGAGTGGGGCTCCTGAACGCGTCCGCGGCCGCCCGCCTGCAGGCGATTGAGATTGCCGGAGCCATTGTGCCCCGGATGATCGATGAGTTCCCGATCTTCGCCGTGGTCGCCACGCAGGCGGAAGGTGTCACTCGGGTTCGCGATGCGGCAGAGCTGCGCGTCAAGGAAAGCGATCGGATTGCCGCGCTGGCCACAGAGCTACGTCGTATGGGCGCACGTATAGAAGAATATGCGGATGGCTTTGCGATCCATGGACCTACTTCATTACGAGGGGCGCTCGTCCATAGCCATGGGGATCACCGCCTCGCAATGGCCCTAACCGTGGCTGGGCTGATCGCTCAGGGGGAAACTGTGATCGAAGACGCCGACTGCATTCGAGACAGCTTCCCCGGGTTCGTAGAAACCATGCAGGCACTCGGCGCAGAGATCGAACCCACACCGTAGGGGCAGGTCGCTGCATCTACCCCCAAGCCCCTCCGCCTGCTCACATTCTAGGGTTGCCCTTACGAGATGGACGGCCCTCGAAATAGATTCGATGGAGCTGTGGGGGGAACTAGAATTCGAAGCGAGCGAGGAATGATCTCGAAGTTCATCGGCGTATATCCAATAGGCTCCCCATCTACCTGAACCGGCACAACCGGACGGGTTTCAACGACTACCCGGCGCCCGGTGAAGAATTTAACAGCCGGGTCATGCAGATGACGGCCTCCAAATGCGTTGAAGAAATGCCGGATTGCCCATCGGAGCCCCATTCCCCGAAACACACAAACGTTTAGATAGCCATCGTCCAGCACCGCCTGCGGAGCGATGCGAACCAGCCCTCCGTACAGCTGGGCGTTCGCCACCACGACTACTAGGGTGCGCCCTTTAACTCGACGACGGCCATCTACGCTAACCGTGGCCCGCATGGCAGGGAATTCTTTGGCGATCATGGCAGCAGCGATTAAGTATGCTAAAGCCCCCAAACGCTTGGCGTTTCGGGTGCGGGGCTCCATATGTTGCGCGACCTGCGCATCGAGACCAATCCCTGCCCACAGCAGGAAGTAGCGACCATTTGCTTTTCCCACATCGATGGCATGCTCTTGGGCTGTCTCCAACAGATGGGCTGCGATCTGGATTCGGAGAGGATGAACCAGAGGATAAACGGGTAGGCCCAGCTGCTTAGCCCACACATTACCTGTGCCTACAGGCAACACCCCCAAAACCGTTCGCATTCCGACTAAACCGTTGGTCACCTCGTTGACCGTGCCATCCCCACCAGCGGCAATCACCCAGTGGAATCCCTCTAGGGCGGCTTCGTGCGCCAGTTCGGTGGCCATCCCCGGCCGTTCCGTGATCCGCAGAAGGACTGACCATCGGTGCTCCTCTTGCCACCTCTCGGCGACCGCCTGGATCTCCCGCAGCATCTCCCGTGGACCGGCGGCAGGGTTGTAAATGATCATCACCCGGCGCGGACGCTCCATCGTCATTGCTTTGTCCCGAGACAATTCGATTTCGCTGTTCACTGTTTACACTTCTCGCGGTTCGGCCAAGTTGCTTTCTGGACAATGAAGCCCTATCCTCGCCAATCCACACGACTTACAAAGACCGAAGATGATGTCCACGCCTTCGTCCTCGGGGGGAAGCCGATTTCGCTGGAGCAGTAGCGACTTTCTCCTCTAGTTCCTCTTCCGTAATCCGCTCCAGTTCGACCAGCCGGTGGAGCCGGGCCTCAGGAGGAGTTTCCGCTAGCTCGATCATTCGTAACTGCTCCCGCAGCTCGAAGATCCGATCCCGCAGAGCAGCCGCTTTCTCAAACTCTAGGGCCTGAGCAGCCTTTTTCATTTCTTTCTCCAAATTGCGGATCAGAAGCTGAAGCTCATCCTTTGACATCGGGGATAGCCCGGCTGCTGTCTCCACTTCCTTAGCTACCATCTCTCGAACCCGATCCGTAAGATCCCGCACTGCCTTCACAATGGAACGGGGCTCGATCCCATGCGCCCGATTGTAGGCCTCTTGGATCGCCCGCCGACGATTCGTCTCCTCGATGGCCCGGCGCATGGACTCGGTGATCGTATCTGCGTACAGGATCGCCGTGCCGTTCACGTGGCGGGCCGCTCGTCCAATGGTTTGAATCAGGGCGGTCTCGCTTCGCAGAAAGCCCTCCTTATCCGCGTCCAGCACAGCCACCAGCGAGACCTCCGGGAGGTCGAGCCCCTCACGCAACAGGTTGATCCCCACCACGACATCATAGACCCCCAGCCGAAGGTCTCGCAGGATCTCCACCCGCTCTAGGGTTTCGATGTCCGCATGGAGGTAGTGGGTGCGGACTCCCATTTCATTCAAGTAATCAGAGAGTTCCTCCGCTAAGCGCTTGGTGAGGGTGGTAATCAGCGCCCGCTCGCCTCGAGCGACCCGCTTTCGGATCTCGCCAATAAGATCCTCAATTTGGCCCTTTGTTGGCCGCACCTCCACCACCGGATCTAGGATGCCGGTCGGGCGGATCAATTGCTCGACAATCTGTTCGGAGTTCTCCATTTCGTAAGGCCCGGGAGTGGCGGACATAAAGATCACCTGGCGAACCCGTTCCTCAAATTCCTCAAACTTGAGCGGGCGGTTGTCTAGGGCGGAGGGGAGACGGAAGCCGTATTCCACCAGGGTCTCCTTCCGAGAACGGTCGCCATGATACATCCCTCGCAACTGTGGGATCGTCATGTGGGATTCATCGATCACCACCAGGAAATCATCGGGGAAGTAATCCAGAAGAGTCCATGGCGGCTCTCCGGGCGCCCGCCCATCCAGATGGCGCGAGTAATTCTCGATGCCCTGACAATACCCTACCTCGCGGAGCATCTCTAAATCGTAAAGGGTTCGCTGGCGAAGCCGTTCTGCCTCTAAGAGCTTCCCCTGAGCCCGCAGCTCCTCTAGGCGGTCGTGAAGCTCCTGTTCGATCGACTTGATAGCCTGGCGCAGCTTCTCCTCCGGAGTCACGAAATGCTTGGCCGGGTAGATCTCTACCATCTCGTGGAGACAGAGCACTTCCCCTGTGAGCGGATCCAACTCCACGAGGCGGTCGATCTCATCCCCCCAGAACTCAATCCGCAGCGCGGTTTCTTGGTAGGCGGGAAAAACATCCACCGTGTCTCCGCGCACCCGAAAGGTTCCTCGGCGGAAGTCCATATCGTTGCGGGTGTATTGGATATCGACCAAGTGCCGCAACAAGTTATCGCGACGACGGACTTGGCCCCGCCGCAGGCGGATGACCACCTGGCCCCAATCGTGCGGGTTACCCAAGCCATAAATACAGGAAACCGAAGCGACGATGAGGACATCGCGCCGGGTGAACAGCGCTTGGGTGGCAGCCAGACGCAGGCGCTCGATCTCCTCGTTGATGCTGGTCTCCTTCTCGATGTAGGTATCGGTCTGAGGGATGTAAGCTTCTGGCTGGTAATAATCGTAGTAGCTGACGAAGTATTCCACCGCGTTGTGCGGGAAGAATTCCCGGAACTCCGCGTAGAGCTGCGCGGCCAGGGTTTTGTTGTGGCTGATGACCAGGGTGGGCTTCTGGATCTGAGAGATGACGTGAGCGATGGTGAAGGTCTTCCCTGTTCCCGTAGCCCCCAACAGGGTTTGATAGCGGTAACCCCTGCGTAGGCCATCGACCAGCCTCTCGATGGCTTGGGGCTGATCTCCTGTGGGTTCAAAAGGTGCCACCAGCTGAAAGCGTTCCATTTCACACCTTCTCTATCCATCCATGCGCACGGAAACAGAACAAAAAGATCACGACGATCCGTTCCGCAAGTAAGCACTACTGGGAAACACCATCTGATTTGATCACCTGTCGGATCTGCTGGGCCAGCGCCCTGGCCCGCTGAGGCGCATCGCCGATATGCCGATAGACCTCGGTCAGATGCCGAAGGGATTCCGGGGAGATCCAACGGGTGATCTCCGGATCGGCAGCCAGGCGTTCCAACAAGGGATTGGGAACGCCGGATTGCACCGCTTCCCAGGCAGCCATAGCGTGGTCGCGCAGGCGAGCGTGGAGCGCCTGGCGGTCAGCACCAGCTCGGGCCGCCGCCATAAGGATCGGCTCCAGAGCAACAAAGGGAGCATAACGCTCTAAATTGCGTTGCAGTGCCTCCTCGTGGATTTGCATCCCCCGGATGATGCGAAGGGCGAGGTGGAGAATCTCATCGGCCGCTAAGAAGGCTTCCGGCAGAAGAATTCGACGGATCGCCGAGTCATCCAAAGTGCGTTCCAGAAGCGAATGAGCCGCGGTTTCCCACATCATCGAGGGAAGCGCTCCCAGATAGCGGGCGAGGGCATTCATGCGTTCAGCAAGGACTGGGTTGCGCTTGAACGGCATTGCCGATGAGCCCACCTGACGAGCACCGAAGGGTTCCGACCATTCGCCGAAGGGTGGGGATTGCAGTAGACGCAGATCGAATGCCATTTTGTAAAGCGACATGGCCAGCCCAGCGAGCACAACCAGGACATGCCAATCCTGTTTGCGTGGATAGATCTGTCCCGCCACCGGGAACGCAGCCAGACCCAGTTCGGCCATCGCCTGCTCCTCCATCTCCGCGGGCGTCATCTTCGTTCCCTCGAGCAATGCTGCATAGGAGGCCCCTGTTCCCACCGCCCCTTTGAAACCCTTTCCCCGGATCGCGGACCGACAGCGGGAGATCTCCTCCCAGTCCCTGAGGAGATCCTGGCCGTAGAGGGCCAGACGATACCCGACCGTCGTGGGCTCGGCGGGCTGGAGGTGAGTCCAGGCCATGCATGGGGTTGCCGCCCACCGATCGATGGCCTCGGCTAGAGCCTCCAGGACCTCCCGCAGGCGATCGCGGATTAGATCCAGCGCTTCTCGAATGCGCATTGCATCGGCGTTGTCCTCGATATCCGCGGAGGTGGCGCCCAGATGGAGCACAGGGCCGCCCTGAGGAGCCTGCTCTGCGAAGGTGAGAAGCTCGGCCATGAGATCGTGCCCGATCTCCCGCTCGATCTGCTCCGCCCGCTCCAGATCGATGGTCTCGATGTGAGCCTCTAGGTCGGCCAGCTGCTCGGGGCGGACTAAGCCCGCGGCCATCTGGGCCCGCGCTAGGGCGACCCATACCTGCCGCCACAGCCGCCGGCGATGGACCTCCGACCAGATCCGGCGCATTGCTGGGCTTCCATACCGCCATGTAAAGGGGGAAAGAAAGATTTCGTGGGTGAACATTCTGGCCTCCTGCGAAGTGATTCCCTCAATTTGCATGGCAGGCCCTTACGCAATCTTGAGGATCTGATCGCGAGCAGGACCCACGGAGACATAACGAACTGGCGCGCCGGCTAGCTCCGCCAGACGACGCAGATATCCCTGCGCCGCCTCCGGCAAGTCCTGCCAGCATCGAGCCTCGGAGGTCGGTCCTGTCCATCCGGGCAGGCGCTCGTAAACTGGGATCACCTGCTCTAACACCGGTGTATCGGGGACGTGCGTGAGAATCTCTCCGGAAGGAAGGCGATAGCCGACACAGAGAAGGATTTCCTCAAGGCCGTCCAAGACATCCAGCTTGGTGACAGCCAAGGCCGTAAAGCCGTTTAACCAGGCCGCATGCCGCAGGGCCACCCCATCCGGCCAGCCACAGCGGCGGGGGCGGCCAGTGGTTGCTCCGAATTCCCATCCTTCCTGCGGACCACCCCGTCGCAGGCGCTCCGCCAGTTCGCCGTGCACCTCCGTCACCAAAGGCCCCTCGCCCACAGCGGTAGCGAAGGCCTTGGCCACCCCGATCACCTCGTGAATCGCCCAGGGGGGAATGCCTGCGCCCACCGCCGCATAACCCACTAAGGTGCTGGAGGAGGTCACATAAGGATAGATACCCCAATCTAAATCTCGCATCGCTCCTAGTTGACCTTCAAGAAGAACACAAGCATCCCGTCGCAGCGCATCCCGAAGCAACGGAACGGTATCGATAATTCGCTCCTTTAAATGCTCGCGCCACCGCTCGGATTGGGCGATCAGCTCCTCGAAAGAGGGGGGCTTGCCGTTCAGCGCGACCATCCACGCAGAGATCGCCGCGTAAGCCTGCCGAAGACGGCGATGAAGCCAGTCCCGATGCAGGAGGTCACCCATCCGCAGGCCAATCCGGGCCGCCTTGTCGCTGTAAGCTGGGCCAATCCCTCGGCGGGTGGTGCCCAACGGGCGATCGCCCCGAATGCGTTCCTCCAGCTCATCCCGTTGGCGGTGATAGGGGAAGACCAGGTGGGCACGATCCGAAATCCAGACGCGAGAGGTATCCACTCCAGCCGCTTCCAGCTCTGCCAGCTCCTGAAGCAGCGCGTCGGGATTCACAACAGTCCCCGCACCGATGATGCAGGTCGTTCCCGGGTGGAAGACGCCGGAAGGAATGAGATGGAGACGAAAGGTTCCATATTCGTTCACCACCGTGTGGCCTGCGTTATCGCCGCCCTGCACCCGCATCACGATCTCGGCCTCGCGGCTCAAGAAATCCACGATATGGCCTTTCCCTTCATCACCCCACAGCGCACCGACCACTGCAATCACCGGCATGACCTCAGCCTCCGGAACGCACAGATATAACCATCGGCCACTACCGTTCCTCGAACAAACCACTCGCAAGAAGCACAGCAGAGGCTCATTCGATGATTTGCAACACAACGCCTGTTTACAACGCCTCTTTATGCATCAATACTCGATGTTGTTCATGTGTCTCGCGTGTCTTCCCGCGTGCGCAGGTCGATCACCCGTTCCTCCTGCTCTGGATGCTCCGCGCGAGGGGGCTCCAGCATTGGGAATTCTGGCTCGGCGCCGGGCATCAAGGATTGCCCACGGAAGTACCCGCCCTCATCGATAACTAAGGATCCCGCCTGAATCTCCCCCCATACCTTGCCCGTGGAGAGGATCTCCACCCGGCCAGTGGCATAGATTTTCCCGATCAGCATGCCCGCCACCGAGATATTTGTGGCGCGCACCTCCGCCCGAACCCGCGCGTTCTCTCCGATAATCAGGTTCCCGCTGATCTCCATTGAACCTTCGAAGATGCCCTCTACCCGGATCATCCCGTCGCCCTGCAATACACCCCTGATCACGCAGGTAGGACCTAACACGGTCTCCAAGGGCGATCCTGGGCTTGAGGGCTTGGAGATCGCGATTGCCTTCTCCGGCCTTGATCGTCCAAACATCGTCTGCCTCCTCAGGAAGGAATATCACATCACATACAGCGTATGAACTCTTCCATAATATCCCGAATATCCTGGGGCAGGGATGCCGTTCGCGGGCCATAGCACTCCCAAAGGGGATTTGATTAAAGCTGCCCCTGTAAATCGCACATAAAATATACTTTATGATCAAGCGAACCGTAAAGAGTCTTCGATTAGCGCTCGCCCCGGAGACTTTCCCGGATCCTTCAAACGCGGTCTCAGCATCCCGCTCCCCAAGGGTCATATGAAGTCTGGAAGCAAGACGCGATGTGCAGTGTTAGCGTGGTGATCCTCGCTGGTGGCCAGAGCCGCCGGATGGGAAGGAGCAAAGCCTTCCTGAATTGGAAGGGGCGTCCGCTGATCGCCGATTTGATCGATCGATTCTCCTCAATCTCCGACGACGTGATCCTGATCGCTCCTGATCTCAATCCCTTCCAGGACCTCAGCGCCCGCATGGTCCCCGATCCCTCGCCCCCGGTCGGCCCCCTAGGGGGACTGTGGTCGGGTTTGTTGAGCGCGCGCTATGAATGGGCCTTCGCGATGGCCTGCGATATGCCCCTGGCGGATCCGCGCGTGGCGGAATGGATGTTCAAACAGCGAGAGCAGGCCGACGCGGTCGTCCTGCTCGATGACCAGGGGCGCCCAGAGCCGCTGCACGCCCTGTATCGGGTCTCCTGTCTCAACGCCATCGCTTCTGCGTTAGCCTGCGGGCAGCGAGCGATGTTCGCCTTTTATCCGGCGATCCGGGTGCGGTATCTCCCGCCATCCGCCTGGCGCACGGTAGACCCGGAGGGCCGCTCATGGCGGAACATCAACACGCCCAGGGAGTGGAGGGAGCTCCTGAAAGAAATGGAAGGATGAGCAGGCGGGAGACGGCCGCTTGGGGCCGCCGTCCCCAGCCCTTTGCCTATGCGGAGCGCCGCAGCCGCGCGTAGGCCAGCGCTCCCAGCAATCCCGCATCATCTCCCAGAGCAGCCCGGACGATCGGGGTGATGTAATCGGGAGTCATGGCGTGCTCTTGAGCATAAGCGCGGATTTTCTCTAGGAACCAATCGCCGGTCTTCATCACGCCGCCGCCCAGGATGATGAGGGTGGGGTTGAAGATGTGCCAGAAACTGGCGATCCCGACCCCCAGGTAGAACGCCGCTCGATCCATGATGGCGCTCGCCACCGGATCTCCCCGCGTTGCCGCCCAGGCGACATCGGCGGCGGTCACGGTGGCCGGATCCGACCAGGGCACCGGCTCCCCCCGGGCCCACGCCTCCCGAGCCATGCGGGCGATGGCGGTTCCGGAGGCC
Organism: Thermoflexus sp.; assembly: GCA_025057635.1. Taxonomy (GTDB): domain Bacteria; phylum Chloroflexota; class Anaerolineae; order Thermoflexales; family Thermoflexaceae; genus Thermoflexus. The sequence continues at coordinate 418 of JANXBD010000032.1, read as the reverse complement.
ATCGCCTCCAGACAGCCCTTCTGCCCGCAACCGCAGCGCGGCCCCTCCCGGGGTTCCACCATGATGTGCCCCAGCTCCGCCCCCAGCCCGTGGGCGCCCTCCAACAGGAGGCCGTGGGTGATCACCCCGCCCCCGATGCCGGTGCTGATGGTCAGATACACCAGGTGGGCATGGCCACGACCCGCCCCGTATTGCCATTCGCCCAGGGCGGCCAGGTTGGCGTCGTTGCCGACAAAGCATGGCACGCCGAACCGCTCCCGAAGCCGATCGGTCAGAGGGACGTTCTCCCAGCCCAAGTTGGGCGCGGTGAGCACCACGCCGGTCCGTGGGTCCAGGGGGCCGGGAACGCCCACGCCCATTGCCTCCACCAGTTCGTCGGCCGGCCACACCTCCTGGATCGCCTCAATGATCCGGGCGA
>JANXBD010000031.1 GCA_025057635.1 Thermoflexus sp. | reverse complement strand
TCTTCCCGGACGCGCCGACCGAGCGAGGGCGGCGCCACGTGAGGGCGCTGATAGCAGCGCGCGCGGATGGCGCTCAGGCCTTCGTGCTCTTTATCGTGCAGCGGCCGGACGCTCAAGCGTTCCGCCCTCACGATGCGGCGGATCCGGATTTCGGGCAGATCCTGCGGGCCGCCGCCGCCCAGGGCGTTCAGGTCCTCGCTTACCGATGTCAGGTCTCCCTGGAGGAGATCCGCTTGGCCGATCCGATCCCTGTGATCCTGTAAGGGCCGCCCGTGGCGGCTGTGCTTCACCGTCAACCGGCAGGAGGCGCTCGCCTTGGTGAACCCTCCCCCGAGGCCCGGAGGTCGCCGAGGAAAGACGGGTTGGCGAATCGCAACGCATGATCCGTCCTAGGGGAGCAGAACCGCTTTAAGGCAGCCTTTGTGCGGAGACGGGGGCACAGGGGCGCCCTTAGAGGTGCACCCGAAACCCGAAAAGGAAGACTGCTTCAGCGGCTCAGGAGCTCGAGCGATGAAAGTGCTGACCGTGGCTCAAATGCGTCAGGCGGAATCGGCCGCCGATGCGGCCGGTCATACCTACGCCCGGATGATGGAGCGGGCCGGCCACGCCGTGGCCACCGAGATCATGCGACGGATGTCCGTCCGGGGCCGCCGCATCCTCGTCCTGGTGGGCCCGGGGAACAACGGCGGTGACGGCCTGACCGCCGCCCGCTTCCTAAAAGAAGCAGGGGCCGATGTGGCCTGTTATCTGTTGAAGCCTCGCGAGGAGACCGATCCGGTTTTCCAGGCCGCGAAGGCGGCCGGTTGCTTCATCGCCCAGGCGGAGGACGATCGAACAGGGCGGGTGCTGCGCCTGTGGGCACGAAGCGCCGCGGTGATCGTGGACGCGCTGCTGGGGACCGGGACCGCGCGCCCACTGGAGGGGGATCTGCTCCGCATGCTGCAGATCGTGCGGGCGGAGGTGAAGGATCGGCGGCCGTGGCCGACCTCGTTCTTTGCTCCAGGCTTCCCCCTGATCCCCACCGCCTGGGCTCTGCGAACGCCGCCCGAGCCCTGGCTGGTGGCGGTGGATGGACCGACCGGGATGAATTACGACACCGGTGAACTGGATCCCAACGCCTTCCATGCCGATCTCACAGTGACCTTCGCCTATCCGAAGGTTGGGCATTTCCGCTTCCCAACGGCCCATGCTGTCGGCGAGCTGGTGGTCGCCGATATCGGGATCGGGCCCAAATGGGCACCGGAAGGGGCATTCGAGGTCATGGATATTGCCACCGCCCAGGCCTGGTGTCCGCCGCGCCCGGCGGATGCGCACAAAAACACTTTTGGGAAGGTGGCGGTAGTGGCCGGCTCCATCAACTACCCCGGCGCTCCCTGGCTGGCCGCCCAGGCGGCAGCGCGCGTCGGTGCCGGATGGGTCACCCTCGCTGTCCCGCGGGCGATCTACCCCGTCCTGGCGGCCAAAACCACCGAGATCACTTACGTGCTGCTGCCGGATGAGCTCGGCGTTCTGATCCCGGACGCGGTGGAGGTCCTGGCGAAGGCCGTGGAGGGTTATGCCGCGATGGTGCTGGGCCCTGGTCTGACCCAGGAGAAGGAGGCCGTGACCTTCGTCCATACGATGTTCGGAATGGAGCGGACCGCGCGGCGAGGACGCATCGGTTTTCATATCGAAGATGAGGAGGCGATAAGGCCAGCCGTTTCCAACTGGACCTGGCCGCCTCTGGTGGTGGATGCGGACGGCCTGAACGCCCTGGCCCAAGCGAAAGAATGGGCGACCCGCCTGCCAGGCCCTGCGATCCTCACGCCCCATCCCGGCGAGATGGCCCGGCTCACCGGGCTGGATAAGGAAGCGATCAATCGCAACCGCTTGGAGGTCGCCATGCAGTTTGCGCAAAACTGGGGCCACGTGGTGGTGCTGAAGGGGGCGTTCACGGTGGTCGCCGCCCCGGACGGGCGGGCGCGGGTGATGCCCTTTGCCAACCCGGCGATGGCCACGGCGGGGACTGGGGATGTGCTGGCGGGAGCGATCGCCGGGCTGCGAGCCCAGGGGCTGGCACCCTTCGAGGCCGCCGCGCTGGGCGCCTATCTCCACGGCCTGGCCGGGGAGCAGGCGCGCCAGGAGATCGGGGCCGCTGGCGTGACCGCCGGCGATCTCATCCCGCGGCTCCCAGACGCTCTTCGCGCCCTGAGCAGGGAAGCGCCTCTAGCCTCTGAACACTCTGAGCCCCACAGCCGTTGATCGGTCTAATGCGCTCGGTCCGCTGAGGTGAAACACAAAACTCACAAAGCCAGAGACATAGCTCGTTGATCCAAAGTCTATCTGAAAAGATCAGTGAGACCCAGGGAATGGCGAACGATCGAACGCCAGAGGTAGAAAGCCTAGATCCCCAAGCTCCTCCACAATGGCGCTGGGTCCATCGGGCTTGCCCTAAAGCGCGACGCATTGGGGTCCTGTCGGCATCTTTCAATCCTCCCACCCGGGCCCATATGGCCCTGATGGAGACCGCCCAGGAATCCTTTCGCCTCGAAGAAAGCGTGCTCCTGCTCGCCGTCACCCATGTGGAGAAGCCGCTCACCGGGTTCAAGTTGAGGGAGCGGCTGGAAATGCTGCAGGCTATCGCCCGAGAGCGCTTGGGATGGAGCGTGGCCCTCTGTAATCGAGCCCGCTTCTTCGAGAAGGCCCAGGCGCTTCGAGAGGCCGTAGGGGCAGGTTCGGAGCTTTTCTTCGTCGTCGGAGGCGACACGGTTGTTCGACTATTCAATGCCCAGTATTATTCAGATCCCCCGATGGAACTTGCCCTCCAATCCTTCTTTCAGACTGCCTGTCTGATTGTGGCTCCCCGTCCGCCATGGGATCGACCGGCCTTAGAGGCCTTTCTGCAAGATCCTTCTCGGGAAACCTATCGGGCGCGGATCTATTTCGTGTCCCTCGATCCGGCTTTCACAGCGGTCTCCTCTTCGGAGGTTCGCCAACGCTTGGCCCGGGGAGAGCCAGTGGATATGTTGGTTCCTTCTGAAATCCTTCCATGGCTCACCAAGCCGAGTGAATGGACACAGGCGAATCCGTGAAGATCCATCTTCTGCTGGACTTGTGCAATGTTTATCGGGCTGGCTCTTGAGGAAACCTCAGAGCTCAAACGGCGTATATCCCTTTCAACGAATCGACCCACCAGCCGGTGAAATTCTCCAATCGTCGCTGAAAGCGGCCGGTCCTCCTCGGGATTTCACCTGGGAAGGCCCGCCGGACGCAGACCTCGCCTTAAGCCATCCTCTCGCGACCAGGGAACTTGCCTCCACCCCTGGGCAGGTACAATCCACTGCGACAAGGAAGATCGCAAGCCCTTCGAATAACAGCCAGGTGTCCGGATCTCGCGCCAGTCAAGGCTCAGGCGATCCTCAATCACCTATTCCCCTCTCGAGCTGCTTTCGTCCTCTTTCTCTGAGAAGAATTAGAGATCTGCTGAACAGATCTTGGGCCCCCTTTGTAATCTCCCGGGATCCCCTGACCGGAGATCGTGCTGGCTATCATGTTCATGAGGGAATTGGTCTCGAGGATTTCGACGATGCTGACGCGCTACACCCCACCTGGCATCTCTCGAAACCGGGTCCTAGGCGCCCTCGCCCTGGCGCTCGCCGGATTGTTCTCCCTCTGGCTGCAAGCCCGGTTCCAGCCGATACCCACTCGCTCGCTTTCGGAGCTCCAGTCCGAACCCATCGCAGGATACGTGCGCGTGCAGGGCACGGTCGTGGAGCCACCTCGCTGGGATCCGGAAGAGCCTCGCCTCCTCTTTCGCCTGAACGATGGCGCTGCGGATCTGAGGGTTCTCGCTTCCGGATCCGTGGCGACAGCGCTACAACACCAGGAGCGGATCCCCCGAACGGCGGATGTTGTGACGGTCGAGGGACGGGTTCGGGAAAACTTGGATTCCTCGATATTGGAGATCCTCTCTCCGGATGGCCTAGTCATCCAACGGCCTGAGCCGATTCCCCTTTCTCTGGGAACGCTTCCCAGTGTCACCCTTGGAACGCGAATCCAGGTCGCTGGCCAGATCCGAAATGTGCGCCGTCCTTACGCCGGCCTGACCCTCGTCCGAATCCAGGATGAGACTGGGGAGGTGGAGGTGGCCTGGTATGAAACTCTGGCCGGACGGCCGGAGCTGCCGTTGGGAGCCGGGCTTCAGATCACCGGCGCATTAGGGCTTTACCGGGACTCCCTTCAAGTGGTGCTGGATGACCCAAAGGGATGGGCCATCCTCCCCTGGGCACCGATTCCCTGGCCCATCGCCCAGGCCCTCGATCTCCCGGACGGCACCTGGGTGGGCATCCAAGGCGTCCTCCTTCAGCGGGATGAAGGTCGATGGATGCTCCAGGACGAGACTGGAACGATCGAGATCCGACTTTCTCAGAAGCTTCAGGCAGCGCTTTCCGCCACGCCCCCCGTGGGCGCCCGGCTGCAAGCGTGGGGTAGACTGCGGCAGATCCGGGGGCAAAAGGTGCTTTTCCCGGAGCTCTCACTGGACCTGCACTGGGAGCTGCCTATAGTTACCCCCACACCTTTCCCTTCTCCTACTTCTACTTCAGTTTCTTTTCCATCCCCCACCCCTTCGCTCACTCCCTCCCTAACCCCTCGCCCGCGGCCGACAGTCACACCCTTCCCGCTGGGTGAGGTTTCCACCCAACAGCTAGGGAACCGCCTCACGGTCGAAGGCGTGGTGAGCGATCTTCGAGGCTTCGCGCCGGGATGGGCTGTGATCTTGGAACAGGGTGGGCATCGTCTTCGCCTCTTTATCCCGAATCGGCAGATGGCAGAGCTGCCTGGGCGGGAGGGGCTTTACTTAGGGGCAACAATCCGGGCTACGGGGGTGCTGACCTTATATCGTGGGGAGCTGGAGTTGCTTCCTCAGCGAGGTCGTGACATCCTTGTGCGGAGGGGGGTGCGCCCCGATGCACCTCCTCGTCTTATCGGGAGCCTGACTCCGGACGATCAAGGCGCACGGGTGCAGATCCGCGGGGAAGTTATAGAGGCGAGTAGCTTCTCCGCCGGGCTGCGCCTGATCGTGCGCGACGAGAGCGGAGCTATCCCGGTGATCCTGTGGGAGAATGTCGCGGAGATGATTCCTGAGCGATTGAAAGGAAAGGGGGCTAGAGTGGAGATCATCGGTCAGGTTCGCATCTATCGGGGCGAGCTCCAGCTCATTCCTACGGTGCCATGGGAGGTTCGGTCTCCATGACCGCGCTCCCCCCATGGTTGCAACTCCAGTCATCCTCTCCGGAGCAGCCGACCTTTCGATGGACTCTGCGACCCCGAGCGAAGGGTCTGCTGCTGCTAACGGTGATTGTCGGCCTGACAGCGACCATCACGGGTCGCTCAATTCTGTATCACCTCACATACATGCTCCTCGCTCTATTCATCCTCTCGTTTCTCTGGGCCTGGAGCGCGGTGCGGGATCTGGAGATCCAGCGGATCCCACGCTCCCGGCGCAATCACATAGGCGGCCTCTTCGAGGAAACTCTGATCCTCCGGAACACCAGCTTCTTGCCCAAGATCTGGCTGGAAATCCGTGATGCCTCCACCCTACCTGGCCATCGGGCAAGCTTTGTGCTGCACAATCTGGGGATAGGAGGGGAACGCCTGTGGACAGTTCGAACGCACTGTCATCGTCGAGGGCGCTATCGTCTCGGGCCTCTGACCCTGATCGGAACCGATCCTTTCGGCCTCTTTGAGGCGACTCTACAGCTGAGGGAAACCGATGAAGTGCTAATCTACCCTCCTATATTCCCGCTCTCGCGGTTGGGCCTGCCTGTTGATTTGTGGCAAGGGGGCCGAGCAGTGCAACGGCGGACAACTGAGGCAACCCCTAACGCAGGTGGAGTGCGGGAGTATCAGCCGGGGGATGCCTTTTGTCGCATCCACTGGCCCTCCACCGCCCGGCGGGAACGCTTTATGGTCAAGGAGTTCGATCAGGAACCCGCGGGGAAGGTTTGGATCGTCCTCGACCTAATGGCTGACGCACATTTCCATCGGCCGGATCGCAACGAAGAAGAACAGCCAGCGGAAAAGCCAAGGCTTCTTCCTCTTTCCACAGAGGAATATGCGATCGCCCTCGCCGCCTCGATAGCCGCCTATCTTTTACAACATGACCGGATAGTGGGGATCCTAGCTTCCGGTTCCCGACAGTTTATCCTACCGCCCCATCGGGGGAGAAGCCATTTAGAGCGCCTCTTAGAGGGACTAGCGCTGCTGCGAGCCGATGGGAAGATCCCCCTTGATCAGACGCTGCAGTCCCCCATGCTGCAGACGGCCCGTGGTTCCCTCCTTATGCTGATCACTCCCTCCGGCGATCCGCGATGGGTGATCGCAGCCCGAAACCTGCGCGCTCATGGGATCCGCACAGCGGCGATCGTGCTAGAAGTTGCCTCCTTTGGCGGGCCGAAGATCCTCCACCGCATTCTCCCCCTGTTGGAAGGCAGCGGGATCCCTAGCGTAGCTGTCCGCGCTGGGGAGCCCTTCCCCATGACCTTGGAGCGGCTAGGCTCTGCTTAGCTCCTACGCCCTGCCCTGCCCAAAGCTTTCGCCCTAAATCCACAGGGTTGATTCGAGCAGGCGAGGGCCGTCTTCTCTTTTACACTTCCTCTGCAAAGCGCGGGCTGAGACGCCGAAAGAGGGCATATCCTGCCAGCAACACCAATCCGGAGGTGGCTATGGTGCGTATGAGGAAATCCGGCGCCGTGTATGTCCCGTAGTAAAGCAGATCGTGATAGGAAGCGATGATCGAAGCCATCGGGTTCAAACGCCGAGTCCAAAGCCAAACATCAATGGAAATCCAGAGAAACGAGGCGTTCCGAGGGAGAATGGAGATCGGGTAGAAAATCGGGGTTAGGAAGAACCACGCTAGCAACAACACTTGCAGGATGTGGGCCGTATCCCGATAAAACACGTGGAAAGCCGATGCAGCAAGGGCAACTCCCGCTGTGAACATCCCGTGCGCCAGCACAGTCAATGGCAGAAGAAGCAACCAGGGTGTTGGTTGGATCCCAGAAGCCCATGCGACCACAAAGTAGATGGGAAGGGAGATCAGGAAATTCAACAAGTTGGAAAGGACAACCGACAGGGGAAAGACCTCGCGCGGGAAATAGACTTTCCGGACTAAGGCAGCGTTAGCGGTGATGCTCTCCGCAGCGCTTTGCACAGATGCCGCGAAAGTGTTCCAGGCCAAGATCCCCACTAAAACGAAGGCATGAAAGTTGGGAAGATCGGCGGGGCCACGGCTCATTACGGTGAATACAAAAGTAAACACCAACATCATCAGCAATGGATTCATCCAAGACCAGGCCACCCCGAGAACCGAGTTGCGATAGCGGACTCGGAGATCCCGCACGGTGAGCAGCCAGAGCAGATCTCGATAACGCCAAAGTTCCACAAACCCATAGAGCATCTACCTCACCCTCGCCTGTAAGATCTTCCCTCGGGTTACTGAGGAACCTCCGCGCTTGCCTTGAGGGTCAACTTCTCAAAAATACTTTCAAGAGAACGACGGGCTCGAACCATCCGATTCCTTAACCTTCACACCTCAGAAGATCCTCATCCACCTAATCGCAGCTGTAGAACAACAAGGCAGATGTTCGAACCCTCCATACCGTCCATCATTTTCTGTCGATCGCTCTCTTAGAGGGCATCTGACATGTTCTCGCCTTGCCCAACTCTCTCGGCCGAACAAGCCAACTCTTCGCCAGCGCTTATTCCAAATCTAAAGGATGGACTTATCCTGTCCCATCCGGTAGGCCTTCAACCAAGCGTCCGCTTTTCAATTAAAGACCGACTGCCCGCCCCCGAAGTCCTCCGAGAGGGCTCTTTCACACGGGGTCTCTTCTGCGATAATCTAAGAGCTCGCGCTGGGAAGCATGCCCCTTGCTGCACGAACGTATAGATATCCAGCAAGATTTTCCCAGCGGCTTTCCAGCTGTAGTAGACCATAGCACGGGTGCGGAGCCGTCTACCCCGCTCCGCAGATTCTTCCGTATGACGGAGAGCGTATAGGATCTGCTCCGCTAAGCTGTCCGCGTCCCCCCATCGGGCGTAGTAGCCTTCCTCCCCCATGAACTCACGGCTGACAGGGGTGTCAAAGGCGACGACGGGAAGGCCGGTGGCCATGTAATTGAGCAGCTTTCCACTGCCCTCGGTTGCCGACATTTTCGGTGCCACGGCCAGCTCGCCCAACCGAAGGTAAAGTGGGGCCTGTTCGTAAGGCACCTTCCCCGTAAACGTTATATGATCTGAAATCCCCAAAGTGGCTGCCTGGGCCCTATAATTCGTCTCCCCGGGAAATCCCATGATCAGGAAGTGAACGTGAGGCTGTATGCGAACCACGCGAGCGGCCGCTTTCAGCAACAGATCTGTGCCCTGGTAAGGGGCTAGCAATCCCAAGTAGACCACTAGACGACGCTCTGGTGGGATCCCCCAGGTTTCCCGCAACCGCTGGAGCGCTGGGATCTCCTCTGGAAACGGGGGGCGAAAAACTTCCACGTTCACGGCATCCGGAAATGGGATCACCCGATCCGGGGACACACCAAAAGCATGGATCAACAGGCGAGCCCCATGAATTGTGCTGGTAAGGATCAAGTCCGGCTGTTGATCAAGCCAGACCTCCAGGCGTCGCATGAGGGGATACCATGGCCCATCCGGATTCAAAAAACGATGGTCGATCATCTCTCCGGTCAGGCTGCCCTGGAAATCGAAAATCAGAGGAACTCGCAACAACGCCCGAAGGACGACCCCGATGAGCGCGCCTTCATGCAGATGCGCATGCAACAGGTGTGGACGCCAGCGAAGCGCCGTGACCAGTGAAGTCGCGGCCAAATACAGATCGAAAGCAATCTTATGCCGGGAGGATCCGACCTCGTAGTGGGAGCGCCAAGGTAGAGGAGGCGTGCGTATAATGTCTAAGCCCGCGGGATCCCGGCCTTTATAATAAGTCACAATCTTGACCTGGATCCCCAAAGATTGGAGGGCTCTGGCCTCCTCTAAGATGCGCACATGACATCCATAATCGTTGAAAAAAGAAGTCGGCGCGATCATCAACACCCGCATAGGGCCAAGAGCTCCGGAAAAGATCATGCCCGTGTTGCTATTCGGAAAGGGAGAACCTCCCTGCTTGCAGCTGCAATCGGCCGCCTGCTTTAGGCGCTTAAGAAGCCCTAAGCGATCCATTGGGAAAGCAGCTTCCTATTCCTCTTCCTCGAGCATTCTTTGATCCCTTGGTGTTTGCTCAACGCTCGGGCCAGCGCATGCACATCAGATCCTGTCGCTGATTTTAGCCGCCTTCAAGCATATATGTTCCTTAAGTCACAACCAGTATATCACTTGAGGGGTTTCAAAGGGAAAGCGTTCGGCCCTTGGATGAACATGGGACAAGCCAGATGATGAATTAGGAGATGGAATGGGACAGGCTGCTGCCTGTTGCCTGCGACCCTATAAGAATCCCCGGGGGTTTGAGAACCTGATGAGGAAGGATAGTTTCCTCCCGGCTAGGGAGTGCCCTTGATCATTTTCTCCAAGGAAACCGAAAGCGAGGAGAGGACTCGCGAGGGGACGGAGCAACCCCGAGGATCGGAAATAGTTCCGACAGCATAGATTGGAGGACGTTCGTGAACTCACGGGTCTCCTCCGCATATCGCCCATTCGTTAGAAACTGAAGAACCGCTAAGTGCTCCACTCCTAATCGGAAGCTGGTCTGCGCTCGAGCGATGTCGATATCCAAGAAGGGCAAAATCTGCACCGGCATCGCCCTCGGCAACCGATGTCCTAAGATGGTCTCCACATGCTCCCGTAGCCGTCCCACCAGCTCCGAGCCGGATTCTCCTCGAACCTTGTTAAACACAATTCGGATCTTATTCGAGAAGGCATCCGGTCCTGCGATCCGGTAAACGTGAGCCAACCACGAAGCTCCGGCGATTAAGCCAGTGTCCTCGGGCTCCAAGACGATATATAGCACTTGAGAGCGATTGATGGCCCGTAGCGAGAGGGGGGACATCAAGTTATTCCCGGTATCCAAGATGACGGTATATCCTTCACTGGTGGCTCGTTCAATAGCGAAATCTAACCAATCCGCTGCCCGCGCTAGAACCGTGAGGGAACGCTCACCGATGATAGGATCCAGTGTAAGCAATCCAGCGGTCAGCCGCAGATTCCAACGGATCCCTCGGGGCGATGGAACCTGACTCCAGAAGATCGGCACGTGTGCCCCAGGCTCGAACACACCACCAGTCCGGGAGGGGGGAGGACCGGCGCTGGCCAGCTCTAAGATGGAATATATTGGCATTCCGTCTCCCAAGCGGAACAGGTCGGGCTGATTGCCCCGCGTGTCAGACTCGGCATCGATGACGTGTATAGAGACTCCTCGGGCGGCTAAGAGAGCAGCCGCATTCGCAGCCACTGTGCTCTTCCCTGTCCCGCCCTTAGGTCCTCCAAACCCGACGACGCGGGGCTGGCTGGTGACCACCACCGGAGCGCCGTATATGGTCTGCAAATAGCGAGCTTGCTCGGTGGCTTGAATGTGGGCCATCAGCTCGCTCAGGCGGGTGGCAATTTCCTCAGCGGCTCGTTCGGGGGGGATGACCGGATATCGAAGGTGTTCTGCCCATGTTGCCCAAGCATTGCCTGGTGAGGCGACCACTATGACAGCCGCCTGGGTTTCAGCGATCAGACGGCTAACAGTATTTGTTGTCATCCCAGTTTCGGTGGATACTGGGATGATCAGCTGTGGGCGAAGCCCGGCTAGGATTTCCACTGCCACCACTCCTGGCATGGCATAAGCCTCATGCCCGAGCCGAGCCAGCTGGTTAGCGATCTCCCCGCCGATTCCACTTAAGTTCCCCAGAACCAAGACATTCATCCCCATTGTGGCTCCCTCAACGCTGGGATGGAGATTGCAGATCGCTCGTATCAGACGGAAGGAAGAAGACCGGAGGGCCTGCAGACAGGCGGCCAGCCCGAATCCACTCCTCTAGATCCCTCTCTGCAAATCCCGTAGAAGGAGGGATCTCGGCTCGAGTGCATGGGGGTGCGATCACTAAATGCACATCCTTTGCCGCGCCCAGGGCGTAGACGATCCCTTCCAGCGCCTGCTCGGGAACGCCGAGCAATAGGCGAGGCGACCCTGCGAGCGTAGTCGTGGTTCGCACGGCGGTCGTCCCTTCTCCACTGCCCGGTGCCGAAAGACCGATGATGGATCGAACGACACCACGAGCTAGCCATTTTGCCATCGGCCGGGTTGGAATGGAAGGGGAGAGTCCCAAAGTCCTCGTAATCTCTGGCCTTGCAAGCCCATCTTGCATTCGCTCGAGGGCCAATCTCTCTGAAGCGACCACCGCTTCTGAGGGTGAACTCGCTAGCGAAGCTTCAAAAAACGCCACGATGTCCAGGCAATCCCCAGGACGCAACATCGAAAATGGCGGCCCATGAATTCGATCGGTATCTATTAGGGTAAGTAACTGCTCTCCCTCGATCATTACAGCAGAAAGACGGGCAGTAGCCGTAAGCTGGCCTGAGGGAGCGATCGCTGTGCGAGGGATAAAAGCCCCTGCAGGGATGAACATCAACACAGTTCCCCCTTCAAAGCGAGAGAGCTCTTCCTCTCGAAGCACGCCTCGAAGGAACGGGGAGTCATGCGCAACCACTGACCGAACTAAACCTCCGTGAAAGGTCTCTCCCGGTTGCAGCGGCGCATTTGCCACCAAGACTGTCTTCATCTCGGGAATGCCAGCGACAATGAAGGATCGGGCGAGCATGGCTATTCCTGCTGCTAGTGAAATACCAATCAGCAAGGGAAGCACCTGTCGCATGCTGCGAATTCCCATTTCATCCTCCTGACTGTCCTGTTTGGTAGATAGATTAGGTATGGTCTTGTTTTAATTTCCGGTTCCGAAACCATTCCGAATCGACGTCGGGAGAATCGCCCAACGTCCGCCATTTGGCCCTGCCACCCAGACCAGACCCGGGTGCCCGATAGCTATCGGGATCACCCGTCGGTCTTCTGGTTCCGAAAGTAGCCGCCACCCGCGCAAGCCGAGCCCATCCCGTCCCACCCACAACCAGATCCAATGCGTTGGGCGCCGCAATGCCGAAGGGATCTCACCTCCGTATCCAAGCCGCATCCGTAACGCTTCCGTGTCCACCACAAGCAGCACTCCTCTCGGCCCCTTGGCCTCTCTCTCGCCCTCTAGGGCATGCTCGAAGAAGACCGGCAGATCTTCCACGCTTTCCACCAAGCCCTCTAAATGACCTTCCGGATCCCAAGCGAGGATCCTCCATCCGGCGTCGCGCAACCGCCTCGTCCACTCCTCGATCACCCCGCGGCCCCAAGCGATATCGGGAGTCATCCCTAAGGCAGGTCGCTGCCGGTTTAGAAAAAGGGCCGCCGGTTCCAAATCCGCATCCCACCAACCAAGTGGGAACATCACGCCGTCCTCCCGTTGCAAGGGCAGCGGCCAATCCGACCATGACACCCAGGGCGCCCGAGGCAGCGGCTGGGCGAGCGGTGCCCCTCCCTCTCGTTGCCGTAACCGGATCTCTCGCCATCGTCCCTCCCCCCACCAACGCCCACAGAACGGCCTCTCTGGCACAGGTATTCGCCCCACGAGCCCCTCCCAATCACGGGCTTCGAGGGCTAGGATCACCCGATGGGCTGGCCGGCCCCGCAAGGGCCTCAGCGTGATTTCCCGCCGCGCAGCTGTCCAGATCCAGAGATCGGATTGATCCCGTATGGCTTCTAGACCGGCCTCCAAAGCGATTTGAGCCTCTTCTCCCATCCCATCTACTCCGTCTAAGATCAGCAGTGCCGCGCGGTTTGCCCTTCGGAGAATTTGGAACAGCCGCCCCATCCCCTCGCGGTCCATCGGATCTATTCGAATGGCCCATGCTGCGTCAGCCCAATCCCCATGATCATCCACTACGAAAACCTGGCGTCCCGCTCGGGCCGCCGCGGTGGCCATCGCCCGCAACGCTCTGGTCTTTCCAGTCCCGGATTGGCCGATCAGATAGAGATCAGGAACTCGGATGTCGCAAAACACCCACTGGACATTTCCGTGTTCCGGAAAATCCGCCACGCCTAGACCGATCTGATGGAGATGCTCCACCTGCGGATCTCCGGGATCTTCGGGCAACGGCGGCGGAGCTAGCGGGGGTGCAGGGGGATCTATCTCTCGAAGTGTCGCCACCAGCCGATCCAGGTCTCGAACACCATCTCCGCCCACCCAACGTCGCTGGAGCTTCCGGTCCGGATCAGACGGGTCCATCGCAATCTCCTCCCGCACTCCGATCGAGAACCCCGACACATAACCGAACCGAACACGTTGGAACACCTCATTTTGTCCCACCTGAATGAAGGCCCAGCCTCTTCCGGGCAGGAAGGCCGCATCCGGCCGACCGAGAACGGCCATCGACTCATCAGGCGTTTCGGTTCGCAATGCGATCCGCACACGCAAATTCGCGCGCAGATCTCCCGGCACCGCGCTTCCCACGCGCTGGGTAGCCAGCACTAAATGCATACCTAAGCTTCGCCCCAGTCGAGCCAAGCGGATCATCCGACCGATCCCATCGGGGATCTGCTCTAGCATCTCCGCGAATTCATCGGCCATCACGATCAGATGCGGCAGCCCGGCCGCATTTGCGTGGTCGACCCCTCGTTCCGCTAAGAGTCGCTGACGTCGGTCTAGCTCCCCCTCCAATGTCTCCAAAGCACGAGCGGCTTCCCGAGCATCCAAGTTGGAAAGCAGCCCTATGCAGTGGGGCAGTCCTTCCAGAGGGGCAAAGGCGCCGCCCCCCTTGAAATCGATAAAGAACAGTTGCACCCGCTTAGGGGAGAATCGCACAGCCAGGGCCAGCGCCAAAGTGCGCATCGCCTCGCTTTTACCAGATCCTGTTGTCCCAATCACCATCGCGTGAGGGCCATGAGCGCGATCGTGCAGATCCAGTTCAAAAGGCTTGCCCTCATCGGTGTATCCTATTGAAACTGCAAGCCCCTCGTGATCGTTCCGATTGACCTGGACAGCCTGAATGATCGACTCCGGCTCGGGATTGCTTATTCCCCACAAGGCAGGAGCATGGTGAACTGCCGCTACTTCGCCGGTTCCCATGGGCCGCAGACAAGCCAACTCCCTAGCCATGGCTTCGGCAAGGCTCGGAGAAAGACGGGGAGCTAAATCCACGCCTTCCATTGATCGTCCGCTGTGTAGGTCTATAACCCGCACCCCCCCATCGGGCATCCAGATCCCCAGCATCCCGATTCCGGCGGGCAAAGGGGCTCCGGGCGGAAGGATTAAAATCGGATGAATCCCTACTGCAGGTCCCTCTCGCAACAGGGCTCCCAGGCGACCATCCGCCAGCCATTCTTCATCTCCGAGCACGAGGATGGATCGGCCCTCTGCTCCCGCTTGATTTCTTCGACGGAAGAAAACCTCGAAAACCCTCTCACGAACGGCAAGCGAACCGCCTGCATATCCCTCTCGCAGCTCCCCAACGTGGGGCAACCATCGGAGAAAGGCCCAATACGCATCCCGAAGCCCCACGCGGAGCTCCACCTCGGCGGGTGAGTGGCTCAGCGCCAGTTCCATAAGCATCCGGGCCACAGCCCCCTCCTGGCCTGGAAAGACCACCAGAGCGGTTGAAGTTCTCAAGGACAGAGAAAGTGGACGTTCCACTATGGCCGTCATCGCCGCTGCGATCGCCCGCGCCACTCTCTGCAGAGGCGAGGGCAGATCCTCCGGGTCGGGCAGGCGACGAGGCGCACGGGCAAGCAGAGGCCCTCGATGGGTTCCGGCTCGAAGGAGCAAGAAATCAGGATCCCCTCGACGACGGAACCAGAGATCAGTCCGGGCCTGCAGACGCTGGCAAAACTCCTCCCAAGCAGGGAACATTGCACGTTCCAGAGCCTCCTCCATGCTGCGCCAGGACTCTAGCTCCCCCAGAAACCGCCTTAGCCGCCGCTCCACTCGCTGGATCGCTTCCGCAACCTGGGCTCGATGGCGCCGTAATGCCCAGCGATACTGGATTTCTCCGGCCAGAACGGCGGAGGCAGCCGACAGAGGAATGAACAGGAGATACATCCATCCCGCTCTTCCGAAGACCAGCGGTCCGATTAGGCCATATACAGCGGAGGTCAGAAACCATGGCGCATACGTCCACCAGGGAGAACGCTCGGGAGGTTGAGGAAAGGACGGCAGATCAGGAAGTTCTGGCGGATCACCGGGCGGTGGCGGAAGACGTCGCATCCCAGGCCAGATCCGAACCGAGACCGCCTCTGGAACATAGACCTCTACCTCTCCCTGCGCTTGCCACAATCCCATGGATATCCGCCTCTCAAGGCGAAGCGATCGAACATGGGATCTCCAAATCTCCTAGAGAATTAAATCGCCGGGGTCATCCTCAGCCCTCTGCCCTCTGAATCCCCTCTCGAAAGCTTTCTAGGGCCTCTCGGAGCATCGAGGGCAAGAGGAAGCTCTCGTTGTCGGGCCATCCCTCCGCGGCTTCTAGCGATGGTGAGGGCTCTCCTGCCAGACCATCAGCCGCACCCGATCTGGAGGCAGATCTTCAGGGAACCACCGCTTCCATGCTTGCTCCAGCTCCAGATCGAAGGTTGGCCAGGCAGTAACCGAAGAGAGCTCCAGCACCTGGGCCTTACGGAGCGCCCCCTTGGGGAGAACGGGGGAGGCAAACCGAGATCCCCGCTCCAGGATAGATAGATCGATCTCTGGCCGAGTTAAGAGTAACTTCCCAGCCATACTCCGAAACAAGATCCAGCCTCGACCCTGCCGCTCCAGAGCCAATCCCTTAGCGCTCCCCTCCGGTAACGGCAGGCGGGTTAGAGCATTCTGAAGCCAGACCATCGGGTCCTCGACCCGGATGGTGCTGGCAGCAGTGACCCGAGAGAGCTGGATATGACGAATCGCCCAGTCGTGCAACACCTTGCCTACTTCCTGGACAGCTCGGGCCTGGCGGGCATTACCGTAGGTAATTAAGGCGCCCGTCATTGCAAAGCCAGCAATTAACAACATCGCTAAGATCAGATCAGCCTCGGTCATCCCATCCCTCCATTGCGAATATTGAGGTTCCTTATCGACGCTCGAAGGGCAGACGGACGCGGATCCCACACCCAGGAGACCGCGAGCAGGATGAATCCCGCCACCATCCCTAGCAACCACCATCGGTGACGAAGTGGCTGCACGCCAAAGTGCACGCCGTCGGCCACTGTCAGCCGGCCGTTCACCGGGAGCGAGAACAACCTCGCCCGTGTCCCCATAGGCAGCCAGAAGTGTCCGTCTGGCCCAGTCGAGATCCGCTTTCCTTCCACCTCCAGGATAGCCCCCGCGATCCCTGGCTCCCCGTGATCGAGGCGGCCATTCCCATTCCGATCTAAAAACACAATCCCTCGGATGCTCGGCGCACGAGAAGATGGCTGAGGGATTGAGGGGAGCGTAGGGGTGGGCATGAGAGTAGGCACATGCATCTGAGCAAGCATCGGAGTCTCAGTCGGTGATCGCGTGAGGGTCACCACGGGTGTAGGCGATAACTGAAGTCGGGTAGGCGTGGGAGTAGGTATAGGCGTTGAAGTAGAAGTCGGCGAGGCCGAAGGAAGAATAGTTGGCGTGGTGGGCGGCTGCGGGACTGGCGCTGGCACAGACGTCGCTGTTGAAGTGTGCGTCGGGGTGGGCATCGGCGTCGGCGTAGCTGTCTCAATAGGCATAGGGGTCGCCGTAGGCGTTGGCGTGGGGGAGGGTGTCCAAGACGGGGTTGGCGTAGGCGTCATCGTCGGCGTCGACGTCGCGGTCGGTGTGAAAGTCGGTGTGGGCGTCGACGTCGAAGTAGACGTGGGGGTGGGTGTGGGAGTCGGCGTGAATGTGGGTGTGAATATCCTTCGCCCATAAATCCGGACATAATCCACATGAATGCTCGTCCAGTTGCCCTGCTCCTTGCAACCATATCGATAGTTCCCGATATGAAGCCCTCCCAGGGCTCGGTTCGAGGGAACCGTTCCGCTCCCTTGAAAGTTCCGGTTCACGAGTAGGTTCCACGTCCCCCCTGCATAGACCTCAAGGCGGACGACGAAGAAGTCCGCAGCAATCGCACTGACATCTACGCTAACCCCGCTCCCATCAAACGGCACGACCTGAGTGCCATCACTATTCGAATGGATTCGAAGCACGTTCTCCACTGACTCTAGATATTCGCCGCCTGAACATCCGGACGGCGAGCCAGTTCCAGCGGAGAACAGCATCCCAAAGCCTGTCCGCTCCGGAAAGCGAAGCCGGACTTCAAGAGCCCACTCGTTATACGTGTTTGGGACCAAAAGAGAATAAGCCACAAACCCAGCCCGATCCTCCCCCTCCCAGCCATCAGAGAGCGCATTATCCACCCGGAGAACCTGACTATCTCCATCGTTCAGGAACTCGACCTCGTCTGTATTACTACCAAATTCATAAATCCCCCATTCCGACATGCTAAATTTGCCATTGAATTCCTCGGCGAACCATAATTCCCATTCGCCTTGGGCACTCGAACGATCAGGCAAACATAGAATCAATAGCCATATTCCCAAAGCGACCAACACGCGATAATGGCTTCTGACCATATCGAACGTGCCCCCTGAAAGTAGAAAGCGATATGCCTGCGACCACCAGAGGATCTCGGCTCCTCGACCCTACGGGCCAAAGACACAGACCAAAGCAGCTCCTAGCGCCATCCCTGCAGTAGGTAATGCCATCGGGGTTCGTTCTGGGGGGCGTAGCCCGAATACCCACCCATACCCTGCCTTCCACAACCGAGCCCTAGCCAAGATCACCAAGATCAGCAAACCTGCCGCTGCCCCCCAGATCCCCGCCATAGCGGAGATTCCCATCCAGGTCTTTGCATCCCCACCGCCTACGCCTCTAGCCCTCCACCCGAGATAGAAAGCCGGCCAGAGGATCAGCCCAGAGAGATCTTGAAATGCAACAGCACACCCTAATCCCAGCCCCATTAAGGAGACGGAAATCATGGAAGGAATTCGCCCCTCCGGGAGATCCCAGCGATGATCTACCCACAGCATCACCCCGGCCGTTAATACGAGCAACGCCGCCCGAATCGACTGTAATAACCCGCTCTCCATAATCCGGCTCCCTATCTTACAGTTCCCTCGAGACTTGAAGATCCATTCCCTATAGAACCATAGAACAAACAACTCTCACTTGGAATGAACAGGCCGGGATGAAGAGAGGGACCAGGCGGTAAAGTTCAGCCGATTGCCCCCGAAATTCATTCAAAGGCTAAACCGGCTTCCGTCCCCCGAGGCAATCGCCCGCGCATCTGCGCACTCGTCCTCCTTCCTTTCCCTTTCTTCTCCTTCGGCGGACGCAAAAGAACCATCATGGCGATCCTTTCCCGACTTGACCGTTAATCGCGCCTATACAATCCTCCTAACGCTAGCGCTCCGTGTGATTATTGAAAGGATTTTTCAAAACAATAAACCACTGCCCCTTGTGCTCTTACGGCTTAGGACAATTCAATGGTCGACACCACTTTTGTGTCGGGGGCACAACCGCTGGCCCAGACGTAGCTGTTCCTCCGGGCGCTCATCGGGAAATTTCGGGTGGGTGCCTGGAACCTGATTGGGAATCGGCGGCTCAGATTTGTTAGAACTCGTAGCGTTGACTGGAAGAATAACATCCCTGCCCCGCCTCATACAGGCTTTCTTAAGAGCGCCTCGGGCTAATGATCACCGGCCGATGCCCAGAACCGCTTCATCTCCATTCCAAACCTCCGAACAACCAAGGATAGATCCCCCTGAGCCCTGTCAGGACACTACCTTTATCCCTCCCGCTCGAATTGATAAACATCCCTGCGGATTGACCGGCCCTGAGATCTCAATTCGGGGTCCGATCCTCTGTCAAATTCTTCAGCGGCCTATCTTGAAACCAGTTAATCGATCGGGCTCACTGCATGACCTCCTAACAGAAACCGGCACTGCGGTCTATTGATGAATGGTTATGCTCAGCGCTGCCCAATTGCAAGCGTTGGTATTCGTATATGGAATCCGTGCACAATAGACCGAGCCCCAGCGCTCGCGTTAGCTCTTCGGCACGCTCGCCAACTCTGGCCAGGACGACGTCGTTGCGGCTGGTGATTGCTTCCCATCGCTCGCCGGGCGCTGCCCGAGCGGCTCTTCGCTCGCATTTCATCGCAATCAACCCACAACCCCTCGCTCGTGATTTGTCCCTCGCGCGCACCTCGCAGATCAGAAACTGGGAATCTCTCTCGACCGATCCGAGCTTTCTGCCAAAGGGCTGGCTCCTAAGCTATGAAGACCTTAGGTAACCGAATGGCCAAGCTCCTCTTGGGTCTCGAACTATTTCGAGGAGGTCGAGGGACGGAAATGGAGAAACCACCAGGAATTCGGCTGCAAAGCCTGATGGTTGATTGAACGCCAGAAGTATTCCCATGGATAGCGCTCAGGACGATTGTGAAAGGGGTTATTGATCACCACGTATCGCTGACCCCCGATCTCTTCCAAGCGATCCACCACCACCCAATGAGCGATCCCGCCTTTACCTGCGTGGGATGTGCCGGTAAGCAGACCGCCATCGCCCTCGCGACGCTGCTCGGGATCCTCAATCACCTCCTTAGCAGACAAGCCATTGAAAACCCAGTTTTCGCTCCCGCGAGTCTCTGGGGAAGTGAAGCGCTTGGCAGTCACGAGGGCGATCACCCCACCGGGCTGAGAGGTTGCCTCCCGCAGATGCTCCCACGCTTGTTCAGAAGGATTCCGGCCTTCTTGAAAGGTCATCGTGCGAAGCTCTGCTTCAACCCCCCCATAGGCCCGGGCGGTGTTCAGAAGGTCAAGATAGCTGGTAAAAACGTTAACACGCCCCTTACCATCCGGTTTGGCTGTCTTACCGGTAATCTGAACCAGCCTATCAGCGACCTCCTGAGCAGGGATGAGCTGGCCTCGAATCCGGGAAAGCACCATGCTCAGGGCCACAGGCCCACAAGCAGTCGACCAGGGCACCGGACCTGTAGGAGTCGGAAATCGGATGCTGAACTGATTCGCTAGCGGACGCTGGTAGGCGTCTACAGCGAGCGGGGTAGTAGTCAGGATAGGGCGGAGGATAGGCTCTTGAAGAAGCGCGGCAGCATCCCGGAAGGCAGCCTCCAGGCACGCCAATGCCCGTTCCAAGACTTGAGCCAGCTCCTCCACCCGCTCCCCTACTCTCACCAATCGAGAATTGTTCAACCGCGCTCGGGCTTCCCACGGAACCCTAGGAGCTGCCTGAACGGCCTCCGCCAGCAACCTCGACACCCGCTGTGCTGCCTCTAGCTGCCCTTCCCACTCCGTCCGCCATTTACGCAACTGTTGGATCCGCTCGCGCACCTCATCGCGATTCACACGCAACACTGCACCCATTCCTCCCCTCCCTCGTTACTTGACGTGATTCGCTTCAAAAGACGAAGGATGGAAGTTTCCTCACTACGCGTCCGTGCCTCGCCGAGACCGAATTGGAAAGTCCAGGATCATCACCGGTGCCAGGCGCGTCTAGCATCCATAATAATGATAGGCACAATCGCTTTGGAATATCTCTGACACGTCAGAGCAATTCGTGTTTGGCCTCCATGATAATGATAAGCACAATCCCTACTCGAAACCGCATTAGGGCAACGCGGGTTCCTCCCCCACACACCCTGGATTCGCACACACCACCCCCTGCCCCTCCCGCACCGCGATGGGGATCCGCAGCCAGCAGGCGCCCCTCCAGATCACCACATTGGTGGGGAAGGTGCCCTCCGGCCCCCGAATGATCCCCCGCCGCGGGTGCAGGCCGCTGTAGGCGAGTCCGAAATCCCGCAGATCCAGGATCTTGTCCTTCTTCTCCCC
>JANXBD010000030.1 GCA_025057635.1 Thermoflexus sp. | reverse complement strand
GATCCACAGCCCGATAAGACCGGCTATCGCCCACCCGCGATACCGGCGAAGCCATGCCATCCCTGCCCGTTTCATCCGCCCTCCTCCCATACCGGCAACGTGAACCGGATCTCCGTCCCGGTCTCCCCTTCGGTGCGGCTCTCGATCTCCAGCCCCGCCCGATGCTGGCGGAGGATCTCCGCCACGATGGCCAGGCCCAGGCCGGAGCCGCCGGATTCCCCGACGTCTCCGCGATAAAAGGGTTCGATGACATAGGGAAGATGCGCCTCGGGGATTCCGGGGCCGGTATCCGCGACCGTGCACTGAATCCCGGCGGGGATGCGGCGCAGCGTCACCGCGATCCGATCGCCGGGTCGGCTGTAACGGATGGCGTTGTCCAGCAGGTTGAGGAAGACCTGTTTTAGGCGGTCTGCCTCTCCCGTGGCCATCGGCAGCCCCTGCTCGATCTCGACCGTGAGGGTCTGGCGGCGGGCCTGCGCCTCCGGCAGCTTCTCCGCCACCGCTGCCCGAACTACCTCGGTCAGATCCAGCGGACGGAGGACGGGCGGCTCGCCGGCCAGGCGCCCCAGCTCCAGCACCCCATGGGCCATCCGGAGCATGCGCCGGGTCTCCACTTCCAGGATCTCGAGGGATTGCGCGCGGATCTCGGGGGCAACGGAAGGGAGCTTGAGCACTTCGAGGTGGGTCAGCATCGTGGCCAGCGGCGTGCGAAGTTCGTGGGCCAGCCCGGCCAGCCAGCGGCGCAGCATCTGAAGACCCCGATAGCTCTCCCCCGCGTCGGCCACGAACAGCCAGAATTCCTCCCCTTCCGGGGCCACCCACCATTGTAGAGCGTTGCCTTCCCCTATGGCCACGAGGCGGGATCGGCCGGCCCATTCCGCCCGGGCCGCTTGCATATCCTCCTCCAGCCAAGGGCGCCATCGGGCCTCCGGCAGGCGACCGGAGGCCGCTGGAAGCGATAGCAGCTGACGCGCGATCGAGTTGGCCTCCACGTAGCAGCCATCCGGAAGCAGCCGCAGGAAGCCCAGAGGGATGCGCTCCAGCGCCGAACGGGCGCGCCGGGCCTCCCGGCGGGCGGACCACCGGCCGAGCAGGAGGATAAGCAGGGTATAAGCGACCAGGATCAGCAGTGCCAGCCGCAGCTCGACCGTCCACATGGACTGCTTCCCTCAGCGCCCATACCGCCCGGTAAGACGCCCCACCGCGAGGACGTGTCCCGAGAGGGCCGCCTCCACCTCCCCATGGCGCGCTCCAGGTGGGAGCTCCAGCGCCACATCCAGGGCATAGAGGGTGAACTGGTAACGATGGGCCGGGCCTGACGGTGGACATGGCCCACCATATCCGAGACGGCCAAAGTCGTTCCGCCCCTGGCGCCCGACCCCCTCAATGGAGGGCTGAGGGGGAAGGCCTTCCGTCAGTTCGGTGCGATCCGGTGGGATCGCATAGAGGACCCAGTGGACAAAGCGCCCTCGAGGCGCGTCAGGATCATCCATAATTAGCACCAGGCTCTGGGTGCCGGGCGGAGAGGGATCCCAGCGCAGCGGCGGCGATCGATCCGCCCCATCGCAGGTATACTCCCGGGGGATAATCTCGCCTTCCGCAAAGGCGGGGCTCCGAAGGTTCAGATCCGAAGGACCTCCCTCGGAGACCGGAGAGGGGGTCGGGGTTGGGAGAGGAAGAGAGGATGGCGTCTCAGTAGGGGCAGGAGTCGGTGTGGGGATTGGTGGGCTCGTGGGGACAGGCGTAGTCTGGACGAGGCCTGGGGTTTCCGTAGGAGCGGCTGGGGGGGTTACACCACAACCCAGACCGAGCATCAGCAGCCCTATGAAGCCAGCAGAGACGATCCGGCTGCACATTCAAAAACCTCCTTCGGCTGAACTCACCCATGAAGTTCGCCCGTCAGACGCTCTTTCATCCCGCTCCCTCTCACAGCGCTGTGGAAGGATTTCGGAGCGAGCAGGCTATCCATCATAACAAGCGCTCTGACGATGAGAACGGGATGGAAAGGACCATCCCCATCATAGCATGGGCTAGGAAGATCTCCAAAGCCGGGCGTGGAATTCAGGGCGACGAAGATCCTTTCAGAGCAGATTTGCGGAAATCCACGGGCCCATCTTGCGGAAAACCCGGTCGTGGGACTGTCCGGATCCGATTACATTACAAACGCGTATGGTGAATTCCACCCGCAGGGACACAGCGGGCCCCTAAGGAGGGAGCTAATGAAGCCTGCCTCCCTCCTCACGGCTCTGAGGGCCGTGGGGAGGGGCGAGAAAAGGGATCGGGTAGGCCGCTGAGGATGGCCCGTCAGATCCCCATCCCAAGAGAGGGATCCATCGTTCGCTCGAGCGACGTCGAATTCGTAGCATAGAAACTCGGGAATTATGCCGTTCGAGAAATCCGTTCATACGGAGAGGGCCAGGGACCCCCATCCTCCGTCCATCCGTGGCGAAGCACTACCCGAAATGCACAGGAGGGAAACGATGCCAATCGTCATGGAACGCCTGTCACGTCTCCCTGGCTTTCTGACGCTGATCGCCCATGGGCTGGCGGTCCTGAGCCTGCTCGCCTTCCGACTGCGGGCGGACGGATGGGTCATGCACCCGGTGGCCCTGGCGTTCTATGGGGCGATCCTGGTCCTCGCCGCCGCTGTCGATCGCCGCCGCTGTCGAGCTGCGAGGCCCCCGGGCGCTGGAACGGCCGTTCCGTCCGATCCTCCCACCCATCCTGACGCTTGCGCTTTTGCAGGCGTGGAGCGCCACCCCATGGCTGGGCGGGGCGCGCTACGCTCCTTATGATCCCGGGGATCTGACGGAATTGGCCCTCCCGCTCCACGGGTTGACCGCCGTGCTGATCACCGCCCTGGCGGCCCTCTACCGCTGGCCGGATCTGCTTCGCGCGGGCACCCTGGCCCAGGGCGTGCTCCTTCTGCTGGACCCCGGCGGCTGGGCCGTCGCGGTCCGCTATGGGCCGCCCGGCGGGCCTGGGATCTGGCTGGTGTTCCTCCTGGCCGCGATCTATGGGCCGGGCGCGGCGGCCCTCGGCCTCTCCCTCCCCCGTCGGGTCCTCATCGGAGCCGGGATGGGCTTCGGGATCGGCCTGGTGGTGCTGATGTGGAGCGCTCACCGGGGGACGCTGGGGGAGATGGCCAGCGGGGAGCCGCTGTGGAGCATCGGCTTTGCCCTGGCGGGCTGGACCATGCTGGCCACGCTGCCGGTGTCGGCGTGGGCGGCCCGCGTCCCCGCTGGCTCGACAGGGCCGGCGCGCTTCCCGTGGGAGGGCGCCGCGCTGTTCTTCTGGTTCCCCATCGGGATCGCGGCGGAGCTGGTCACCCCCGGCCGCTTCCTCCCGGCCCCCGGATCCCCACAACCGTGGGTGGACCCCGATCAAGTGGTGCCCGACGCGTGGCTGCCGACCGCCTTCTGGGCGGGGGGGATGCTCTCAGAGGTCCACCGGTGGGCTCCCCTTTTGCTCTTCCCCGCTCTCATCGATGGATTTCGATGGATCCGCGGAGCCCGAATCGCGGATCGGCTGCGTCCGACGATGGGGAGCGCGGCCCTGGTGGCTGGCCTGGCCCTGCTGTGGACCGCCAGCGCCGCGGACCTGGCCGTGCCATCGATCGTCCAAAGCCAACCGGAGGCGTTGGGCGCGCTGGGATGGCTGGGACCCACTGCCCACCTATGGGAGTTCTGGCTGATGCTTCTGGGCGCCGCGGGCTGGATCGTGAGCGCCCGAGGGCTGGAACGGGCCCGCGCAGGCGCCGGGCGATGGCTCTGGCGCAGCGCAACGCTGCTGCTCGGGGCAGCCTGGCTGATCCCGGCGGCCCAGATGGCGTGGATCCTGCTTCGATCGGTGCTCTCTCCGGGCCTCTTCCCTTCCCCTCTGGAAGCGCTCTCCGCGTGGATCGGCGGCTTGCTCTACGGCATGGCGGCCGGGCTGGGCATCGTGGCGGCCCTCCGATCCGCATGGGCGTGGATCGCCCAGGAGGGCGGCTGGAAAACGATGGCCCTCGCCCGTGCGATCCTTGCCCCAGTCCTCCCCCTGCTGATCTTCGTGACCTTGGCGGGGTGGATCACCCACCCGGCCATCCTCCAGACGATCCCATCCCCGGGAGCCTGGGGCATCCATCCGAACACCCTAATCGTCGTGGAGATGGGCCCATCCCGAATCGGCACGTGGCTTCTCTTCCTGGCGCTGGGCGGGGGAGGAGGCATTCAGGTCCGATATGCGGACACCGGGGAGGCCATTGCGGGCGCAGGAGGAAGCTGGGGGGAGGGTTTTTTCTTTGACCCGGAGGCCCCTCTGCGGCCCGGCGCCACCATCGAGGTGACGGTCTTTCGATGGGGCGAACAGCCTTATCGGTTCGCCTTCACGGTGGGGGAATCGGGCCCTCCTCGCCCTACACCGATCCCCTGGCTGGAGGGCTTCCTTACACCGACTCCCACGCCCACCCCCGTTCGGGCGGGCTCTATCCGCCCTTGAAAGTGCGTGCGGCGTTTGGGAGTGCGATGCCAGTGGGGCGGGGTTTCGTTTATGAGGGTTCTAAGGCCTGTCGGAGCTCTGCCGCGACCTCCGAGAGCGGGCGCTCCCGGCGCACCACGGGCGGGCGGGCCAAGCGCAAGCCATCGCCTACCCAGCGCGGGATCACATGAACGTGAAGATGGAAAATCTCTTGTCCCCCGGCCCGCCCGTTGCTCTGCACCAGGTTCAATCCGTCGGGGGCCAGCGCCTTCCGGATCGCCCGAGCCACCCGGACAGTCGTGCGCATCACCGCTGCCGCGTCCTCTTCGTCGATATCAAAAATCGTCGCCGCATGGCGCTTGGGGATCACTAGGGTATGGCCTGGGTTTGCTGGTTGGATGTCCATAAAGGCCATCGTCTGCTCATCTTCGTAGACGACCTCCGCAGGCTGCTGACGCGCCACGATGGCACAGAAGACGCAGCCATTCATTCCCTTTCCTCCCGATAAAAATTCGCTTCCCAGCTCGAACTGGCTATGCCCGTGGCTTGTCGGATCTAGCGCGTTTTCTCGATTCGAGAGCCAGTGAGCGTTTTCCAGATTCGTTCTGCAGTGATTGGGAGCTCAGCGATCCGAACTCCGAGGCCATCCCGGATAGCGTTCGCGACAGCTGCGGCGCCGGGGACGACCGGCGGCTCTCCCACCCCGCGCGCTCCGAAGGGCCCATGGGAGCTGGGGACCTCTACAATATAAGTCTCGATCGGCGGGACTTTCGAGGCGATGGGCAACGCGTAGTCCGCGAATGAGGCCGTTAGCGCTACACTGTTCTCATCATAGCATATAGCCTCCCATAGGCCCCATCCCAAGCCCTGGGCCACGCCTCCGTGCATCTGTCCCTCGATTAGCAGTGGATTGATGGCTCGCCCTACATCTTGAGCGATCACCGCCTCCCGAACGGTTACGTGACCCGTCTCAGGATCCACATGCACCCGGACTAGCATCGCGGCGAAGCCTGGGGCCTGTTCGGTCTGGGCGGAGGATCCGCGGCCGACCACCGGTTCGAACTTCCCGCCAAACTGTTGAGAGAGCCCGGCAACCTCCCCCAGGCTCATCCGGGGCTCCGGAACGCCCCGCACGTAGATCCAGCCATCCCGGATCTCCAGATCCTCCGGAGCGACCTCCAGGTGCTCGGAAGCGATCCGCAAGATCTGATGTCGAGCCTCCTCCGCCGCTCGTTGCACCGCTAGGCCGACGGTGTAGATGGTCTTGCTGCCCCCGGTGGCTCCGGCATAGGGTGCCATATCGGTATCGCCTTGGAGGATGCGCACCTGCTCTACCGGCACCCCCAGGATCGTCGCCGCCAGCTGCGCCATTGCTGTGTGCGTCCCCTGGAGGTCTACCGCGCCCGTGTAAATCCGCACCACGCCATCGCGATCAACGTGGCACATTGCCGCTGCGGGCTCTATCCCTCCGTGCCATCCTCCCACTGCTAGCCCGATGCCCTCTCCGAGCCCTTTTCGCCGCTCCCGCCATAATGGATGATCCCTCAAGGTCTCTAAACATGCCCGCAAGCCGATGGGGCCATACCGCTTCCCGTTGGGCAGCTCGTCGCCCTCTTCCATCGCGTTCCGCAATCGGAATTCCAGCGGGTCGAGCCCCAGCTGGCGGGCCATCTCGTCCATTTGGGACTCCAAGGCGAAGAGAGCCTGCGGGGCACCCGGTGCTCGATAGGCCCCTACCCCCGGCTTGTTCGTCAGCACTTCGACTGCTTCGATCTCGTAGTGTGGGAAGCGGTAAAAGCTGCCTAGGAGGTGAGCGGCGATCCGATGAGGAGCGCCAGGGAAGGCGCCAGCTTCGAAGATCAGGCGAGCCTGCAGGGCGGTGAGTGTCCCATCTCGCCGGGCACCCGTCTTCAAAGTAATGATGGCAGCGTGTGCTGGCGTCCCAATTAGGAACTCCTCCTGGCGGGTAAGGGTCAGTCGCACGGGGCGACGGCTATGGATGGCTAAGGCGGCGACAAGGGGCTCCAGCAGGGTGAACTTCCCCCCAAAGCCGCCACCTACTGGCGTTGGGATCACGCGGATCCGGTTCTCCGGCCACCCTAAGAATTTCCCCACCTCCTGCCGCACCCCGAAGGGATCTTGGGTGCTAGTCCAAAGAGTAAGGGTCTCAGTTGCCAGATCTAGCACAGCGGTTGCCGTATGGGGCTCGACATACGCCTGATGAACCGAAGAGGTGCGATAGGTCAATTCCAGGATCAGATCTGCCTCTTGGAAACCTTGAGCGATATCCCCTCGTTTGTAATATGCGCGATCCGCGATGTTCCCGAGATAGGCTGGTAGATCTCCTACCGAACTGCCCACATCGGCGGCGTGGGCCCCGGCATCCGCCCGCACCCCTGGCCGTCCCTTCGGCCAGATCCGAGGCGCGTCCTCCAACATTGCCTGCAGCGGATCGATGAGCACGGGCAGAGGATCGATGTCTACCTCCACCTGGTCAGCTCCATCTGCTGCCGCAGCTTCGCTCTCGGCCAGTACCACGGCCACCGGCTGGCCATAATACACTACCCGCTCCCATGCCAGTAGAGCCTGAGCATGGTTTTCGGGCTCTCGCTGGAACCATGGGAGATCCGCTGCAGTCCAAACATGCACTACACCCGGGACAGCGCGAGCGTGGATGGTTCGGATTCCTCGGATGCGCCCATGGGCGTAGCGGCTAAGCACCAGCCGTGCATAGAGGAGATCGGGCATCCGAAGATCTGCCCCGAACTTTAGCCGCCCGCTTGCCTTAAGGCCTCCATCTCGCATTGGGATCCGCTGGCCGATGATCATCCTTGCCCTCTCGAGAATCAGAGTTCGCAACCGCACTTATGGTGAAAGTTTGGACTCTCTTTCCTAAGCTCCCTCCGCGTTTTAATCATATCCAAAGTGCTCTCTGAAGACTTAGGATTTGTCTTCTCCACCCAGGGTGCATCCGATCCAACTTGTCTGAGTAGATTCAGACTCGCCGAGAGATGGGACAGCCTGCTTAGAGATTGTAGAGGCTATGCCCCTCCATTCTCTAATACTCGGCATGCGAGAAATGGGGAGCGCGGGCGAGGAACGCTCCCTATCCGGCAGAAGAAGCGTTGTTCGATTGCTCTTAGTTCGGGGGGTAGAAGGCTCGGAGAGGATGACTTAGGGTAAAGCTACGTCTTCAATAAATAAGCCCCTCGGGCTCCTTGTAGATCTCCCATCCTTTCCGTTGAGCCGCCTTCTTCACGCTCGATTCGAACCACATTGTCACTAGGATACGACGCTTCACCGGCTGTCCCATCGGCCCTTATAAAACTTCACCTTCCGTTTGAGGGTCGCCAACGCCTCGAGGGTGGCAGAGGTCTTCAACTCGATCACTATATGAGTCGAATCCCGAATCACCACATCCGGCTTCACGAGGGCTAGGTGCCAAAGACTTCGCCTCGCTCATCGAAAGCCTACCATAGTTTTCGCTAGCTCCTTCAACTTCTCCTCAGTGCGTCGCTGAGCCTCGGCCAGCTGCTCGACTCGCTCCCCAGTCGCCGCTGGGCTTCGATCAGAGCGGACAGTGCTTCCTCCACCTCCAGCTGCCTCGCTTGTTTGTCCGTCTGCTGTTGGGCCTCTGCGAGCGCTTGGAAGCGGGCTTCGGTTTAGTAGCGGAAGGCCTCGAAGATCTCATCTCGGAAAGCCCGAAGTTCTATCGGAGGCCGTGGCAGCTCCTCTTTCGATCCCTCTGTTCAAGCACCAGCCACATGGTGCCGCCCTCCTTTCATTGTCTTTTCTTTCGCATAGAAAGAAAATCGTGACAAAGGATCTTCATAGAACGATTGATTTTGCGTTGGGCGGCATAAGATCCCAAAATCCTGATCGAAAGCGAGAGGCTGCGCAAATGATATGCGCAGCCCTTCGCTTGGTAAATCATTCCCTTTGAAACCGACAGCGGCCTGAAAGCCTGGCTTGGTACCTTGCTTAGGATCTGGATAGAGAACGGATTAAGTCGATCACTTGGTCATGTGCTTCTCGATGTAAGCGACTGCCTCTTCTACCGTAGTGATCTTCTGCGCATCCTCATCCGAGATTTCGCCTCCGAATCGCTCTTCGAAGGCCATGATCAACTCCACCAAATCTAAAGAATCAGCTTCCAAGTCCTCTCGGAAGCGGGCTTCTGGCGTCACTTTCTCTGGCGGCACGCCGAGCACCTCCACAATAACTTCTCGCACCTGATCGAAGACTGCGCTCATGGGAGCCTCCTGGTTCGAGTTTATTAGGATCTTGCACTGCAGCTGGAAATCGAGCTAACCACCAAGGATAGCGAAAGAGATCAGAATCCAGTTTGTCCTCTACCTCCTTCCCCGCAGCTCGGAAAATTACGGGTGAGGAGGGAAAGAACCGTCCTATGGAGGACGATCGCTCGGATCGTCCAACAGGATACTTAGCATTCTACCTGATGCGTAGGGAGCGTCAAGCAGGCCGCTCTACCTTACTCAATTGCCATGTTTCGGGGTTGAACGTCGACGAAGCCAATCTCTCAGTCTCGAGGAGACTTTTTAGGCAATGACCACTGGCCCGCTTCCCTGGCGGCAGGGAACGAGATCGGAATTCGGATTTGAAGCTGCCGATTAAATACTTTCAAGCCGATGAGCCCGGCCATCCATGGCTCAATCGAACATTTCTGAGGAGATCTTGACATGCCTCCCAGCACCGGAGTAAGATGATCCCGCTTCATCCGGTTGCCGTCTAGGGCATGACATTTAGCCCCTGGAAGCCTACGCTCACGGATTCCGAGCTCGCTCCCACCAAATTCCTTTGCCCTCTTAATAAAACACCGGATGAAGGGCGATGTTACTGTGTGAGGCTTTGACCGATGTCTGGAATCGCAGATCGAAAAGCTGATCATATCCGGATTAATTTAGAAGAGGATGTCAGCTTTGGACGGCTCACTACAGGCCTGGAACGGCTGCGCTTTATCCATCGGGCTCTGCCTGAGTTGGATCTTCGGGAGGTGGATCTTTCCATAACCTTTTTCGGGAAACCGCTCCAAGCCCCGCTGTTGATTTCCTCGATGACAGGTGGCACTGAAGAGGCCGCTCGGATCAATCGGAATCTGGCCGAGGCCGCTCAGGCTTGTGGGATCGCTATGGGGTTGGGTTCCATGCGTGCCGTCCTAGAGCACCCCGAGCTGTTGCCCACCTTTCGGGTTCGCCGCTATGCGCCAGATATCCTTCTCTTTGCGAATTTGGGAGCGGTGCAATTGAATTATGGCTACACGGTGGATCACTGTCGGCGGGCGGTGGATCTGGTAGAGGCTGATGCCCTGATCTTGCATCTGAATCCGTTGCAGGAAGCTCTCCAGCCAGAGGGCGATCTGAACTTTTCGGGATTGTTGCGTAAGATCGAGGTCGTTTGCAAGTCCCTTCCCGTCCCGGTGGTTGTAAAAGAGGTGGGCTGGGGGATCTCTGAAGAGATCGCCCGGCTCTTGGCCCAAGCCGGAGTATCGGCCATCGACGTGGCGGGCGCGGGAGGAACCTCGTGGAGCCAAGTGGAGATGTATCGGGCTCCTAACGAGGCGCACCGACAGGTTGCAGCTGCGTTTCGGGAATGGGGGATTCCCACCGTGGAGGCTCTGCGAATGGCCCGGCGGGGCGCGCCGCATCTTCCCCTCATCGCCAGCGGAGGGATCCGGGATGGGGTGGATGTGGCCAAGGTCCTGGCACTGGGCGCCTCGCTGGCCGGGATGGCTGGGCCATTTCTGCGAGCGGCCGTGGACTCCGGAGAGGCTGTAGTGGAGACCATCCGGATCATCACTCATCAGCTTCGGATTGCCATGTTTTGTGTAGGCGCTCGAAATCTGGAAGCCCTTCGTTCGGTTCCGTTGATCGAAGTCTAAACCCGTGCTCCGGAAGCTGCCGAAGGGAGACCAATTACCTCCGACTCGCCAGCTTTCAACATCCGCATAATCTCGCCAACGGCAGGGACGGGCCGAGAGAACGGGGTTGCTGAGAGCCGTTCAGACCTCTCGCAAACAATCGCTGAGGTTTATGATGAACACTTGGGAAGCCTTCTGCGAGAAGTGGATACCGCTGTTGGAGATGGAAATGCGAATGGCAGTGGGGGAACCGGCTCACCCCTCCGAGCGGTTCTTCTATGGCATGCTCGCCTATCATCTCGGTTGGGTTGACGAACGATTCCAGCCAGCGCGCTATGATGCGGGAAAGCGGATTCGTCCGATGCTCTGTTTGTTGGCCTGTGCGGCCTGTGATGGCGATCCTGCTCAGGCGTTGCCTGCGGCGGCGGCGATTGAGCTTCTTCACAACTTCTCTCTCATCCATGATGATATCCAAGATCGTAGCGAGACTCGTCGGGGCCGCCCGACCGTATGGGTGCTATGGGGGATCCCTCAGGCGATCAATGCCGGCGACGCCCTTTTCACGATCGCACGTCAGGCTCTCTGGCGGTTGAAAGCCCGTCATGTGACCCTGGAGCGGATTTTAGAAGTGGCCCAGTGCTTTGACGCCGCCTGTCTGCAGCTAACCCAGGGACAGTATTTGGATCTGCTATTTGAGACTGCAGAACGCGTCACGGTGGAGGAGTATCTGCGAATGATCCGGGGGAAGACAGCAGCCTTGCTGCGGGCTGCGGTCGGGATCGGAGCTCGCCTAGCTGGTCACCCACCCGAAGACCTGGAGGCCTTCGGAGAAATGCTGGGGATGGCCTTTCAGATCCAAGATGATCTCCTAGGGATCTGGGGGGATCCCGCCGTGACCGGGAAGCCCGTCGCTGATGATCTGCGAGCGCGGAAGAAAACAATGCCGATAGTCCTGGCGATGGAGCGTATCCCAGATTTTGCAGAACGCTATCGAAATCCTCAAATTCCTGTCGAAGTCCTCATCGAGGATATCACCCGCAGCGGAGCCCGCGCGGAAGCTGAGGCGATGGTGGCTACCTTCACTCAGAAGGCCTTGGCTGCTCTAGAATGTGCAGATCTACGCCATCCATACTGGAAGGTGCTGCGAGATCTTGTCCAGGTAATGCTCTCCCGCGTACGGTAGGTTCTGACCGTCAAGGAAGGGATGGATGGAAGAGTTGGGTCTTTCGTCTGAACCTCTCCTAGGGACTGGTGAATCGGGGCAGCAGGAGCGCAGATCCCACGGATCGCTGGCTTCGCCGAACGCTACAGATCTAAAGGCCCGACTGAAAGCTCGCGCTCGGGCGCTTGGATTCGATCTGATCGGGGTGGCGCGGGCCGGGCCGACCCCCTCTCTTTTCTTTGACCGTTATGAAAAGTGGGCCCAGACTGGCGGAGCAGCGACCATGACTTACCTCACTCGTCCGGATGCGATTGAGAAACGTCGAGATCTACGCAATCTGTGGCCGGAGGCCCGTTCGATCATTGTTACGGCGATGAATTACTACGCGGGGGAACACCCTCCACCGGATGATCAGCCTCGTGGCCGTGTGGCCCGCTATGCCTGGGGGGAGGATTACCATGAGGTGATCGGTGACCGCCTTCGGGCCCTCTTAGAATTTCTGAACCAGGAAGCCCATCAGCCAGTTCGAGGAAAAATCTACGTGGACACCGGGCCTGTGCTAGAGCAAGCCTGGGCAGTGCAGGCCGGCTTGGGCTGGATCGGGAAAAACGGCTTGCTGATTCATCCGCGCTTCGGCTCCTATTTGTTCCTTGGAGTGCTGCTAATAGACCTAGAGCTGGAACCTGATCTGCCCTTTCCCTTCGATCACTGCGGGACATGTACTCAATGCATCGAAGCGTGCCCGACGAGCTGTATCCGCCCCGATCGCACCATAGAGGCAGAGCGTTGCCTTTCGTATCTGACCATCGAGCGGCGGGAAGGTATCCCGGAGGATCTGCGACCGGCGATTGGAGACTGGCTGTTCGGTTGCGACATCTGTCAGGAGGTGTGCCCCTGGAACCAGCGGTTTGCCCGGCCAACTCAGGAGCCAGCCTTTCAGCCGCGGGAAGGGATTGCACGGATGCTGCTCAGAGAGGTGCTGCAGATGGATGAGGCGGCATTCCGGGCTCGGTTCCGCCGCAGCGCTATCCGCCGTGCCAAATGGCGGGGATTGGTGCGCAATGCCCTGGTGATCGCCGGAAACCTGCAAGCGAAGGAATTGAAGACTCTGATCCAGGTCTGGCGGGCGCACGAGGATTCAATCCTTCGGGAGCATGCGGAATGGGCCGATCAACGTCTGTAAGGGCTTTTCCTACTTTCTTTCTTTTTTTCTTTCTCTTTCCTCGCGCCTTCTCCCAACATGGCGATTATGAAACAGAGCAACCCTTTGTCCGACTGAGGGATTGACGTGGCGCTCGATTCCGGGATAGAATGGCCCCAAATCTTTCTGTAGGACAAGATGGCGAGGGCTCTCTGACCCTCTAAAGAATCCGGATCCTACAACAGGAGGGAAGCGATGACGCATATTATCACCAGCTTATGTCTGCGCGACGGGGCATGCGCCCAGGTCTGCCCAGTTGAGTGCATCGTTCCCGGCAAGCCCGAAGATCAATGGCCCTGGTATTACATCGATCCCGATACTTGTATTGACTGTGGGGCCTGTGTTCCCGAGTGTCCGTATGAGGCTATCTTCCCCGAGGATGAGGTCCCTGAGGCCTACACTATGAAGCCTGGCCAGGTCCGTATGATTATGCGAGCGCCGGGAGACATTGAGCGTTATGAAGCTCATGGGGGCGAGGTGGTGAACCTCCGCGATGACATCCCCTTCAACTACCGATTCTTTAAGGAGGGCCCAGGGTACAACGCCCGTCAGATGTGATCCCGAAACGTTTGATGAAAATCGCCCCTCACGCGACATCAGGCCCCGGCTCAAGATCGGCCGGGGCCTTGTTGTATTGTAGGGTCGCCGCCCTCGGGACACGATCGTCTATGGTCTTGAAAATGAGTCCAACGGATTAAGCCTCGCCGTAGTTGTAAAAGAAATGCACCAATGCTTCCATCCCCCGCCGCCACGTCGGCAAGTGGAGCTTCTCATTCGGGGCATGGTAATTGTCGTCGGGGAGCCCAAACCCAGTCAACACCGACTCGATGCCCAAAAGCTCCTTGAGCTGAGTGACAATAGGCACCGTTCCACCCTCCCGCTTAAACAGAGGACGCCGCCCCCATACCGTTTCCAAGGCGCGACTCAGTGCCTGAACCGCTGGGTGATTCCGGTCAGTGACAGAGGCCCGCACCCCTGCCATGCGGATGACTTCCCATCGCACGGTCTCGGGGGCATGGGCCTCCAGATACTGCAGCAGCTGTTGATGGACTTCCTCCGGATCCTGATCCGGCACCAGGCGCATGGAGATCTTGGCCATCGCGTAAGCTGGCAACACCGTCTTTGCCCCAGGGCCGGTGAATCCTGCAAGGAGCCCATTCACCTCCAGCGTGGGGCGGGCTCCAATTCGCTCAATCGGGCTATACCCAGTCTCCCCCCACAGGGTCGGCGCACCGGTCAGCTCTAAATAGAAGTGCTCATCCATCGGCAGACGAGCCAGCTCGGCCCGTTCTTCCTCTGTCAGGGGACGCACCCGGTCGTAAAACCCGGGGAGCGTCACCCGGCCCGCTGCATCGTGCATGCCAGCGATCAACTCACAGAGGACTTGGGCCGGGTTGTGCACAATCCCACCGTAGAGTCCGGAATGCAAATCATGAGCTGGCCCGTAGACCCGGAGCTCGAAATAGGCCAGGCCCCGCAGCCCGTAGGTGATCGTCGGCTGGTCGGGGGCGATCATCCCAGCGTCGGGGTTTAGGGAGACCGTGCACCGCAGACGTTCCCGGTTTTGCTGAATAAAAGCTGGCAGGCTGG
The DNA here is from genome assembly GCA_025057635.1 of Thermoflexus sp. Taxonomy (GTDB): domain Bacteria; phylum Chloroflexota; class Anaerolineae; order Thermoflexales; family Thermoflexaceae; genus Thermoflexus. Next base: position 7,734 of record JANXBD010000030.1, on the reverse strand, counting down.
GGGAGCCGATCTCCTCTTCGCCCTCGATCAGAAACTTCACATGGACGGGAAGAGAACCTGTGCGAATGAGAGCTTCGAAAGCGGCAATCGAGGCTATGATTTGTCCCTTCATGTCCGAGGCACCGCGGGCGTAAAGATTCTCGCCCCGCACCACCGGCTCGAATGGCTCGTTTTCCCACCTCTCCAGCGGATCGGGGGGCTGCACGTCGTAATGCCCATAGACCAGCACCGTGGGAGCCTCCGACCGATCCCCATACGCTGCTCCATAAACCACCGGATGGCCTTCTGTGGGAAGAACCTCTACATGTTCTGCTCCAGCCTGCCGCAACCGATCCGCTACCCATTCGGCTGCCCGACGGATATCCTCGAAACAACGGGGATCTGTGGAGACAGAGGGGATCCGAAGGAAATCTTTCAAATCCTCTAAGAACCGATCCTGATTTCGCCGCACATAGTCTACGGCCTGAGGGCGTGGATCTGACATCGAAGCGCCTCCTGGTTAGGGATGAGCTATTGTTTCCTAATTCCTAATGCTGGGGGATGCCGAAAGGAATTCCTCGTCAGTCTAGAGCGCCGCACTTGACGCAGTCCGAGCCTCCCCACAATGCATGACGCCACCAAATCGGGCGGCGATCTCTGCGGAAGAAGGATAATCCTCACATCCCATAAAGGCCGCCAGCGTGGGATGCACGGCGCGGATAGCCTCGTAGATCCGCATTGCGATATACCGATAGGCAAAATGGCCGTTGGGCCCTCCCCGCAGCCGGCACAGATGATACGCCTCGCGCAGGTTCATGGTCATTAGCACACGCCGGTAGACCGCATTCGGCAGCGCGTAGGCCGCCGCCTCGCCGACCGCTGGCCGCATGGCCTCCCACAGCGCTATTGCTGCTTCCACGGCGGCCCGATAACGCGACCCCAGCCCGGCTTCCTCTATGGCCCGCGGAACCGCATAACCATAGGCGGTGGTCAGGGCTTGAGGGGTCTGCGTCATCATCCGATGGCGTTTGAGATCATAATAGGCTCCTTCGTCCATCAGGCAATCGAACGTGTAAATGATATGCTCCAGCTCCCGCACCGGGCTGTCGAAGGGGCCCCGGCCGCCCAGGGCATCCTCCAGGATCCTCCGACGATCCTCCGGGCGAAGCTCCCGGGCCCAGGCCAGGGCGGTCTCGAAGCGGACCGCCCGAAACCGATACAGGCACGCGGCAATCAATCGGACCTCCGCGTCCGGATCCCATGCCACCAGACGGACCCCATCGGAGGGAATGGAGTCCTCCGGAACCGCCATCGCCCATCCCTGCAGCCGGGCCGCGCTGTTTTGCAAATACGCGTTGGGCTCCGCGTATTTGAGCAAAGTGGGGACTTCCTGAAGCGCCACGGCCTTCACGGTGCGGGCGATCTCGCGGACCTCCGCCAGGGGATGCGAGAGCCATTTCCGGAGCCCATGCTCCAGGGCACGAGCGTTCACCGTCATCCCAATGTTGGTCAGGGTAGCGGTGGGCAGCAGGTATCGGCAGACGTCCATCGCCCGGATGCGCAGACGAACGCGATACGCTTTCTCGCTCTCTCCTGAATGCGGGGGGAACCAAGCTTCCACCACCCGCCCGATCGGCTCCAGGGCCGCGTGATAGGTCTCGAAGAGCTGCTCCACGACGGCCTGGTAAGCATCGCGAAAGGAAGAACCGGCGATCTCCGGCGGCATATAGAAGGATTCCCGGTCCAGGATCTGAAAACGGGTGGATTTCTCGGTGAAGGAAGCCAGCCGGACCCCCTCGATGGCCTCAGCGGCCAGACGGGAGATGTTCTCAAAGGCGATATGGAGAACGGCGTGCTCAGCGACTGAAGCATGGCCATAGCCGACCACCCATTTCTCATGGAACTGCGAAGCGGTTTCATCGCTGAGGCTTTCTGCAATCGCATCAAAGGGTTCCGGGCTGCGGCTGGTCTTCGCAAAGGCCACGGCGATCACTTCGGGACGATATCGGCGGGGGTCCAGCAGATAGATCCTTCTCGCCCGCATCCGGCCACCTCCCCTTGAAGACAGGATCCCACCTGCTTGCTGATTCTGCATGCGAACCCTCGGGATGGCAAACATAGGTATCGACGAAACATGAACATTATGATTCATTATAGGAGTCGTGTAGTTTGTCCCCTCCTGGGGTTTTCGGACGGATCTCCCTTTCTGCGGCTCAAAGGGCCACAGGGAGGGCAGATGCAAGAAGACCTCTCGTTCCTTCAGCGAGTCTTTCATTATGCAACTCCTGCGTTGTGCATTTTGTGGGGCCCGCCCTAGGAACCCGCAGGGGACACTCCACCCGCAGGCCCGGCATACAGGAGCTTGTCGGGCGAGCCCATGGATCCGATCGATCCCTATAACCCTGATGAAACGTGGGTTAAGATTGAAAGAGAAATCCCGTTCTATGAGGGCCTCCTATGCGCGCGGTGGACATTATCGAGAAGAAGCGGGATGGAGGGGAGCTCACACGAGAGGAAATCCGATTCTTTGTGGAGGGGTTCACCCGAGGGGAGATCCCCGACTACCAGGCGGCGGCTTTCCTGATGGCGGTCTACTTCCAGAGCATGACGCCCCGCGAGACGGCGGAGCTCACCCTAGCGATGGCCTATTCCGGACAGGTGCTGGATCTTCATGACATCGCCCCGGTGGTGGTAGACAAGCACTCCACCGGCGGCGTGGGGGACAAGGTGAGCTTGGTGGTCGTGCCACTGGTGGCCGCCGCTGGCCTCCCGGTGGGCAAGATGAGCGGCCGCGGCCTCTCCTTCACGGGGGGAACCATCGATAAGCTGGAGTCCATCCGGGGATTTCGGGTAGAGCTCACCGTGGAGGAGTTTCGGGAGCAGTTGCGTCGGATCGGCGCAGTCCTGTGTGGGCAATCCGCAGATCTGGCCCCCGCCGATGGGAAATTCTACGCCCTGCGGGATGTCACCGGGACTGTTCCCAGCATCCCCCTGATCGCCGCCTCCATCATGAGCAAAAAGATCGCCGGCGGGGCGGACGCCATCGTCCTGGACGTGAAGGTGGGCAACGGCGCTTTCATGAAAACCCTGGATCAGGCCCGCGCCCTCGCCCGGCAGATGGTGGACATCGGCACGGCTCTGAACCGCCGGGTGGTGGCGGTGATCTCGGACATGAACCAGCCCCTGGGGGAGGCCGTAGGCAACGCCCTGGAGGTGAAAGAGGCCATCGCCACCCTTCGAGGCGATGGGCCCGCGGACTTCCGGGAACACTGCCTGACCATCGCCGCTTATATGCTGCATTTGGGAGGGCAGGCGAGGCTTCTGGAGGCGGCCCGACGGCTGGCGGAGGCCACCCTTGCTTCGGGGGCCGCGTGGGAGAAATTCCAGGCCCTGGTCGCCGCGCAGGGAGGGGATATTCGCCAAATCGAAGATCCAGAACAGCTTCCGCGTGCCCGGCTGATCCGCGAGGTCCCCGCTCCGGCCGAGGGCTACCTGGCAGAGGTGCGGGCCTATGAGATCGGGATGGCGTCGGTCGCCCTGGGCGCCGGGCGAACAAAGAAAGGAGAACCGGTGGATCCTGCGGTGGGGATAGTCGTGCATCGAAAGGTGGGGGATCTTGTGCGTCAAGGGGACACGCTCTTCACTGTGCATGCGAATGACGAGAAACGGCTGGCGGAGGCAGAACGGTGGCTAGCTCGTGCCATGCGTATCCAGGCGTCTCCCGTTTCTCCACTGCCCCGCTTCTATGAGATCCTCTCGAATGTGAGCAGTTAACCAGCAGCGAGGCGTTATGTCGCGCTTGCATCGCTGGATTTGTAGAGAATTCGGACAAGGGGTAAAGAGCCCGCTTCCTCGCTTTTCATAATCGAGAGACTTTTCGAATTCAGGGAACTTCTAAAGAGGGGCCATGACTCGACAAAACCATGCTTTGCTTGCCCTAACCGCCATCGTGCTAGGATGGACGTTGGTGATCTTCACCATCTGGCGACTGTATCCGGAACAATCGCTGGCCCGGCTGATGGTCACCTTAGGCGTTGGGCTGGCGGCATGGGGATTGCTGTGGTTTCCGATGGAATTCCTCCATCGAAGCTTCAGTTCCAAGGAGATGGATGGAAGGGATCATAAGCAGGTGATGGAGCGGGTCTGGCGGCGTAGCGGATGGATAGCCCTCTGGATCTCTGGCCTTGTCGTGCTTTTCCTTCAGCATGCATTCCGATGGGAATGGTCTCTCTTGTTTGGGACCTTTCTGCTTGGGGCAGAGCTCCTCTGGATGGCTACTGAGCCTTCGCCGAAGCTGGGATCCCTCCGCAGAGGCCGACGCCGGGTCGGTTGGGATTAATGGCTCACCGAGCTGAAATCGGAGCTTGCCAATTATGTGATATCGTAGGAGGTGGAGCTCATGAGCAAACGCAAAGCCGCGATTCGAGCTCACTTAGAGCGAACGCGCGCAGAGTTGCTGACCATCATCTCCCAGTTACGAGAGACCGACTGGGAGAAACCCGTCCAGGGTGAGCATGGCAGGTGGACTGCCCGCCAGGTGCTGGCCCATCTGGCCGCTGCGGAGATCGGCCAGATGTCTCGTATCCAGCGGGTCTTGGCGGGCGAGCGGTATATGCCAGAGAGATTCAATCTGGATCTATGGAATGAACGCCAGGTGCAAAAGCGAGAGAATCAGAAAATAGGGGATATCCTGAAGGACTTGGAAGCCTCTCGACAGGCGCTGCTTGGCCTTCTGGATTCCTTAACCGAGGAGCAGCTGGATGTCGAAGGGCAGCACGCCACCGGTGCGATGATGACAGTGGAGCAGATGTTTTATCATCTAGGGAACCATGAGCGAGATCACGCCGCCGAGCTCCGGCGCGCCCTCGAATGAAAGCGCCCGGTGGGGGAAGGGCATGCCCATCGCATATCCAAATATAGGGGTTGCGCGGTTGGGAGCTGATCGACTGGAATGGCCCCCATGTCTTCCCCCCTCCCACGGCCCAAGGGTTGATGGAAAGGAGGGATGAAACCTTTGAGGCGGTCTGGTGCCTCTGGCGCCCAGATCGCTCAAAAGACCTCAGGAGAAGTGAACGGCATAAACTGTGATTTGCGTTTCCTTTCGTGGTTGCCCTCGCCCACCGACAAAGCAGTGCTCAGAAAACAACCCGGCCCCGCGCCTTTCACACGGGGCCGGGCGATGGAACTTCCCGGGCGGTTCCTTATTCAACCGGCTGGCTTTTCGTCCGCTCCTCCTCCACCAGCACGCGGCGCAGGACCTTCCCGACCATGCTCTTCGGCAGCTCCGTTCGGAATTCGACGTGGCGCGGGATCTTATATGGAGCCAGTTTGTCCCGGCACCACTCCCGGATCTCCTCGGCGGTCGCCGTCTGCCCCTCATGGAGCACCACCCATGCCTTAACGGCCTCGCCCAAGTGCGGATCGGGAATCCCGGCGACCGCTGCCTCTTTGATCTTGGGATGCTGGGCCAGGATCTCCTCCACCTCGCGCGGCCACACTTGATAGCCGCCCGGCTTGATCATCTCCTTCTTGCGGTCCACGATATAGAAATAGCCATCCTCGTCCATCCGCGCGATATCGCCGGTGTAAAGCCATCCGTTCCGAAGGGCGTTCTCGGTCTCTGTGGGGCGGTTCCAGTAGCCCTGGAACACCTGCGGGCCGCGGAGAACCAGCTCCCCGATCTTCCCAGGCGGCAGCTCCGTGACCCCATCCTCCAGGCTGACGATCTTTGCATCGACATCGGGCAAGGGAATGCCAATGCTTCCTTCCTTGTTTAACCTGTAGAGCGGGTTGCAGTGCGTGGCCGTAGGGGCCTCGGAGAGGCCGTAGCCTTCCACCAGCTTCGCCCCTGTGATCTCCTCAAACCGCCGCTTGATCTCCAGTAGCAACGGCGCGGCGCCGGAGATGCAAGCGCGGATGGTGCGCAGGCGGTATTTGCCCGCCTTCACATCCGGGTGGTTGTTGATGGCGTTGTAGAGGGTAGGGACGCCGGGGAACATCGTCACCCGATATCGTTGCAGTCCGTCCAGCAGCGTATGCAGATCTCGCGGGTTCGGCACCAGCACCAGAGTGGCAGCAATCTGCATAGCTAGGCCCAAGGCCACGATCATTCCATACACGTGGAACAGGGGGAGAGCCCCCATAATTACTTCCTGGCCTTCCCGGAGTTGCGGATCCCATGCCCGGATCTGGAGGACGTTCGCCACGATATTGCGATGGAGAGCCACCGCCCCTTTGGAGAGCCCGGTGGTCCCGCCGGTATATTGGAAGATCGCCACATCGTCCGGCCTGACTTCCACCGTCGGCCGCTGGTTTGGCCGGTAGCGCCGGAGCAGATCCTGGAACCCCACGTCATTGTCTCGCAGCGTCACCCGGTCTCCTTCTTTGCGTTCCCGGGCCAGGGTGTAAAGGATCTTGAGCAACGGGCTCATGAACTCCTTGATATGGGCGGCGACCACCCGGCGCACCTGGGTGTGGGGCTGGATCGATTTCACCCGCTCGTAGATCCGGCTGAGGACGATCGCCAATGTGGCGCCGGAGTCGGCCAGCTGGTATTCCAGCTCACGGGGCGTGTAGATCGGATTTGTGGCCACCACCACACCGCCGATCTTCTGCACCGCGAAGTAAGCGATGACGAACTGAGGGATGTTGGGCATGATTAGGGCAACCCGATCGCCCTTTCGCACATCCAACTCATGGTAGAGGGCGGCTGCCATGCGATCGGAGAGCTCATTCAGCTCACGATAGGTCATCGCGCTCCCCGCAAATCCCTGATGAGCCGGCTTGAAGATTAACGCAGGGCGATCCGGGAAACGGCGAGCGGAGTCCTCGAGGAACCGGAAGAAGGGGATCGGGGGATACTCCAGGGAACGGGGAACGCCGGGGTCATAGAACCGATACCACGGACGGTCGTTCACCATGGCCCCTCCTAATCGCGAAAGGATGGTGAGGGGAAACTGGAGGAATATCCCTCCAGCGGGGAACCGCCCACCCACCGGCATTGCGATCCAGCGTCTTTCCTCCCCCAGTGGGCCCGGCAGGATTCGAACCTGCAACCGACCGGTTATGAGCCGGCTGCTCTGCCGTTGAGCTACGGGCCCCTCACTCAAGCATATGAGAGGGACTTCTGGGAGGGAATTCCAGCCACATGGAAGGAGCGGGCGACGGGACTCGAACCCGCGGCCTTCTGCTTGGAAGGCAGACGCTCTACCACCTGAGCTACGCCCGCATCCAGTCGGGGCGGTCGGATTCGAACCGACGACCCCCACGTCCCAAACGTGGTGCGCTAACCTGGCTGCGCCACGCCCCGACGCAGATTAATTATAACACATCTTGTATCACACCGTTCATCCCTCGATTAAGGCATAGAACCAGCTGCTCCTGGCAATCGACTCTACCCAAAAAGGGTGAGACTTACCAACAGAGCACTGGGGGTGAAAGCAAGCGGGAGATGGAGGTCCCAAACAGGGAGGGGAGAGGGCTGCGCGGCCGCATCTGTAAGAATAGTCAGAAATCAATGCCGCGACATCGATTCGCTCTCCCCTCCATATCCCAAGCAGATATTAGGGAAGAGCAAGAAGGATAGAATAGGGGACTTAGGAAATTAGTCGAGCGATCTCCTGGAAAGCCGGTTGAAGGGCCGGGTAAAGCTTCCTATAGAGGGGATACATTTCGTTATAGAAACGAGCGGCCGGCCCTGGAACTGTGCGCCCGGTGATCCGAATGACTGCCGAACAGGCCGATGGGACATCCGGG
>JANXBD010000002.1 GCA_025057635.1 Thermoflexus sp. | reverse complement strand
CCCGCCCCTTCCCGCTGCCCCCGCCTCCCGCGTTTCCGGACTCTGACTGGAGTTCAGACGTGTGCTCTTCCGATGTACGTGGGGCTGATCCAGGAGGCGCTGGCCGCGGAGGGGCTGACCAACCGGGCGATCGCCCAGCGCCTGGGGATCTCGCCGCGGACGGTGGAGTATCACCTGGGCCAGATCTTCCAGCGCCTGGGGGTGAGCGACCGGGCGGCCGCTGTGCGGGAAGCTCTCCGCCGGGGTTGGCTCCGCGACGCCGCGGGGGAGGAGCCCCCATCGCCCCAAAGGGATCGCGCGTAGGTCCTTCCCTCCCGGGCCCAGGCCTGCGGAAATCCCGCGGGCCAACCCTGCGGAAAACCCGGTGGCGGGGCGACCGGCGCCGGGCTACGATTCGCGGTGTAAACACCCTGAAGCAACAGCATGAATTCGCCGCCTGAAACGGGAGAGCACTATGCGCCGAGCGTTGATGTTGTTTCTCGTCGCCGGATTGGCCCTGATCGGGTCGACAGGTCTGGCCGAGGACATCCCCCGTCCGGCCCCGCTGGCGACCCTCGCAGAAGCTCAGGCCGCTTTTCCCGGATTGCGGCGGCCCGCCTAGCGGCCCCCCGGCTTCATCGGGCCGGCGGTAGTGATCCGCCGGGAGGGCGGAGCGCCCATCATCGATCTATCCTACAGCCGTCCCGCCGGCGGGCCGGAGGGGAGCGGGTTCCGGTGGCAGGTTGCCCCGGCGTCGCTTCTCCGGTCTCGTTCCTCTAAGGGTCTCTCTTCGTCGTCCGGGCTGCTTGGAAAATTTGCGCCCTCGAACGCGAGGCATGGCACAGCCCTCCCGAGCCGGGCGCAAAGCGGATGAGAGGCGCCGTCGAACCCACCGGCCGTCCGGCCAATCCCTTCCCTCGCAGCGAGGACGCCCGGGCCCGATCGGCCTGCCCTCTGCCGCCCCGGTCGGGCCGCTCACGGCCCGCCGGAACGTCCTCGAACGTCGTGGGTTTAGCATCCAGCTCAAACACCCCTTCGGCACTCTCAGTGCGAACGAGAAGCTGATCTTGGCGTCGGCGACCCTCCAAGCCATTCGATGAGCCCGGCTGAAGATCTGCCTGGAGCGGCGGCCCTGGCGCGATAGAGGTGAGGGCCGCCGCTTTTTTGATGTCGCCAGTGAGGGGGCTCGAGGGGGCTCTCTGGGGCGGTTGCCTGGAGGCGCCGCGCCCCACACCGCGCCCCTTGCCCCTTTCCGGCGAACGGCTTCCAGCTGGAGATGTAGCCCGTCGCGCGGCGGACCACGGAGAGAGACCTGGTCACACAAGCCCTCGCCGCTGCGCGGGGGAGCGGAGACTCCTTTCGCTATCGATGTCGAGGCCCCAACCTCGCGCCGGATGGCCTAGTCGGCCGCGAAAGGGGCGTTGCCGCCCACGGAGGGACAGCGGCCCGCGCAACCGGCGAACGGGACCGGCTACGAATTCACAAAGTTAGCCTTTGCCTTTCCTCAAGAGGGTCCTGTGGAAATCCACAGGGGGAGCCCTGGGGAAGATCCGGTGGTGGAGGCGCTTTGGCCGGAATACGATGAGGATAGGATAGCGACCTTTACAGCTGGAGGTGAAGAACTGTGGCGAGGCGCTTGATTCACAAGATGCTGGGGTTGGCGCTAGTGGCCGCTCTACCCGTTTTGCTGGGCGGGTGGGGACCGCCACGGCCGGCGATATTGGAAGGAGCTCCGCCGGGCGCTCGAGGGGCGCCCCTGGAGCTAAACGAGTGGGCCGATGCCGCGACGTCCACCCTTACCCGCTTTCAATCCGGGCCTCCCGGCCCGCTGTGGTGGGGACGAGTCTATGCGTCTCATTGGGAGCTAGCCCTCACCGGACTGCGACCGCATGTGCTCGCAGTTTGGACCCTTCCACACTGCCATAGCCAGGAATACTTAGGCCCGGGAGGATATGCGGATACCTGCTCAAGTAGTCACGGGTGCATCGACCAGTGGACATGGTGGCTGAGGCATCCACAGTCAAAGCTGGGAGTCCCACTCTCTTGGTATATACAAAGCTCGCACCGTCGAAACATCTCTAATTATCGAGCAACATGCTGGATTCAGTAATATCACAAATCGGAGGTTAAAAGATGAAGCGGAATCTGTTGCTGTTCATGATTCTTCCTTTGCCATTATTTATCACTGCATTCCCTGTTCGAGGAGGGGAGCCGTTCCCAGCGGATGGGTTGTTGCTGCTATCGGAGGGATCCCTGAAGGAGCTGGGGTGGGAGGTGGAGGTGGATCCTCGCGCGGATACGGCCGTTACGGAGATCGCAAACCTGCTGAACCCAGCTCCCGACCAGCCCGGAAAGGGAGTTGTGATGGTGGTCTGGGATCTGGATTCGGTCGGGGTCACGGACTCTCGCCAGGCCCGGGTTGCCGGAATCGTCCAGGTGTTGTATCACTATGCCTCCGCGCGCGAGGCCCAGCGGGCCTGTGAGGCCCTCCCCCATCGCTTGATGAGGCAGCTGCAAGAGGCCGCAGGAGAAGTCCGCCTTCTCCCTCTCTCGATCGCCCGGGGGCGCGGACACCTTCTGGCGGTCCGAGAGCCCTCTGACGTCTATTCTCTGTGGCTGGCTGGGTGTCGGGGGTCCGCGGTGACGGTTTTATGGATTGTAAGCCTGAATCCCCAACTGCCATCGGAGCTGATGCCGCACCTGCAGTCGATGGTGTTAGGCGAATGATTCGCATGAGATCCCGCAACGAAGGGTTCGGGATCCGGCGCACGGTTTTCTAAGAAGAGTTAACGGGCCTTGGTGCGGACAAGATCGCGCCGGGGCTGCTCTGTTCACACAAGCTGCCGCGCGCGCAGCAGCCGTTCTGTCGGTCGAACAAGCGGCGGCGGCCGCCCGTGAGCTCGAGGGGCAGGCGATGAGGCGTAAAGGCTTTTTGGCGGCTCTGATCGCCCTTTTGCTGGTGGTTGTGGCCCTGTTGGCGACGCGAGGGGCGTGGCCCTCCCCGCCCGGCGGGTTCGCGATGGTGTCCGAGCGATCCCTGATGGAGCTGGGATGGGAGGTGGAGGTGGATCCTCGCGCGGATGCGGCCGTTACGGAGACCGCAAACCTGCTGAACCCAGCTCCTGACCAGCCCGGAAAAGGAGTCGTGATGGTGGTCTGGGATCTGGATTCGGTCGGGGTCACGGACTCTCGCCAGGCCCGGGTCGCCGGAATCGTCCAGGTGTTGTATCACTATGCCTCCGCACGCGAGGCCCAGCGGGCCTGTGAGGCCCTTCCCCATCGCTTGATGAGGCAGCTGCAAGAGGCCGCAGGAGAAGTCCGCCTCCTTCCTCTCTCGATCGCCCGAGGGCGCGGACACCTTCTGGCGGTTCGGGGGCCCTCTAACGTCTATTCTCTGTGGCTGGCTGGGTGTCGGGGGTCCGCGGTGACGGTTTTATGGATTGTAAGCCTGAACCCCCAACTGCCATCGGAGCTGATGCCGCACCTGCAGTCAATGGTGTTAGGCAAATGATTCGCGCGAGATCCTGCAACGAAAGGTTCAGGATCCAGGGCGCGGTTTTCTAAGAAGAGTGAACCGGCCTCGGCGCGAATAAGATTGCGCTGAGGCTGCTCTGCTTACGCAAGATGCCGCTCGTGGGCTCGAGGAGCAGGCGATGAAACGCACAGGCTTTTTGGCAGCTCTGATCGCCCTTTTGCTGGTGGTCGTGGCCCTACTAGCGACGCGAGAAGCACGGCCTTCCTCGCCTGGTGGGTTCACGCTAGTGTTCGAGCCATCCCCAAGTTAAGTAAGGGAAATAGAGTGGGAGATGGATCCCATGCGGATTAGATCGCTGCGCAGATTGCCTGTTGAGACTTGGCGGGCGTTGTGAGGGCTTGCGGTATCACCGGCCGAAGCGAATGGAGGCGCTGTTGGGGAAAGTCAGTCCGATTGCAATAATGTAGTCGGTAGTCGCTCATATCCCCCTAGGGAGGCGGCCGTATGGATCTAGAGCAAACATACTCGGTGGCGGGCACAGAGGCCGGGGGCAGATAGAGAGGCTAGGCGCAGGGGCCTGCCCCTATGAACGGGTGGGATCTGGAAAGATCCGCAGGCCGGCAAAGCTAGCCAGAAGCCGCTTGAGGCCAACTTCCTCGAACATCACCACCACCTCTTCATCTGAGCCGACCCGTCGGCTTTCCACGACCAGACCTTTCCCAAACCGGGGATGATGAACCTGCGTGCCAGGGGGGAAACGCAGGCTTCCTGGGGAAGCCCCAGAGGTTTCCCGCGTGGACGACTCTCGGGTTGACGCGATCCTCCACCGGGATCGAGGAGCCGTGCCCGTCAACAGTTCCTGCGGGATCTCCCGAAGGAACCGTGAGGACGTGCGGATCTCATCGTAGCGACGGAAGGCATAGGTCAGGACGAGAAGATCTTTAGCGCGAGTCATGCCCACGTAAAATAGGCGCCGCTCCTCCTCCAGAGCAGCCGGGTCATCCATGGAACGGCTGTGAGGAAGCAACCCTTCTTCTAGACCGGTAATGAGCACGGCCTGGAATTCCAGGCCCTTGGCGGCGTGGAGCGTTAACAGGACGGGCGCCTCCACATCGTCCCGAAGGGTATCCACATCGGAGATCAGCGCTGCCTCGCCGAGGAAGGCCGCCAAGGGATCCTCGAATACGCCTGGGCGGTAGGGAGCGGCGACCCGCAACAGCTCCAGCACGTTATCCCAACGCTGTCCTCCAATCTCCGGCTCATGCCCCTCTAGGCTCTCTAAGTATTCCGCGTAACCGATGTCGTGAATGATTTGTCGCAGTAAATCCGCTACACTCATCCCCTCCCGGATCGCTCGCCAGGCCTGAACCCGTTCGGCGAAGTCGGCCAGCGCATGACGGATCTTATGGGGAAAGGAGAGGCGGACGGCACCGCCGGAGATCTGTTCAATGACAGTGAACAGGGAGGACTTTTGACGTTGCGCCAACGCCGTCAGTTTAGAGAGCGTCGCGGGACCAATCCCTCGAGGGGGCACGTTCAGGACGCGGGTTAGGCTGAGATCGTCATGGGGGTTCAGGATCAGCCGAAGATAAGCCAGCAGATCCTTGATCTCACGGCGCTGATAGAAGCGAAGGCCGCCCACCAGACGGTAGGGAAGCCCGGCCCGCACGAAAGCCTCCTCCAGCGCCCGGGATTGGGCATTAGTCCGATACATTACAGCAATCTCCCGAGGTCGAACCCCGTGGGTTTGGATGAGCTCTTGGACCCAGCTGGCCACGAAGGCAGCTTCGTCCTCCTCATCGAAGGCCTCGTAAACAGCGATCGGGGAGCCGGGCCCCCGAGCGGCACTCAAGCGCTTTTCGTTATACCGCTCCGTGTTGAAACGGATCACTGACTGGGCTGCTTCTAGGATGGTTTGGGTAGATCGATAGTTCTCCTCCAGGACAATGATGCGAGCGTCGGGGAAATGCTCCCGGAAGCGGATGATGTTGCGGAAGTCCGCTCCGCGCCAGCCGTAGATGCTTTGATCCTCATCCCCTACGCAGAACAGGTTGCGATGTTGGTTGGCCAACTGCCGCAACAGGAGATACTGCACATTGTTCGTATCCTGAAATTCGTCCACCAGGATATGGCGATAACGTTCCTGATAACGAGCTAGGACTTCCGGATGATTTTGAAATAATTCAACCGCCCGCAGAAGGAGGTCATCGAAATCCAAGGCGCCGGCGGCGCGCAGGCGTTCCTCATAGCGGCTGTAAGCCCGCGCGACAATCTCATCGAAGTAGGTGCGGATGGGATAGTCGTCGGGGCGGACGAACTCGTTCTTCGCCCGAGAGATGGCCGCCCGCAACGCCCCGGGCCGGTAGCGCTTCTCATCCAGATTCAAATCCCGCAGCACTTGGCGAACAGCTTCTAATTGGTCTTCCTCGTCGTAAATCACAAACTGGGGGTTCAGCCCCAGAAGCGAGGCCTCTCGCCGCAGGAAGCGGGCACAGATAGCATGAAAGGTTCCCAAAGTGAGCTCGGCGGCTCGCTCCCCGAACAGAACCTCCAGACGGGAACGCATCTCCTCCGCTGCTTTGTTGGTGAAGGTGACGGCCAAGATGTGAAAGGGAGAGACGCGGCGGACGGTGAGCAGATAAGCAATCCGATGGGTCAGCACCCGCGTCTTCCCACTGCCTGGGCCAGCCAGCACCAGGATTGGCCCGTCCGGGGCGGTGACCGCCGCCCGTTGGCTCGGATTCAGTTCTTGTAGAAAAGGCGGAAGATGGCTCATGATCCGTCGGACGATCCCGGATAGAGAAACCCGTTCTTGATTCCCCCGCTATCGGATTCAGGAAGGGAAAAGAGGGATAAGCCTCAGGATTCGAGAGCAAGGTCGATACCGAAGGCCTTCGGCCCCTTAGCCCTCAGAAATCATGAAACAGCTTAACCTCGACCGCGATTAAGAATCGGCTCCAGCGTCTGGATCCAGAGTGCTAGGCGCTGAGCGAAGCGCTCCAGGCTTTCCGGATCTAACGATGGAAGGGGGTGGGTCTCAAACACCTTGGCCCATCCGCGATCCCAGGGTTCGGCCTCCACAAAAGGCCCCAAACGATCTCGGATCTCCCAGATATGAAGGCTCACCCACTCCAGAGCAGCTCGGTTCCGCTCCGGATCTCGGCTTTCAAAATGCAGGCCGACTTCCACTCGACCTCGTCGCTCCCCCAGGTGCCATACCTCATAATGGAACGCTGGATCGCGATAATAGATCTGCACCAACCAGGGTCGAGCAGACCATCGGAAATCCCGAAGATCATCTGGGAGAAGAAAGACCAACCGCTTGGGAATCGCTGCCATCCAATCACGCCATCGCATAGGATGAGGGAATGCCTTCCCTGACTGATTTTGCTATGATCAAGAAACAAGACTGCAGATTTTCAGGGCAAGGTCCGGCCCGCAGATCTGCGGGGGATCGATCAGCCCGCTGCGGAAAGGCCAGCCTTCGAAGCAGGCGGACGCGCTAGGAGCAATGTGCCTAAAAACAACAGGCCGGCCAAGCCATAGATCACATCATAGCCTAGCATGCTACCCGTCGCTCGGTTCAGAGCGTCGATGACTGATCCGCTTAGGCGGGCGATGGCGCTGCCGACAGCCGTGGCGATGTTCCCCAGCCCCAGATAGCGAGCCGCTTCATCGGAGGGAACAATCTGTGTGATCCAAGTCCAGCTGGCGGCTACGAACAAGGCGACACCGATTCCAATAATCAAGGCCGCGGCCACTAGCACAGGAAGTTCTGGCTGTCCCCACAGCCAGGAGACGCTGAGAAAGCCAAAAGTTCCTATCCCCGCCATGATCCCCGCGCCCCACAGCAACGGTCGCGGCCCCCAGCGATCCGCTAATGCTCCGGAGGGCAACATCAGCAACAAAATCGTCGAGCCCAGGATCGCGGAAAGAGCCCCGTTAAGGGCGTGGGCCTGTTGGATGGTCAGACCCATCGCATCCCGGAAGAAGAAAATCAGGAAGGTGCGCAGGGCAAGAAGAGCCCACCAGAACATGAGGCGATGGGCCAGCCAGAACGCAAACGTAGGGGCACGATTCCAATCCGCTTGATAGATCCACGTGGGGCGACGGGCAGGCAGTTCCGTTAGAGCCCGAGAGGGAACGGTAAAAGCCACAATCCATCCGACCAGGAGATAGACTATCAGCAACACCAAATAAGGCCCCCAGATCTGTCCTTGACCCAGAAAGTAGCCAGCAATCATGGAGCCAATGACTACACCAGGTATCTCTATTAATCCCTTCACCCCAGAGGCCCGGCCCTTTTGATGTTCCGGCACGTGATCGGGGATCAACCCCTGATAGGCAGCTTGCACCATATTCGAGAAGGTCTGGATCAGGAGCAGAGCTAAGATAAGGAACGGCACGGAGGAGGCAGCAATCAGGAGAGCCAGAGCGAGGGCCAGCAACAAACTGCCTATCCAGAGGAACGGCTTACGTCGTCCCCACGGGCTGCGTGTCTGATCGCTCCAGGCCCCGAAGATCGGCTGGACGAGGGCAGCCCAGATTAGACCGACGAAAGCCGCGCCGCCCATAAGAGTATTTTGCCAACCCGGGCCGGCCAGCTCGCTGGCTTTCTGGCTCAGCAGAGGAGGGTCGACGATATTCGAGGTCATGGTCAGGGCCAGCCCATACGTGTTTAGGGCGATCCATTGCGGCCACGTCGTAGCAGCCCTGCGCGCTGTATTCATATCCCTATTTCCCTGAGCTTGAGGATTGTTCCCTCTAACTAAATACTCCTCGTTAGTTCGCCTCTTAGCCATCCACTACATCGGCATCTTGCGCGGTTTGAGACAACGGCCGGAGAGCCCTCATGCCCGGCTCGAATAGGCTGATTGCGCTCTGCACCTCAGTGGGCTTCTGATCCCGCGCGTATGCCAGGATAATTCTATCTGATTTGTCCAGACGTGATTTGCTGCGAGGTGAGGAGCGAATGAAGGAGCTGACCTTGGTAGTCATGGTGGGGCCCATTGGAGATCAGCACCTGGAGCGACAGATGGGCTGGATCTTGCGCATAGCGGCCCGAGAGACCATCCAGCGGATCATAGCGACGGGGCATGCGACCCGTGTCATCTTAGCTGCCCCGGATTCGAGGGATCTGGAATGGCTATCGGAAACTCCTCTTCCCGTCGAGCTCGACCTGGATCCTGCCGATCGACCCTTTGCGTTCGGCGCTCGCTTAGCAGAGGTAATCCGCCGTTATCGAATTCATCGTCTGCTTTATGTAGGAGCGGGAGCTAGCCCTTTAATGAGCATCGCTGATTGGGAAGCCGCTCTAGGGGCCTTCGCGCGGATTGAGGAGGGCCTGTTGACGAATAACCTGCATTCCAGCGACTGGATCGCTGTGGCCCCCGCAGAGGCGATCCTTGCATGCGCTCACCGGCTCCTGACAGACAACACCATGGCATGGGTGCTTCACCGGGAACAAGGGCTTCCAGTTCAGGTCTGGCCTCCCTCCACGGCTTCGCTGCTCGATTTGGACACGCCCGTGGATGCCCTGATCGCAGCGCAACACCCCCAGGCATCCGCCGCTCTTCGGGAAGCTGTGCGAACAACCGGCTGGGATCCCTGGCGGATACAGCGGATCCAGGGATTGCTACAAACCCCGGGGAGCCGTCTGCTATTAGCGGGGCGCGTCCCCTCGTGGGCTTGGGCAGCCCTAGAGCAACACACTCAGATCTGGACTCGAGTGTTCAGTGAGGAGCGAGGGATGCAGGCTAGTGCCCGTATGCAACGGGGTGAGGTGCGATCCCTGGTGTATACTTACCTGAGGACAGTTGGCCCTTATCGTTTCTTTGAAACCCTGAGGGAATTGGCGGATGGAGCTCTGCTGGACATCCGGGTCTGGATGGCTGCCGCTGGCTGTTGGCCCAAGCCGGGGGATCGTTACGCTGCCGATCTTTTCGCGACCTCTGAAATCCGGGATCCTACGATTCGGGAGTGGATCGAAGCAGCAGCTCAGGCACCTCTGATCGTCCTAGTCGGGGGGCATACTCTGGTGGCGGCCGGTGTAGTTGCGCTGCTGGAAGGAGCTCTGGGCGTTGCCCGAATCCCTCTCGCCTGCAGCGATAGGCGGGATCCCGGCGCTCTCCCCTTACAGGGATGAGCATCCGAAGCGGGCATGCAATCCCCTGAACAAGCGGGTTCCCCTCGAGCAAGCCAGAGATTCAGGGCCTCCATCGCAGCAGCCGTGGAAGTGGGAGATGTTCCGTTCGATTTTATCGGCGTTATGCTTCCTAACCACCCTCCCGCTGCCACGTCAGGAGATCTCGCTTCAGGATGTCGGGCGGGGAGGCTGGGCATTCCCGATCATCGGGATGATGATCGGCCTATGGCTGGTCGGTGCGGATTGGCTGGGAAAGGCACTGTTCCCTCTGCCTCTTCGGGCAGCGATGGTGTTGGCCTTATGGTTGGCTATCACGGGCGCCCTTCACTTGGATGGCTTTGCAGATTGCTGCGATGCGCTTTTAGGGGCCCGCTCCCCAGAGGAACGGCTGAGGATCCTGCGGGATCCCCACATCGGCGCCTTTGGAGCAGCGGGAGTCGCCACGCTCCTGCTGACTAAATACGCGGTTCTGACTGTCTGCCTCGAATCCGGCCTTTGGGTGGGGTTGTGGCTGGCGCCTACGTTAGGGCGATGGGCAATGGTGTATGCCCTGGTGGTATATCCCGTCGCACGTCCGGATGGCATCGGGAGCGCTGTGAAGGAGACAACCCACCGATGGACTTTATGGGGAGCGACCCTCACCCTCAGCCCGATGATCGCAGCGTATCCTGATGTGGCCTCCATTGCTCTCATCGTGGCCTGGCTCTTCACGGTGCTCTTCGCCGCCTGGGTGATGCGGCGCCTTCCTGGGTTCACCGGTGACATGTATGGGGCACTGTGCGAGCTCGTGGAGGTGATCGTGTTGATCGCACTTTCCCCATGGAGGAATCGATGAGGCTCCGCCTGGGCTCAACTTCCTACGTGTATCCCGCGGATATCCTCACGAACGTCCGGAGGCTGGCGGGTCTGGTGCATGATGTGGAACTGGTGCTTTTTGAGATCCCCGATATGAGCAATCTACCGGACCCCTCAACGGTGGATGCTCTGGGGGAGATGGGCCGCGAGCACTCGCTGAGTTATACCGTTCATCTCCCTCTGGATCTTCGATTGGGAGGCCCAAAAGAATGGCGGGCCGAGTCTGTCCGGAAGGCGCAACGGGTCATCCGGAGCGTTCGCCCGCTAGCCCCCTGGGCCTACATCGTTCATCTGAATCCAGAGGGGGAAAACTGGAGCGCATGGCAAGAGGCGAGCTGCTGCTCTCTAAGTGAACTGATTGAAGAAGTGGGCGATCCGGCACGGTTGGCTGTAGAGAATTTGGAGAATTGCCCTGTAGAGCGATTAGATCCCATCCTAGAGCAGTTGCCAGTGAGTTTGTGTCTGGACATTGGGCACCTCTGGTGGGCGAAGCTAGACCCGCTACCAGCATTCCAGGCGCGCTTTGAGCGGATAAGAGTCCTTCACCTCCATGGGGTGGCGGATCGGGATCATCGTTCACTGCTTTACGCTCCCATGGCTTCCCTCCAGGCTCTTCTTATTGAGTTGGTATCCCGCAAATATGAAGGCGTAATCACTCTGGAAGTGTTCTCAGTGGAGGATTTCCTTGCCTCACGAGCGTTAATGCTCTCACTGACGGAGGCGATCGGCCATGAGGGGTTCGATCATTCTGATCCTGGGGGGTGCTCGAAGCGGTAAAAGCGCTTACGCTCAAAGGCTCGCCGAGGCGCATGGACAACCCGTTCTTTTCGTGGCTACGGCAACTGCTGGGGATGAAGAAATGGCCGAGCGCATCGCTCGCCATCGGGCCCAGCGTCCGCCCCACTGGCGGACGCTGGAAGCTCCGCGTTCCGTAGGCTGTGCTCTCCGGGAGGCCATCGGCGAGGCCCGCGTGGTCGTGGTAGACTGCGTTGGTTTGCTGGTGTCGAACCTGATGATGGAAATGGAAAAGGAATCGGCCTCCGTAGATCAGATAGAGGCACGTGTCCTTCATGAATTGGAGACCATTATCGATGTGTGTGCCCAGCAAGGGGCAACGTTGATCTGGGTTTCCAACGAGGTGGGCATGGGAATGGTTCCTCTTTACCGAACAGGCCGGTTTTTTCGGGACGTCTTAGGGCGGGCAAACCAATGGCTGGCTGCTCGAGCGGATCAGGTGGTGCTGATGGTCGCGGGGATCCCAGTCACCATAAAGGGCAACGACCAGCTGGGTGGGAAGATGGCATCGAGAGATCCCAGCGCCTTCCTCGCATAAATTATGTCACCCACGAGGGCACGACCAGAACCTCAGCAGCCCCTGAACAGATCAGATTTATCTGCAAAAGCGTTGCGGAGGGCTCTCTTCAATAGCCCAGATGGAAGCGGACCGATACTCTCTGCCAACGCCATATAGATCGCGCTTTATTTATAATAGACCTAAAACCACCACAGGATTGCCCCCTCTTCAGAAACCCGAGGCAGGGTAGCACGAGTAGGGACGCGGGATGGACGATAGCGCTTTAGCGTTGCGCTGGCTGGTGGTTCTCTGGTTGATCGGTCTGAACGCCTTCTTTGCCGCGGTCGAATACGCTGTGGTGTCTGCCCGGCGGAGCCGCATCGCGGTCTTGGCTGAGTCTGGCTCTCCCGCCGCCCGGCTGGCTTTGAGATGGCTGGAGGACACCCGGCATCGGGACGAGATCTTGGCCACGGTGCAGGTGGGGATCACGATGGTCGGGCTGGCCTTAGGATGGTTTGGGGAACGCACCCTCTCGGCGACGCTGAACCGCCTGCTGGCGCTTCCCTCCCCTGCACCGCTGGTTCGCACCCTCCTGCAAATCCTTCCCCTAGCCCTGAATCTAACTTTCATCCTGGGCCTCCAAATTGTGCTGGGAGAGCAGGTCCCGAAGATCGCCACCCTGCGGGCCTCGGAACGAGTGCTGTTAAGCACGCTAGGTCCTATGCGGGTGATCTATTGGCTCTTGCGCCCTCTGGTCTGGGTGCTCCATCGGGTCACCGATCTCGTTCTGCGCGCCTTGCGGATCTCCGCGAATGGCTATGGGATGATGTATACCATCGAGGAGCTTAAGCGGATTGTCGATGAGACTGGCGAAGCAGGGGTCCTAGAACCGGAGGCCCGAGAGATCCTAGAGGCCGTGTTCGATCTGGGACAGATCCCAGCTCGTCAGATCATGGTGCCCCGCACGGAGATCGTGGCGGTTGAGGCCAATGCCCCAGTGGAGCAGATCATGGATGCAGCGATACAAACTGGACATGACAAATTCCCGGTCTATGTGGGCGATCTGGATCACATCATCGGAGTAGTGCACCTCTGGGAGGCATTGAAAGCCTGGCGGGAGGGGCGCCCAGCTCGAGCTCAGGACCTGTGCCGCGAGGTGATGGTGGTGCCAGACTCCATCCGGGTCGACGATCTGCTTCGCCAGTTCCAGGAGCGGGAGGAGCACCTGGCAATCCTGGTCGACGAGTTCGGCGGCACCCTGGGCCTGGTCACGCTGCGGGACGTGCTGGAGCAGCTGGTCGGGGAACTCCATGAGCGAATGGAGCCCACGGAGCCGGATGTGGTAGCCATGCCCGATGGCTCCTACTTGATCAGCGGGCTGCTTCCCATCCAGGAGGTAAACGAACGCTTCCAGCTGGATCTACAGGATCCATATTACGAAACCATCGCCGGGTTCGTGCTGGGTCAGCTAGGTCGGATCGCTTGTGTGGGGGACGAGGTGGATGCCGGGGTGGTTCGCCTGCGGGTGGAGGCAATGGATGGTCTGCGCATCGCCCGCCTCCGATTGATCCCTCAAACCAGACGATGAGCAAATCAAGGCTCGATTTCGGCTAATCCCGAATCGCCTAGCGATCGCCCCAGTCTGTATGAATAATTCCCTCCTTCCCTTCCCTCTCTATCCGGGGAAAGGCAAGGAGAGGAGAGCTCACCTCTCGCGCTGTTCCATCTTATGACTAGGAGGAGAAATGTCCGATGCCGCGCCCGGATGGTCGTCCGAATGACGCTTTACGACCCATTCGCTTTCATTTGGGTTTTATAGAATACGCGGAGGGCTCGGTATTGATCGAAGCGGGGCGAACCCGTGTGCTGTGCAACGTCACAGTGGAGGCAAATGTGCCCCCATGGTTGAAGGGCCAGGGAAGAGGCTGGCTGACCGCGGAATACGCGATGCTGCCTCGCAGCACCCATACGCGAACGCCGCGGGAGGCCGGACTCCAGAGTGGACGCACGAAAGAGATCCAGCGATTGATTGGCCGAAGCCTGCGAGCTGCCCTGAATTTGGAGCATCTGGGCGAGCGGACTCTCATTGTGGACTGCGACGTGATCCAGGCGGATGGAGGCACCCGGACAGTGGCGATCACTGGAGGCTACGTGGCCGTGGTCCTGGCCCTTCGTTCCATGATTGAGGCCGGCACCGTTCCCCCCGACGTCCTACGCACGCCGGTGGCGGCGGTGAGCGCGGGGATTGTCGAAGGAGAACCTCGCCTGGATCTCTGTTATGCCGAAGATAGCGTCGCTGAAGTGGATTTGAATATCGTGATGACTGGGAATGGGGATTTTGTGGAAATCCAGGGCACAGGAGAGGGACGAGCGTTCACGGCTGAAGAGTTTCAGCATCTCCTCGCTTTGGCCCGCAAGGGAATTGAGGAGCTGCTAGCCGCGCAGGCGCGTGCGCTGGAAGCCGTGGCTCGCACGAGGTGGCCCGCTCCGGAGGTGATAGCTTCATGAGGGGGAACTGGCTGACATTGCTATTTC
This sequence comes from Thermoflexus sp., assembly GCA_025057635.1. GTDB lineage: Bacteria > Chloroflexota > Anaerolineae > Thermoflexales > Thermoflexaceae > Thermoflexus. The sequence continues at coordinate 56,768 of JANXBD010000002.1, read as the reverse complement.
TGTTTCTTTTCTCTGCGCTGGGCCTAAGCGGATGCCTGACTTTAGAAGTTCGCACTCGGTTGAACGCAGACGGCTCTGCGGAACGGTCGGTGGTGATCGCCGTGGATTCGATTCTCTTGCAGACGGCCGCCGTCAACCCGCTGGAACCGTTTCGCGTTGGCGCGGAGGCCAGCGGATGGCGGGTTGAGCGCTATCAGGATCCGAGTCGTGGGCAGGAGGGGCTCCGCTTGCGGCGCGTCTTAGCGGCTCTGGAAGACCTGAACAACCTAGCAGAAGGGGATCCGCTGGCCGGGTTGGAACGGCTTACATTAGGGGAAGAGGGGGATTTTCAAACGCTGAACGTGACGCTTTCGATCTCAGGCATCCTGGATCGTCTCCGGATCGCCGCCGAGGAGCCGCCCTTTTCCGAAGAAGACCTCGCGCTGCTTCGCGCTGCAGATTTCCGATTTCTCTACGAGGTTGAGGTGCCTGGGCCGATCGTCGATTATTCGCCACGCGCCGGCGCTCAGATCGAAGGCCGCCGGATTCGATGGATGATCCCCCTCCGCCCAGACCAGCCCACGGTGAATCTTCATGCCACGTGGCGTCCGGCGCTTTCGATCCCTTCTTGCACTGGGAGCGGAATCGGCCTTCTAGCGGCGGGAGTTGGAATCCTGAGCCATCAGATCGTCCGCCGAAAGCAGTGATCTTGCGCCTCTGCCATCGCTGCGGCGGGGTTGATGAAGATGGGGTTATGCTCATGGGCCGGGGGAGAGGATCCCAATCCAGGGAACGCTATGGCTCTGTTTAGCGAGCTTCCTTAAACGGTGTAAGCTTGATTGAAGCACGGCGGGGTAGGTTCCATCCCCTACCCCGCCGCCTTTGAGAGAGTTCTGCCCAAGGGGCTGACCTACTCGATCAGCAACAGCAGAGGGTTCTCCAGATATCGACGGAATATCTGCAGGAAGCGAGCCACTTCTGCCCCATCGGTCACGCGATGATCCGCGGAAAGGGTTACCTTCATGCGCCGCCCCACGACAATCTGGCCGCCTTTCACCACCGGTACCTCGCGGACGCTGCCCACGGCTAGAATGGCAGCCTCCGGGGGGTTGATAATCGCGATAAAATGTTCCACCTCATACATCCCCAGATTGCTGACAGTGAACACGCTGCCCTCGATGTCCTCGGGCCGGACCTTGCCGCTCCGCGCCCGCTCGATGAGTTCCTTGCTCTCCCGCGCGATCCGGGCGAGCGGCTTTTGATCTGCATCCCGCAGCACCACCGTGATCAGCCCTTCCTCCAGCGCCACGGCAATCCCGATGTGGATCGCCTCGTGGCGAACAATCCCGCTTTCCTGATAGGAGGAGCGCAGCGCCGGGAACTCCCGCAGGGCTAGGGCTGCTGCCTTCACCACCAGATCGTTCACCGAGATCTTCCCCCGCTCTCCAATGGCCTCATTGATCCGCGCCCGCCAGGCCACGGCTTCATCCATATCCACTTCGACCGTGACGTAGAAGTGCGGTGCGGTCTGCTTGCTGGCGGTCATCCGCCGAGCGATGGCTTGGCGCAGCGGGCTGACCGGTATGGCGGCCGGTGGCGTTGGGACGGCCGTGGGAACGGGCGCAGGGGCGGGAGCCGCCGGGGGCGGTTGCGTCAGGATCCGGGCCTGTAGATAGCGATCGATATCCCGCTTCACCACCCGGCCTCCTGGCCCGGTCCCTGGGATCTCCCGGAGATCAATCCCTGCCTCTCGGGCCAGCCGCCGGGCCAAGGGCGAGGCCTTCACCCGTCCTCCGGGAGCCGGCGCGGGGGACGGGGCAGGGGCCGGCGGGGAGATAGGAGCCGTGGGGGCGGAGGCCGGCGCGGCGGGCGGTGCAGGGGCCTGGGCCGGGGCCGCTCCGGGGACCTCCACCGGCTCATCGGGCGCTCCGATGATAGCGATGGGGGTGCCCACCGGAACGGTGGTTCCTTCCCCAATCAGCACAGCCTTCAGCACGCCGGAGGCCGGGGCCTCGAATTCGATATTGACCTTCTCCGTCTCGATCTCCGCCAGGGGCTCCCCGGCTTTGACCGGATCGCCCACTTTCTTCAGCCAGCGGAGCAGTTTCCCCTCCACCATATCGAAGCCCATCTTTGGCATTGTCACTGTTGTCGCCATCCCTCGCCTCCACGTAGGAGGGGTTTCGCAACCACCTCCACTTCACTGCAGCAATCGCTTCACGGCCTTGACCACATCCTCCGGCCAGGGGAGGACGGCCCGTTCATGATGCTTGTTATAGGGCATGGGGACCTCCCGGCTCCCTAGGCGCATGACCGGAGCGTCTAGTTCATCGAAGGCATGCTCTTGGATGCGGGCCGCCACCTCGGCCCCTACACCAAAGGAGCGCCACTCCTCCGTAACCACCAACGCCCGATGCGTTTTGGCCACGGACTCATACACCGGCTCCATATCCAGCGGGCGCAGGGTGCGTAGATCCACGATCTCCACCTCGATCCCCTCCCGGGCCAGCTGCTCCGCAGCCTGTAGGCTGGCCTGGAGCATGCGCCCGTAGGTCACGATGGTGCAGTCCTTTCCTACTCGTTTGATCTCGCTTTGGCCAATCGGGACGAGATAATCCCCCTCCGGCACCTCGCCTCGCACCGGGTAAAGGGCGGTGTGCTCGATATAGATCACCGGATCCTGATCCCGCAGGGCCGCCTTCAGCATCCCCTTCGCGTCATAGGGAGTGCCGGGATAGACCACCTTCAGACCAGGGACATAGGCAAAGTAAACCTCGAAGGTCTGGGAGTGGGTAGCCGCAAGCTGCCCCCATCCAGCCGGCACCCGAATGACCAGAGGAGCCCGAAATTGACCACCAAACATATGGGACATCTTGGCCGCATGGTTAACGATCTGATCCAGGGCCAAAAGGGCGAAGTTAATGGTCATGATCTCGGCAACGGGGCGTAGGCCACCCAGCGCTGCCCCCAGGGCTACCCCCACGATCGCGGACTCCGCAATAGGCGTATCCCGCACCCGCTCCTCCCCAAATTCCTCATAGAGACCACGGGTCACTGCATAAGTCCCGCCGTAGGCTCCCACATCCTCGCCCATAATAAAGACCCGTCGGTCTCGTTGCATCTCCTCCCGCAGAGCCTGTCGAATCGCCTCACGGATGGTCATCAGCGGCATGGAAAAGCTCCTCCCAAGTAGGCTACGACTTATGCGCTATCCCATTCCCGGAGGAACCGCTCATCCCCCCGCCATGCACCCACCGGGTTAGCGTAAACGAAGTCGTAAAGCTCCTCTAACGGCGGATCCGGGCTTTCTTCAGCAAACCTCATGACCGCCTCCATCTCTTGCTCTACCTCCATATGGATGGTCTCCAGCTGGGCCTCGGACACCCCTTCCACTTCAATGAGATGCTGGCGGAACCGTTGGATGGGATCCCGTTGCTTCCACCGCTCGACCTCCTCCTTGGTGCGATAGAGTTCGGGATCGGCGATGGAATGGCCCTGGAAGCGGTAGCATACGGCCTCGAGAAAATAAGGGCCGTTCCCAGCACGGGCCCATTCAACAGCGCGAACGGCGGCCTCGTGGACAGCCAGGACGTCCATTCCGTCGATCCGTTCGGCGGGGATATTCGCCATGCATGCCTTTCGATAGATCTCTGTCACGGCGGAGGCTTTCTCGATGGCCACGCCCATCCCGTAGAGGTTGTTTTCGCAGAGAAACACCGTAGGGGTTTTCCAGAGGGCCGCCATATTCAACGATTCATAAAACTCCCCGATGTCAGTCGCTGCATCGCCAAAGATCACCATCGTCACCCGGGGCTCCCCTAAATATTTCGCAGCGAAGGCCAGGCCAACAGCCATAGGAAGATGGCCCCCGACAATGGCATGACCGCCCCAGTAGTTATGCTCCAAACTAGCAAAGTGCATAGACCCGCCGCGGCCCCGACTGCATCCGGTGACCTTGCCAAACAGCTCCGCCATCAGGATCCGAGGATCCATGCCGCGTGCGATCGCATGGCCATGATCCCGGTAGTGGGTGAGAAGATGATCCTCCGACCGCAGGGCAGCGATCGCTCCCACCGCGATGGCCTCTTCCCCGATATACAGGTGAAGAAAGCCTGCAATCTTACCTTGCTGGTAAGCAATGCGAGACAGCTCCTCGAAGCGACGGATCAGAACCATCTGGCGATAGAATGAGAGCTTGGTCGTTACGTCGAGCTGCACACCCAGTGCGGCAGCCGCCTTCGAGGCGTTCTCCTTCACCCAACTGCTCATTGGTGACCTCCTCCGATTCGCGCTGAACAGTTTCTCTCCCCCGGGGATCACAACGCTCTGTGAAGAAAAGAGACACACACCAGGGCGTATAGATTTCCATCCCGCCATTCTAAATCTAAATGCATCCGATTGACCGAGGATAGCGCTTACGAGCTTGAAATACCCAGAAGACTCGATACGCTTTTGGCAAATATAACAGAGATAGTGAAAACGGCCTCCCTCAATCTCGGGCGATCCCTCTCCGGGGTGATCGCGTCGCAGATCCAGTAAATTGCCCAAGGCCCCTGAAGCTTCAAGCGAAGATCAGGAAGACCGGTTTATGCCACTCCCTGTGATTATAACACGCCTGACCTCGCCACGGCTCCTTGGCGCGGATGACGAACATCATCTCCGCCGCATGCTTATAGCAGGAGCAGCGATCGACATCCAGTGGAATCTGGAACCGACTGTGCAACATTACAACGATCGGCTAAGTGCCCTAAGCCAACTGCTCTCCATTGCTTATCGAGCCTCACAGATGCTGACGCACGATAGAAAGCCCGCTTGCCTTTTACAGGCGAGGCCATTCATAGAGGCAATGGGTTGGTAGGGGCTAGCCCTGATCGTGTGATGCTCATTCTGGAGCAACTGAATCCGGCGGAAAGCTCCGCCTTACGTGCCCAGCAACAACCGCCGCAAGACCGGCTCGCTTTGAGGGGTGGTGACCGCTAGGATCTCGTCCTCCGCTTTTAAGATGGTTTCCCCGGAGGGAATGAAGGTCTGATCTCCCCGCACTACCATCACAACCAAGGCATCTACTGGGATCCCCAGCTCCCGCAGCATCCGTCCGTCAGCGGGGGTGCCGGGAGCCACCTTGCATTCCACCAACTGGATACCGCCCCGGCGCAGGGCCAGCAGGTGCACGAGGGAACGCAGGGGCAAAGCCCGTTCGATTTGGGCCTGGATGATCTCGGTGGTGGAAACCGTGACATCGATCCCCATGCGGGCGAAGATCTCCGCGTTGCGCGGATTATTGATGCGAGCGATGGTACGGGGCACGCCGAACTTTCGCTTGGCTAGTAAACAGACCACTAAATTATCTTCATCGTCCCCGGTGACGGCAATGACGGCATCGGCCCGGTTCATCCCTACCTGGGCAAAGGTGCTGGAATCGCACCCATCGCCCAGCCACACATGATCGGCCCCTAGCTCATCGATGAGAAACGCGGCACGCCGGGGATTCTTCTCGATCAGCAGAACCTCATGGCCCTCCGCCAGCAGGGACTTACTTAGGTAGTAACCGACTTTCCCACCCCCTACGATGATCAGATACATCGATCAGTCCTCCAAGCACTTACGGATCGCCTCGACCGCCAAGGCCGTGGGAGAAACCGTTTTCAGGCCCAGCTCCTGGAAAATCTCCGCCCGAAGGGGATCATTAAGCCGGGTGATCACTCGGGGAACCCCGAAGATCTCGCGGGCGACCTCCGCCGCCATGATATTCGTATTATCATAGCCCGTAACCGCGATGAAGACGTCGGCACGTTCGATGCCGGCCCGACGCAACACCTCGGCGTCAATGCCCATCCCCACCACCGTCTCTCCTGGGAAATCCGACCCCAGCGCTTCTAGGGCATCCCGCTCCCGATCGATCACAACAACCTCATGACCATCCTGCGTGAATTGTCGGGCAAGGTGAGCACCCAGCCGCCCGCATCCTAGAATAACGATCCTCATACGCTCACTCCCATACGCCGCGGACGATGGATTTCAAGGCAAAGAATAAAACATGCGCGAAGCAAGATGGAAAGCCAAAGGCTCCCTGCCCCGCTTCTGAAGCTCGACACCCTATAACTCCTCGACCAGCTCGACCAAAACCCCCTGTTTCTGGATCCAGGCGAGGCCCTCTTCGACCCGATCCGGGGGTCCCTCCAGATCGACCACCAGCCAGGCTTCGGTGGCTTGCACATAAGCGCGGCGGATGTTCACCATCAAACTGAACCGCTGGATCAGTCGATAGAGCAGGGGCTCATCAATGAGCGAGGGAGGATAGATCAGCTTCACCCGCCGCTGAATCGTCTGGCCCATGGTTGCCTCCTCCGAACCGGATCAGAAGGACATCCTCACTCCACAATCGGCGCTTTCGCAATAATGACCTCGCAGGAGGCCCGCCGCATTACCTCGTGCACCGTCCGGCCCAGGCCGTCGCTGGATGTCCGTCGCTTGAGCCCAATCCCCATGATAATCTGATCCGCTCCGACCTGACGGGCGACGCTGAGGATGCCCTCCGGGGCCGATCGGTGACGCACTAAGTGGATCTCCGGTTTCATCCCGTGCTGTATAGCAATAAAGCGGGCTGTCTCCAAGGCCCGCTGGCCTCGGACCTCTAAATCCGGCAACGGCGTATTTAGCGGCACCGTATAGGGGACCTCCAGAATGTGCACCAGGACCAAGCGGGCATGCTGGCGCTCACCCAGCCGACAGGCCAGCTCCACTGCCCGCTCCGAGTAGATGCCCTCCACGATCGGCACCACGATGCAACGGGCGGCCTCCACGGAATAGACCGCGCGGGCCACCTCCATAGGCACCGGTCGGGGAACCCGAAGCATCCAGATCAGGGTAACGATTAAAACGACAAGAAACAAAAGCGCTAGGAAAACACCAAGCGGATGGCCAATCATCCCACTTGCCTCAACAGCTTCCTCGCGCTCGAGATTACCATAGCTTTCGCGGAATCCCCAGCCTCGGATACGGAGCTTATCCCTTCTCCGATCCCCACTTGCCTCAGTCCCCGCCGGGACGACGAAGATCGATCCAGCTCCGCCAGCGACGGACTCCCAGCGCTGTCATCAGGATTCCCACAATCACAGGGAACAACAAACTCAAAGGAGCCAACCCCTGGGATATCACCAGCCAGAGGCTGCGTCCGATGATCACAAGTCCCAGCGCAATCATCATGGTCGCCAGAATCAGGCGAAAAGCCCATCGGGGACTCATTCCCTCACACTCCCTTCTGCGATCGCCGCCAGTGCTCCACTTCGATCCGGAAACGTTCCAGCAGATCCCACTCGCCGCTGTTTTCGAGAATCCGGACTTGTTCAGCAATCCAATCTCGGGGCAAGCTCTTCCAGACAGGACGCCCCGTTCGCCTGCGATACCAGATGTAATATCCGATCCAAACCGCGACCCAAAGCGGCCCTGTCACTTGGGCAATTGGATGAGTCCACATGACCACCACGAGCATCAGACCCGTTCCCACAATCCCTAAGACGCCTAGGAGGGGGATCTCTACGCCCCGCCAGCGAAAGTTCAACGGCACTCGATAAGGGCGCGGGACATATGGTTCGCGGATCCGGAGCATGACCAAGGCAATGGTGCTAAGGAAATAAGCCAACATTGCCCCGAAGGCATATAGATCGGCCATGGCTTCCAGGGCCCGGCGTCCACTAAAGAAGGCGAAGACAGCCATTAACACAGAAATGAGAGAAAAGAAGAGAATCGCCTTCACAGGGGTGCGATAATGCGGGTGAACCTCCGAGAGCCCTTCCCCCATCAATCCTAGCTGAGCCATGCTATAGGCCAGACGGCTGGATCCCATCACCCCTGTGTTGGCGGAGATCAATAGGATGGTGGCAGCCAAGATCGCGGCCGCTGGGCCGGCCAGGAACCCTACAAAGGGCAATTCACTAGCTAACAGGGCCACCGGATCCCCCTCCCGTCCTCCAACCTCATGCCACGGGAGGATCCCTAAGGAGACCACAGGGAAGGCTAAGGCGAACAGCAGGACAACAATGATTAGAGCCATCGAAGTGCGGGGGATTACTGTCGCGGGCCGGACGGTCTCCTCCGCCGCTTGCGAAACTGACTCCAGACCCACATACGAGATCACGGCCAAGGAGGTCGCATACAGCAATCGGTCAAGAGAGGGGAATTCCGTTTGCCACTGATGGATGAAGTATTCCGGATGCCAAGCGAAGAGGAACCCGATGACCACGATGGAAGTTTCCAGAATCATATCTAGAGCGCCGAGAATCTGATTCAGCAGTGAAGATTCGCGGATCCCTCGGATGTTTAGGACGACCAGCAGCGCAATCAGCATCAAGGTCTCGCCCAGCCAGATCAAATTGATCGAACCCACCAGAGGAATAGGAATGTGAAATTCCCGGAACTGAGGGAAAAAGAAATTGATGTAGCCGGCTGACGCCATGGCGAACAGCGCCACGTCTACCGTGTAGGCCAGCATCAAAGCTGACCCTGCCACCAGCCCCCAAAAATCTCCCAACCCCCGCAGCACAAAATACTGACCTCCCCCCGCTGAAGGATAGGCGGCAGCCATCTCAGTGTAGGCGAGGCCGACCATGATGTAAACGATCCCGGCGATGAGAAAGGCCAGTGGGGTGGCTCCCTGGGCGGCGGCCATCACCAGACCGAGGGCCACATACACATCTGCCCCTACATCAGCATATCCCCAAGTGAACGATCCCCAGACAGTCACCTCCCGTCGTAACCCTACATGCTCGCGCCGGATCATCGGCTCCGCCGCCATAAATGGATACTCCCTCTGTCGCAATCTCTGGATTCTAGGTCCGCAATAGGATCTCCCCAACCTTTAACGGCCCCACATTGTAATGTAGAGAGAGATTCCCTGTCAAAAGCTAGGCAGTGTCCCTTTTGGCATAATTCTCGCGGGCCCTACAGGTTATGAGAAGCAAGCCAGAAAGTGGTCTATCATCTTTATAGAGACGGACATGCAGCGGATGCCTTGCTCTGCTCCGGCTCGGGTCGATAGAAGGTGCTTCACATTCCAAGCGGGGTTAGAACCTGTATGCTTGCACGTTTATTTAGTTGTGCGCTTGTCGGCTTAAAGGGGGAGCTGGTCACCGTAGAGGTCGATGTCAGCCGCGGACAGCCCGGTTTCACCATCGTGGGGTTGCCGGATGCCGCTGTCCAGGAAGCTCGGGAGCGGGTTCGCTCTGCTATCCGGTATGCAGGATGTTCTTTCCCCTTAGCCCGGATCGTGGTGAACTTGGCCCCGGCGGACTTGCGGAAGGAAGGTCCGGCATATGATCTTCCGATTGCCCTAGGGGTGCTGATTGCCTCCGAGCAGCTTCCCTCGGGAGCGATGGAGAATGCGATGGTGGTGGGGGAGCTGGGGCTGGATGGGACGGTGCGCCATGTGCCTGGGGCACTCGTGATGGCCGCGCTGGCCCGAGATCTGGGCACCCGACGTCTTTTCGTCCCCGCCGCAGATGCACCCGAGGCCGCGCTGGTGCCTGATCTCGAGATCTATCCGGTGGCTAGCTTACAGGACCTTATCGTGCATCTCCTCGGGCAGAAGCAGATCCCCCCTCAGCCTCCTACACCGCTAGACCACTGGGTCGACATGCCGCCGATGGTAGACTTCGCCGATATCAAGGGCCAGGAGCATGCCAAGCGGGCACTGGAGGTTGCCGCCGCCGGCAATCATAACCTGTTGATGGTGGGCCCTCCGGGCACCGGGAAGACGCTGCTGGCCCGCGCGCTGCCTGGGATCCTCCCTCGCCTTTCGTTAGAGGAAGCCCTGGAGGTGACCCGAATTTACAGCGTGGCCGATCTGCTCTCTCCGGAGGCTCCACTGATCCGCCAGCGACCATTTCGAGCTCCTCACCACACCATCAGCCATGCTGGGCTGGTCGGCGGCGGGCGCTTCCCCCGCCCGGGCGAGGTCTCCCTGGCCCATCGGGGTGTCCTCTTCCTGGACGAGCTGCCGGAATTCGATCTGCGAGCGCTGGAGGTGCTCCGCCAGCCCCTGGAGGATAAGCGGGTGGTGATCAGTCGGGCCGCTGGGACGCTGGAATTCCCGGCCGCCTTTATGCTGGTCGCCGCGATGAACCCCTGTCCATGCGGCTATTATGGGGATCCGCTGAAGCCGTGCACCTGTTCCCCAGCGATGGTCGCTCGCTATCAGAAGCGCCTGAGCGGCCCCCTGTTGGATCGGATCGATATTCAGGTGGAAGTGCCTCGGGTCGAGTTCGAAAAGCTCTCTGACGACCGACGGGGAGAGCCTTCGGCGCGGATCCGAGAACGAGTAGAGCGTGCTCGGGCGATCCAGCAGGAGCGCTTCCATGGCACCGAGATCTTCTGTAACGCAGAGATGGGGCCAGGCCACATCCGGGCCTACTGCCGGATGGAGGCCCAGGCCCAGGCGCTGCTGAAGGCGGCGATGCAACAACTTCACCTCTCCGCTCGTGCCTATCATCGTGTCCTTAAAGTCGCTCGCACGATCGCGGACCTGGAGGGATCTGACCTGCTGCGCACCCATCATCTGGCGGAAGCCCTCCAGTATCGCCCCCGCTGGCCGATGAGCGCGTCTTATTGATTAGGAGTTCCGCAGGCGGGAGCCAGTCGGAATAGAGAGGAGGAGCCCCACCCCTCCAACTCTCCTCCCCTCCTCCCGGCGGCCCCTTGGCATATGAGGACAAGGGATCAGCATAAGGGAGATCAAAATTTCTATGGTCACGGAACTGGATGCCGAAAGCACCCAGGCCCGCGCGGCCCGAAGGGCTGCGAGAAAAGGAACTGGCTCTCTATCCCGTAGAAGGCTCGTGAGACCTGATGCTTAGCCAGCTTGTCTAGGGCTTGATTCCAAACTTGCGCACGGGTTTAAGCTGTGACCCGGTCTGCTTGGTCTGCTTCCCTCCAAAGACGCTTAGATAGGGCTCGCCGCTCGAGATTGACCATGTCGTGAGGTTTCGGTTTGAGTCAAGCATCTTTCCGTTCCATATATCTCTAATCCTGCGGAGCGCTCGAGGATGCGGGTGAAGATATTGTGGGTTCGGGAAGAACCCCTTCGGTGGATTCTTATGGGCCGCAAAACTATCGAAGTGCGGGTCGCCTATCCAAACCTCACCCGTCTGAGCCCAGGGGATCGTCTGCAATTGAATGGCCAACATCTATTTGTCATCCGCCGCATCGCTCGTTATCGGGATTTCGAGGAGCTGCTAGCCCATGAGGATCCCGCCGCTATCGCGCCGGGCTGGACGCCGGCACAGTTGCTGGAAGCCCTCCGAAGGCTCTATCCTCCCGAAAAGGAAGCGCTAGGTGTGATCGCGTTGGAGATTGCACCGGAGGGAGGAGCGCATGGCGCTGCCGGGACATCCGGATTTCTGGGGGAAGCTCCGCAGGGGCCATCAGGTGCATCGAACCCGTCTGGGGCTGGCGCTTTCGATCCGGATGGATCGCATGCCGGCACCGATGCTACCGGTGGATAATCCGATCTTCCCGTTCGGCCGGATCATCGTGGATGCTGTGGGCCAGCGGGTTTGTGCCTACGCGATTCCGATGATGTGGTTCTTGGCCGAAGGGGCCGCCGGCATGGTGGCCATGGAGCGATTGATGCGCTACCTGCCCAACAACCTTCCGCTCCTGTTGGATCTGCGGTGGCGGGATCCAGGCTCTATGAAGCGTTGCGCGCGGGCCGCTTTCGAGGTCTGGGGAGCCGACGCGGTGACGGTGGCGCCGGAGTTCCCGGCGGAGGCCGCACGTGCTTTCGCCGCTCATCGGGGCGGAGCCGTCTTCTGGTGGGTTGGTGAAGCCGGAGATTTCCAGCAGGCCTGTCGACACGCGCGAACCGCACGCGCTCAGGGAATCCCAGCCGGCCTGGCCATCAGCGCCTTCGAGGGGATCTCTGCCGGGGATCCCGAGGACCTCCCCTGGATCGCGCTGGATGTGACGCATCCATCCAGGCTCTCCCCGGCGGCCTCCTGGCCGCCCCCGGCGGTCGTCTTCGTAGGGGATCCGATTCTCTATGCTTCCCCCCGAATGGATTTCCAGGAGGCGGCACGGGAGGCTGTCGAGCAGTGGCTGCAGGAAGTCGCCGCTCGTTTCCCGGTCGAATAGGGAGCTCAGTCCCCAATGGGCTCGTTTCCTCCACCGGAATCCATCCAGGCGATCAAGCGTGCGCTGCGGGCGCAGTGGCTGAGGGAGCGGATGGCCCTTCCCCCCGAGATGGTCGCCGCAGCGGGTGAGAGGATCCGACGTCACGTGGAAGCCTGGCCGCCCTTCCACGCGGCCCACACCGTGCTTGCTTATATGGCGTTCCGGAACGAAATCGATCTGACGCCCCTCTTTGGGGATTACCCAAAGAAACGCTGGGTGTTGCCGCGGATGGTCGCCCCTGGAGAGCTGGCGTTACACCTTTACCAACCCGGTGCGCTGCAACGACACCAGTATGGCATGCTGGAACCTGCACCGGAGTGCCCGCTTGTGGATCCGGAGGAGATCGAGCTGGCCTTCATCCCCGGCGTGGCCTTCGACGGTTATGGTTTCCGGCTGGGCTATGGAGGTGGGTATTTCGATCGCCTGCTGCCCCGCTTGAAAGGGATAACCGTCGGAGTCACCCACGCCCGTTTTCTGATCGACACCCTCCCCCATACCCCGACGGATGGGCGGGTTCAGTGGATCCTTACGGAAACCGGCTGGGTTCAGGCTCAATCCCCGGAGTAAGTCGATGGGGCTGTGGTGGCCCCGATTGGGGGTGGGCATGGGGGCCTACCCCTACAAATACAAATACAAAATGCCCGAGGCACCGCATCGTTCATACGGGCAACCACGGAGGTTGCCCTCGTCAGGGCGTGATCCCGAAAAAGGAGATTCCAGCGTGTTGCCCCACGAAACCATTCTAGGGATAGGAATCGGCCTAGGGATCAGCGGGCTGAGCGCTCTCATTCCTGGCCTTCATCCATATAATCTGGTCGCGGTTGTGACCTTTGGCCTTCAATGGGAATGGTGGTCTTTCCCGGAGGATCTCGGATTGGGGCTGGGAGTTGGCGTCGCAGTAGGATATGCGTTCTTCCACCTGGCCCCGGCGGTGTTCTATCAGACCCCCGATGAAGGAGCGGCCGGCTTGCTGCTACCGGCGCAGAAAGCGCTTCGGGAGGGATGGGCTCTCGAGGCGGTCTGGTGGTCTGCATGGGGGGCATGGGGAGCCGTGCTAGCGATGTTGCTCTCCGCTGTCCTCTGGCCTCGTGGATGGGCGACATTCCGAGCCGTGCTCACGCCTCATATGAGCTGGCTTCTACTGGCCATCGTAGCCTTCATGCTGCTTTCGGAATGGCCCTGGGGTTATGAACGACTCCCCAACCCACTTCAGCGATTGCAGGCGGTCTGGCTGCGCCTAGGAGCCGGTCTATTGACCTTTGGCCTCTCTGGATTACTGGGAGTTCTACTCCTATCTCGGAATCCCCTCCATGGCCCTCTCGCCCATCAGCCGTTGCTTCCCGCCTTCCTGGGTCTGTTCGCTGTCCCTGGGCTAATGCAGGGCGTGTGGGGCTCTCGGCCCTCGAGGGTGTGTGCGCCTAGCGAACCACTGACCTTCGGGATCTGGGCAAGAGGGATGGGCGCAGGAATCCTAGGCGGGGCTTTTGCCGTGATCTTCCCCGGTGTGACCGCAGGCATCGGCGGATTGCTAGCAGGACATGCCACAGCTCAACGGGATGATCGGGCTTTCCTGGTTTCCCAGGGAGCGGCTCGTGCCTTATACGTTATCGGAAGCTTCTGGTTGCTCACCATTCCAGATGCCCCTACGACGCGAGGTGGGCTCAGCGGGATGCTCGCCCCATGGGTTGGGCCCGCCACACCCTCGCGGTTTCAGACCGTCGTTTGGGCCACTGGATTAGCCGGAGCGGTTGCCTTCGGACTTCTAGGACCTATGGCCCAGAGGATGCAGGTGTGGTCGATGAATCCAGCCTGGCGGTGGGTCTATGGAGCAGCGCTCGGGCTGATCTTGATCAGCATCGGTCTTTTAGGAGGATTTCCAGCAATCTGCGCCCTTCTGGCCGCTACGGGCCTTGGATGGTTGCCAATCCTCACAGGAAGCCGCCGCCTGAACACCTTGGGCGTGATCCTGATCCCCTTGTTGCTTCGGCGCTTCGGGCTCGAGGCAACGGCCATCCAGGCCCTTGACCTCTGAGAGCCGGCGCAAGCGGGCCATAATTTTTCGATCGTAGGTCAACCCGTTAGGATCAGAGCCTTCAAGGCGTGGTTCACAGCCTACCCTGGAGAAACACAGACCAAGCGTTTTCCATGTCTCGTCCCCATCCAAGCCTTCGTAATATAGATACAAACAGATCACTACGTGTGGAGAGTATCTCCTATCAATCCGTCCAATGCCCGTCGCGGCTCAGTCTGCGCGTGCCCTTCGCGCCTCGCTCCTACAAAACATCTCAAGGGGCTTCGACAGAGAGACGATATCGACAAGCAGAATCACCGCGGACGATACATGAAATCCGCTCGACAGGTGTTCCCAGCAGCTCCTCCATCAACGCGGTATCCAGGGCACAAAGCTCCCTTCGTTCTCGGGCCACCTCCAGATAGGGACAGTTCCGAATCTCTATCCAGACTGGCTCGTTCCCACAGGTCTCTAGCCGAGCTAGGTAGCCCTTTTCATTTAGAAAGGAGATAGCAGCGGACAGCCGGGCCAGACCGCTCAGACTATGAAGGTTGGCCTCTTTACCTATGCTCTGGGCAACCTGACGGATGTCGTCCGAGGACAAGGCAACCGGAAGCAGATGGCGGACTAGCCCTTCATAATTTCGGGGAAATAAACGGTTCGCAGCCTCAGTGAGGGTAAAAACGAGGCGCGGACGACCACGTCGATTGCGGAGCGTGCAAGCTTCGCGGATTAGGCCATCTTCTCGAAGCACCCGGAGGTGATGTCGAACTGTCACCGCTCGGAGGCCGAGTTGGATGGCCAGTTCGATAGCAGTGGCTTCTCCTTTTTCGCGCAGAATCTGCAGGATGCGGGCTCGCGTGGTCTGCATGGGCCACCTCCTGGATGATATTTGGAAGGCTGAGATCTCCCATATATGCGCCCATCGCCGACCACTCCAACCAGCCCTTCTCCCCATGGAGAAGCATAACTGAAGTCAGGAAAAATGTCAACGAAGCCGGTTTAAAAGTGAGGGATTATCAAATTCGCTGGACTTTGGATGAACTCGCGATTTCTTTACCTACAGGGAAATCTGGGGCTGACAGGATTTCCCGCCTCCAAGCGATTGAACTTTCCCCTCCCCACGACCTGAGGCAGTGGGGAGGGACTAATTTAAATTTAGAGGAACTAATTAAAAAATAGAAGGCTTAGAGGGCTGGGTGCACGGCCCGTATGGGTAAGTTATATATCCGTCCCTTTGGAAGATTGCGTGAGGGAATTTGGGGTCAAGACCAAACAGTTCTGCGATTTCTATCGGAGCCGACGGGGCTTATGAACCGCTCGGTAAACTCGATAGTGATGATCATCAAACAGGATTTCCACATTCCCAAAGACCTGTTCGATGATCGTGCGATAAGGCAGCACCACTGCCCCGACCAGATAGAGCCGTCCTCCAGGGCGTAGCACGGAAAGGGCATCATATACGAACTGTATGGCTACTTCCCGTTCGACGCCAAAGCCCTGATGGATCGGCGGATTGGTCACCACGACATCGAACCGTTCACGGCGCACTCCGTCGATCACGTCGCTGAGGCGGATCTCCACATGGGGCATGGAATAGAGGGCCAGGGTGCGGCGGCTTGCCTCTAAGGCAGCGGCGCTGATATCGACCATGACCACCCGCCCCTTTCGCGCTTCATGGCCAGCGATCACCCCTACGATCCCATATCCGCACCCCAGGTCTAGGACGTGATCCTCCGGGCCGATTTCCATCTGCTCGATAAGATGTCGGGTCCCCTCATCCAGGGCAGACCACGAGAACAGGCCAGGACGGGTGACAAAGCGCCAGACGCAGTCCCGAACGACCGCCTCCCGTTCGACGAAATCATCCCCGGGCGGCTCGATGTCCAGATGCGCGGGGCGGTCGGCTACCGCCACGCGGTAACCGCTTCCGTAGGCCCATACTGGAGCTCGGCCGAAGAGATCTCGAACATACCGTATGAGGCTCTCGATCCCACCCCGTTTCGGCCCGGCTAGGTAAAGCCGCCCTCCGGGCTTGAGGGCCCAGGCCGCAAGACGCACCAAACGCTGAGCGGTCTCCTTGCCTTTGGGGATGTTCAAAAAGACCACATCGAAGGTCCCGGGCTCCAGAAGGGGGTAGCCATCGCCGTGGAGGATGCAAGCACATCCTTCGAGGCCGTTCATCGCCATTGTGCGCCGGGTGGCTTCCACCGCCAATCCGTGGTCGCTGGCCAGGAAGATCCGACCGGAGGTGCGTCGAGCCGCTAACACCCCCAGCCATCCTACCCCACAGTTCAGGTCGAGCACATGATCTTCCGAGCTGATCTCCATCACCTGGGCGATCAGGGCAACCCCGGGATCGACACGACTCCAGATTTCTAGGCCTGGCTTCCCCGCCCAGCGGATTCGCTCACCGCGGATGTGATCCTCGAATTCCCGCCAGACGTAGTAATCCGTAGCACCCATCGCGCCTCAGCTGGCCCGGCTCTCTCGGGACTCGAAGGGCTTATCCGGAGAATGAATCAAGCCTCAGAGGGTCAAGGGGAAGGCTGGGCTCTATCCGGACTCCCTTCCTCTCCACTCAGAGGGCGACAGAGGGAAGCAAGAAAACCATGCATGTGAAGCCGAAGTCGTCCGGTCACTCTATGAACGTTTCCCAAGAAGGCGGATTCAAATGGGCTCGACAGAATTATCCTCGATTAGCCCTCATCCTTCCTTAACCTAAACCCCTTAGTTTCTCCTCAAAGAAGTGGCATGATGGGTTTCCCCTTGAGATGGGGAAGGCCGCGTGATCTTCTTCCTAAAAATCTATGCTTCCCTCTGTGTAACTCCCTCGTCGATCATAAACGCGAAGTGGGCGAGGTGCCATTCCAAGACCCCGCCCACTTCAGCGTAGGTGGAGGCGGCGGGAATCGAACCCGCGTCCGGAAGATTCGACCATCGGTGCCTACAGGCTTATCCGGTTTTCCTGTCTCGCCAGCCGGTCCTCCGACCGGCAAGGTCCCCAGCCAGCCAGCCCCTTCCGTCTTAGGCAGCCTTTCGGGGCGCCGGGCCGCCGCACGCCGACTTTGTCACACCCGATCCAGCCCCGTCGGCGATGGGTCCGGTCGAGCGGGCTCCCTCATCGGAGGAACCGTTCCCTCACGCTGGCTTAGGCGGCCAGCGGGAGAGCCGCATAGTTGCGGTTGGCACTTATTGTTCGCCCGGGTTGTTCACGGGGTCCGAGCGGCCCCGACCTGCCACCGATGATCTGCCTCCCCCGTCGAGCCCTTTTCGCCCCCTTGCGATCTTATTATAACGCAAGGCGCGCATGACGCAAGGCGTGATTCCTAGCGAGGACCCGGGGATTTCCTTAGCGATGACTCGGGGCTCAAACAGAGCCATGTGTCACTTTGTCGCGCCTGCTGCATCTAAGGAAGTGAAGGGCAATGGTCTGCGTCATCGGGCCCTCCGACTGGGGAAAGGGGATGGGCTCTCAGCCAGCTCCTCTAGACCCCTTAGGAAGAGGCCGACGACCGGAGCCCTCCAGATCTTTGCCATGGGAGGAGATGCGTATGGCGTTGCTGGATACGCACACCCGTGAGGAAGTTCGACGGCTGCTGGCGGACTTGAAAAACCCCGTTCGGCTTCTCGTCTTCACGCAGAATCTGGATTGTATATATTGCCGGGAGACCCAGCAGCTCATTGAAGAGGTAGCTGCCCTCTCGAATCAGATCACAATGGAAGTCTATAACCGGATCGCCGATCGGGAGATCGCGGAACGATACGGCATCGATAAGGCACCAGCGGTCGTGATTGAGGGGGACCAGGATTATGGCATCCGCTACTTCGGGATCCCATCGGGATACGAGTTCAGCTCCATGATCGAGGACATCCGCATGGTGGGCAATCGAGATTCGGGGCTCTCACCATCCAGCCGCAAGCGTCTGGCGCAGATCCAGACGCCGGTTCATATTCAGGTTTTCGTCACGCCGACCTGCCCCTACTGCCCGCGAATGGTGCGGCTGGCTCACCAGGCAGCCATGGAGAGCCCATGGATCCGTGCGGACATGGTTGAGGCCATGGAGTTCCCGAAGCTGGCGGATTACTATGGAGTCTACGGAGTCCCCTGCACGGTAATCAACGAGGTCATCCGTATCGAAGGCGCTATGCCGGAGGGATATTTTATCAACGAGCTTCTGAAGGTAACCGATCCTCAAGCGATGGCGCAAGCTCGAGCAGCCTGGGAGCGGATGCGCTATGAGCTTGACGGCGCTCATGTCTATCATCACCGCCATCCTCACCGCTAAGAAAGCAGTGAAACGAGGCATCACCACCCGGATGTTCACTTCGGATCCTTTTGGGATTTTGGGGCAAGAGATTTTTCCATCTTAACTCATTTCAAAGGGAGGCAAGCCATGACGCTGAACGTGGCGGGTTGGGATCGAATTGTTCGGTTGGTTGTAGCGGCAGTGTTCATCCTGATCTCGACCTTCGTCCTTCGCTTCAACACCCTGGGCATCATCCTCGCCATCGTCGGCGTGGTCCTCATCCTCACCTCGCTGATGGGCTGGTGCCCGCTCTACTCCCTCGTTGGCTTTCGGACGAAGCGCTGAACCTCTTTCCACTTCGGATCCTCTAGACGGCTGAAGGATTCAGCCAGCATAGGGGCGCTTAAGGTGCCCCTATGCTGGCCCCTCGCGCGATAGGGGTGGCGTCCCCTTCGACAGCCTGCCTACTCCCGAAATCTCCTCCTCTATGGCCCTTCGGGCCATAGGAGGTAAACGAAAAGAAGAGGGAACCTGCCGGCTTCGCCAAGGTGTGCCCAATAGGGCGACAGGAGCTGGCTTTTCGGACGGGTTCTAGAATGTTCCCGTTGCAACCCTTGGGACGTTCCGTGGCCTACCGAGGGAGAATAGTGGATTTGACAAGGCCGCCTGGACCCATTAAATTAAATTATAGATAAAGGCGAGCGGGCGTAGCTCAGGTGGTAGAGCGTTGGCTTCCCAAGCCAAAGGCCGCGGGTTCGAATCCCGTCGCCCGCTCCATTGAGGGGCAGATCTATGATCTGCCCCTTTTGTTTTGAGAAATACACCTATGGGTGAATTCGCTAAAAGGGGCTTTGGGGAGCTGTTGGAAGAGAGCCACCGCTATAGCGCCTTTATTCGGTTAGAAGTCAAAGCGTTACTCCGCACAAGGACGATAGCGTTAGAATCATGCCGTGAGGATCGAATGCGCCCTTCGAGCCACAGGGAACGGGGGTTTGAGGTGGGTCGGGCTGTTGCGTAGAGGCCTGCCCCACCTCAAACCCTCGGGGAAGGATCAACCTGGTGGTGAGATGAAGGGAAACTCCGAGGAGGAGATTTTCGATTCGCGTTCCTCATCCTTCCTTGAGGGAAATGTCCGATGGGGAACTGGTGGATTCGAATCGGACGCCTTTGGGGGCGTCTCCAAGAAAAGCAAGAAGAACGCGCCCCTCGCGGGTTCCCTCCCCCTTCGTCCCAGGTTTCCTCTTCCGAAGATTCCGAAGAGTCCCTTTTACTCCTAGAGAAGCGGCTAGGCTGGTCCTTCCGGAATCGAGCACTCCTCATAGAGGCCCTGACCCACCGGTCCTATGTCAACGAGCATCCGGATGAGGGAATCCGCGACAACGAAAGGCTGGAATTTCTGGGGGATGCAGTTCTTCAACTGGTGGTCAGCACGGATCTGTTCCGCCGATTTCCGGACTGGTCTGAGGGGCGTCTAAGCGAACTGCGGACGGCCCTGATCCGCATGGAGCGGCTGGCCGCCTGGGCGGAGATGCTGGAACTGAGCCGCTGGCTTCGTTTAGGGAAAGGGGAAACCGAAAACGTCCGAACCCGCCCTTCAGTACTAGCAGATGCCCTGGAGGGATTGCTGGGAGCCTTATATCTCGACGGAGGACTGTTAGCAGTAGAACGCCTGATGGGCCAACTGCTCCCCGAGGCAGTGGATCAGGCCCTAAGGGATCTAGAGTGGCATGACCCGAAAGGACGCCTGCAGCACTGGAGCCAGGCCGTCCGGGGCAAAACGCCGATCTACCGGGTGGTCGCGGTGGAAGGCCCTCCCCACGCGGCCCGTTTCACGGTTCAGGTCTTGATCGGCGATGAGGTGGTAGGGGAGGGCCAGGGAACCAGCAAACGGGAAGCAAGCCGGGAGGCGGCCCGGAATGCTCTGATACGGCTAGGGATCGAGAACGGCAGTAACATTAACCCCTGACTGGGGGATGTTTCAATGCAGCCTGGCTCCTTCAGCGCCGTCTTCGACGAACTGTCTGATCCCTAATCTGGAATGACTACGATCCTGGAATCCAGATCTCGAAGCAATCGTTCGATGGCGGGCATCATCATGCAACGACGTTGGAAGGAGAAGCTGGAAGCTGTCGAACAGCGATACGAAGAGCTGACGGCGATGCTGGCCGACCCAGCCGTGGCTATGGACATTTCACGACTCCGAGCCCTCAGCCAGGAGCGGGAGGAGCTGGAACCCCTCGTGGAAGCTTTCCGCCGCTACCTGGCGGCGAGCCGACAGCTGGAGGAGGCGCGGCAGCTGCTGGAAACGGCGGAGGATGAGGAGCTGGCCGCCCTCGCCCGGGAGGAGATGGAACGCCTCTCGGAAGAGCAGGAGCGCCTTGAGCAGGAGATCCTACGTCTCCTGCTCCCCCGCGATCCGAACGATGAAAGGAACGTCATTATGGAGATCCGCGCGGGGGCAGGCGGGGAGGAGGCCGCTCTGTTCGCCGCGGATCTCTTCCGGATGTATTCCCGCTACGCCGAGCGAAAGGGCTGGGAGGTGGAACTCCTCAGCGCAAATGAGACCGGCCTAGGCGGCTTTAAAGAAGTGATCTTCCTGATCCGCGGCCGTGGCGCTTATTCCCGCCTTAAATATGAGAGCGGCGTCCATCGGGTTCAACGGGTTCCCATCACCGAGGCCTCCGGGCGTATCCACACCAGCACAGCTACGGTGGCTGTGCTGCCGGAGATGGATGAGGTGGAGGTGCAGATCGATCCGAAGGACATTATCATCGAAACGTTCCGGGCAGGGACAGCGGGCGGACAGCATATGCAGAAGAACGAGACGGCGGTGCGGATCACACACATCCCCACTGGGATCGTGGTCTCATGTCAGGACGAGCGATCCCAGTTTCAGAACAAGCAGCGGGCGTTGACCATTTTGCGGGCCCGCCTATATGAGCTGGAGCGCCGGAAACGAGAGGCGGAGGTCAGCCAGGCCCGTCGTCTTCAGGTGGGGACTGCGGAGCGCGCGGAGAAGATCCGCACGTATAACTTCCCCCAGAACCGGGTCACCGATCATCGGATCACTCTCTCGCTGCATCGGCTACAGGAGATCTTAGATGGCGATTTAGATCCCCTTATCGAAGCAATGATCATCGAAGATCAAACTCGTCGGCTGGCCGAGGAAGAAGCTGTGCGATAAGGGGAACCGCTTTCTTGCGATTTGCAAAGCAGGTGAGGCCGCTGGGTCAAAATCCAATACAGTAAGGAACATCCTGACATGACCGAGACGGGACGGGTGTTTCGAAGA
This sequence comes from Thermoflexus sp., assembly GCA_025057635.1. Classification (GTDB taxonomy): domain Bacteria; phylum Chloroflexota; class Anaerolineae; order Thermoflexales; family Thermoflexaceae; genus Thermoflexus. The sequence continues at coordinate 35,071 of JANXBD010000002.1, read as the reverse complement.
GCCTCCCGCTGGGCGACCGCCACACGAGTCCATCGACACTCGTGGCTGCGCCGCTTTCTGACCTTCCTTCTTCACCTTGCCTATCGGATCGTGCTGCGCCTGGAGGTGGTAGGGTTGGAAAACATCCCCCCCTCCGGACCCGTGATCCTGGCCATCAATCACATCAGCTTCCTGGATCCGGTCCTGGTGGTCAGCCTTCTGCAGCGCAAGGTGCTCCCCATGGCCAAGGCCGAGGTTTTCCGCGATATCGTCCTAGGCCCTCTGGTCAGCGCCTTCGATGCCTTTCCCGTCCGACGGGGAGAGATCGACCGTCGGGCCGTCCATACAGCTCTGGAAGTCCTTCGGATGGGCGGGGTTCTGCTCATCGCTCCCGAGGGAACACGCAGTCCCACAGGCGCGCTGATTCAAGGGAAAGAGGGAGCGGTATATCTAGCGTGGCGCACAGGAGCTCCTATTGTGCCAGTAGGCGTTGAGGGGACGGATCGCTTCAAGTTCAACATCCGCTGGCTCCGGCGCACACCCGTTCGGGTAGTCTTTGGACCGCCCCTCTATGTGGAGATCCCGGAGGAACGAAGTCGGGAAGCCCTGCGGGAAGCCACCGATGAATTAATGCTACAAATCGCTGCTCTGCTCCCCCCGGAGCGTCGAGGGATTTATGCCGATTTTCCCCTTGCGACACCCCGTTATCTCCGCCCCCTTAGTCCAATCGAGAGCTTCGTCCTATCCCCGGTGGAACCCTCTAAACTAAGTTAGGGATTCATCGCTGCTCCGTCACAGGATTAGAGCTCCCAACCGAGAGTCCGAGAGCTGTATCTTCACTTTGTCGCTCCGGAACCCTTGCGCTCTTAATTCGTAGATGGCCTTGGCCTCCCTTCACCGCCACGCCACCGCGGCGATGTCCCCCTGTGCGGTCAGCCGATAGGCTCGGCCTGAGGGGATAGCGATATAGTAGAGGTCGCCCTGGTAACGGATCAGAAGGCCCTGGCCATCAGGGGCCCAGCGCATGTCGGGCTGGCCACCGAACCCCACCTCTCCCTCCGGCGGGAACAGCCGCCGCCGGTCGCTGCCATCGTGATCGGCCCAGTAGAGGTCATAACGCGAGGCATCTCCAGCCTCAGGCTGGTGGGCCTGACCAAAGAACAGCCCCCAGGGACTCCAAAGAATGCCTGCCCACATCCCGACATCTTCTATTAGCGGACGTGCCCATCCTTCGTTCACGGCTAGAATCCAAACATCAAACCGGGTGGATTGCTCCGGAGGCTCCCCAAAACGGGGAGGGCCATGGACGATCGCGGCGAGATATCGACCATCCGGAGACCAAGCGAGCGCAGGCACCCAGGCCCATGCGCTCCGGGTCTCATAAACCGGGAAGGTCAGCCATGAGGTCGCCTTCAGGCCCGCCAAATCGAGAACCCCGATTCCATCGGTTCGCCCGAAGGCTAGGCGACGCCCGTCTGGGGACCAGGCCCAAGTCATCCCCCACCACCCGTAAGGGCCGCCAGCGGTTGGCGTCAGCACCCGCTGGGCTTCGATCCGCCCATTGATCCATCGGCCGATCCAGAGATCGTTGTGCGCCCGCCAGCCTGGCGGCCCCGGGCTGGGCTTCCCCGTGGCGAAGGCCACGCGATCCCCTTGAGGCGCCCATTCCAGCCAGAGCACATTCTCTAAGCCCACCGGTTGCGGACGGGGAGGATCCGCTCCAAGGGAAAGCCCCCATAGCGTATTCAGAAGGGTATGAGTGCCTGTCGGGGAAGCTCGAGAGAATAGGAGGAAGCGGCCATCCGAGGATAGCGTGAAAATCCGACCGTCTAGGTCGCCCAGGTTCGTCAGGCGTAAGATCCGAGGGGTTTCCCCAGCAATTCGCCACGCATCCCGCCGAGCTAGAAAGACCAGAGTGCCGGAGATCGGCATGGAGGCCATCTCTCCCAGCAGGCTGACGGCTATGATCTCCGGCACCGGATCCCGGACGCGCTCCCGTCGGATTTCCTGGCGCTCCATCGGCCGGCCATCCACCCACGTGATCCGGATGGTCACCCGCTCGAGGCCCGGCTCGCCGCGGCGGATCAGGCGAGTCTCCCCCGGAGCTAACCGAGCGTCTTTCAGAATCTGGCGCGCAAATGGAATTTCAAACTCTTGACTTTCCAACGTCTGGGTGATCCGCGTGACAGTGATAATCATCCCGGGCGCGATCTGAACGGTTTCCGGGGGAGAAATCCGGTCTAAATCCCCCAGCGAGATCCCTGCATGCTCCAGAGCCTCCCGAACCGTTGCTGCTCGGGTGTAAAAGGTGCGCTGCTGGCCATCCGCTACGATTGTGACCGGCACCGGTCTCGAAAGACATCCGAAGAGCAAGGCGATGCTGATCACCACATTTAGGGGCCGCAGCTTCATAGGCGGATGCTCTAGCACTCAGTCTGCCATAGCGCGAGGAATGGAACAGGAACAGAAGACAAATCAACGTCTAATCCGATAGGAATTCTCCACCGTCTACAGGTGAAAAACTCTTGGGGGAACAGATCCTCCGTGGACGGATCGAAAAGTGAACGAGCCCTTTTTGATTTCCGTGGCCTTTCATCTGATGCGCAAAGAGAAGCGACCACTAATCGACATGCGGATCACAGGCTTTCTCCAGAGCCGCATCGCCCAAGCTCCGCCGAGCTCTGATCCTCCCGGGGCAGGAGTTCCCCAAACGCCTCTATGATGTAGCATAGCACCGCGGTGTCCGCGAGGCCGTCTGCACGTGATATCGACCGCCCTACGGGCCACCTCGAAGCACCAAAGGAAGATAAACCGTTGGGGGGCAGATCTCGGCTACGTTATTCCCCTCATTAGCTTCCCATACTCGACCGACTGTGGTCTCGTAATAAGGATCTACATCCACATACAGGAAGAAACACTTATTGGCTTCAAGGGAAGCGGTTGCAGAGACCGAAACCCGAGTGCCCGGATCCATGGGCAACAACCACGGTCCGGATGGCCCTTGCATCCACGCGACAAAGCCCCGGCCATCCAGCGGCCCAGAGGGCGGATCTCCCGGAAGGCGCTGATAAAGAGCTGCCAGAAACCCGCCAATCCGGCCGGGAACTCGGGCAAGACCGCTGTTTTGGATCTCGGCCGATACACGAACCTGGCGGTTGCCGATGATCTGGAGCTTAGGAGTAAGCCAGATCAAATCTGGGCGCGGATTCGCGTTATCCTCCCGCCGATCGCCAACACGGATTGAGTAGGTGATCCAGGCGCGGCTTCCCGGGGGAGGCTGCATGCGGGTCATCGGCCAGTAAGCGCCGTCCACCGTATAGACTGGAAATGGATCCGGAACCTCGGGCTGCGCGGAAATCACTCGGGCATAAGTGATCGTATATACGTCTGGGACTTTCACATAGACCCCCGTGACATACTCGAAGCCTACGCCGCCGATCACGCCAAAGGTGATTAAATACTCAGGCGGATCATAAACCGCATAAGCAGTAGTGACCCAGGAGGCGAATAGCGTGTGTGTGAACCGAACCCCATAAAACACCACGCCGGTTGTCTCAACCGTCCAGGTAATTCCCGTGTCCGACGGCTCCGCCCATGCGTGAACACGAGTGATTGGATCCGGATACGTTAGTCCTCCAAATCCTAAGCGCAGGCTCTCGAGCGTCGTGTTTTGAAGCAGATTCTCTCGTGTGATCCACAACTCAGAAGCACCTGGAGATGAGACGCCAATCACAATCGTTTGCCATCGGGTGTTGTTGAGGCTTTCCGTGCTAGCTACTCGGATTTGAGGAGCATGGGGCCGAGGGGACATCCATTCGGGTGGAGGTAGTGGCTGGGCGCGGGCCATTCCCATTCCAATCATCGAGAGCCACAGAGCGATCCCAGAGAGAATCAAACCCGATACGATTATCCGCTTTGGGGGTTGCCAGCTACGCCTCATACCCACTCTCCGGATAAGCTATCGAAGAACCATGGGGCTAGGGGTTGATTTATAGACGAACACCCACAGCTACTCACTCTGAGGACTGTGGAGAAGATCAGGAGGATCTCTCCGTCATGAAGCTGGGTCTTGCTCCAATCGATCCTTACCCCATCATGGGAATCCACCCACTATTCGATGAACGCCTAGAGATCCACTGGACAATCAAGCATCTGGCCCAGGCTCGCACATCGAGACATCACCGTTAGTGACATCTCCGTTTCAACCGCATGCTCCTCTCACGTTCTAAAGGGAATGGCACAACGAAGATCAAAGATTATGAGGGGAGGGGCTTAACCAGCTTCCCTCCCCGAGGCACTGGGATATTCCATTTCACCAAGGGTTGCCCACCCCTTTTCACTGGCCTCCTAAACTCGCCTATCCGTCATATCCTCCAGGGGTAGGCGTCCTCGTCGGCGTGGGAGTGGGCTGCACCGGCGTAGGCGTTCGAGTTGGTGTGCGAGAGGGCGTAGGTGTTGGCGCCCGCGTCGGAGTAATTGTCGGCGTAGGCGTGGGCATCGGTGTGGGAGTGATCGTCGGCGTTCGCGTCGGTGTCCGCGTGGGCACCGGGGTCGGTGTGGGCGTAGGGGTGCACACCGAGGGCGGACATACGGTCGGCGTGGGCGTCCGTGTGGGCGTTAAGGTCGGCGTGAAGGTCACCGTGGGCGTCTGCGTCGGCGTCCGCGTGAACGTCGGAGTAGGAGTGGGGGTCGGAGTACACACCGAAGGTGGACACAGCGTGGGCGTCGGCGTGCGCGTGGGCGTCGGCGTGGGCGTCGAAGTAGAGGTCGGCGTCAGAGTCGCCGTCGGCGTCCGCGTCGGCGTCCGCGTGAGAGTTGGCGTGAAAGTTGGGGTTGGAGTCCGCGTCACTGTCGGGGTAGGGGTGGGGGAAGGCGTCGCCGTAAAGGTAGGTGTAGGCAGCGGCGTCGGCGTGGCCGTTGGAAGCTCCCCTCCGACCACCGTCGGCGGCATGCCCAGGAGGCGAACTGTTCGGAACTGCTCATTGATAATATCCCGACGTGCGATAAGAGGGACAAAGGGGGTGATCTGTCGAAGGATCGGCGTAATCACGATGTGATTATGCCGAATCACCACAATCACTCGATCTCCCGGGCCTCCCACATCGTTGTCTGGACTACACGTCAGCGCTACCGGGTCAAACGTAGCCCGGCTGCTACAGATCGTGACCCCGTAAAAACCAGGCATATCAGAACCGGGTCCACCCGCCTGATCCCCAAAAGCAGTGATCAGGAGCCCAAACAGGATCTCTTGGGCCCGGATCATCGCGGATTGCAGGCGGGCTTGCGCCCGGCCCTCCTCGGTTGAGCAACCTGAGCCATCCTGGCCACAGTGGATTGGATCATATTGGCCTGTGCTAAGGTAACGTGCGGCAGCACGAGCATTGTTTTCAATCGTTACCCAGGCGTAGAAAACCCTGCCCAGCTCGATCACCATAAAAACAAGCATGAGAAACACTGGCAGTGCAATCGCGAACTCTACCGTTCCCTGGGCACGCCGCTTCATCGCGTTTCTCCTTTCTCGCTTATAGAAGAGGAACAAGCGAATCAACGACTGATTCGAGTGAAAATACGCCGAGCGATCTCACGAAAGATCTCTTGGAGAGCACTAGGATTGGGCGCATAGAAATAGTTACTACAACTCACTCCTTGAGGCTTCCAGACCGCTCCAGGATCAAACCAATTCGTTCCGCTTTGCAGACATGCGGCTTGGTTATCTCCATCAGTATAATCGGCCGTGTAACGCATGAACTTCTCCCCCAAGTCACGATCACGACCCTCTCCTGGAAGCACATTCAGATCGTGCATCAGGGTTCCATACCCGATGGAGAAAACCACCACCCTTGCGTCCCTCAAGAGATCGAGCATATCCAAAGCAGCGTCCTCTGCATCATAGCGATTACTATTCGAAAGGTGCCGCTGCTCAAAATTCCCATCCTGACAAAACGGACGATAGCTGGGATCTCCCCAATACCAAGTGGGATCTAAAGAAATAGGATTAGAGAAATACCGAGGGCACAGGCCATACGGCAATCCCTCCATGGGATCTGTGGCATTCGGACTAGCATCGCTTAACATCACAATCGCCCACAGAGCCCCTTGTTCATCCCGACGACCCTGAGTGGCCAAAACATTGTAGGCTAATCGGAGGGCCCCCGCCACGTTGCTGCTGGGACAGGGACGGGGATCCACCCCCAAGCCCGGCACCCTCTGGGGCACAGGCTGGCAGTTGCCTTGGGAGCAATACATTCCCGCACATACTGCCGTATCGGGGAAGAGAGATTGGTCGTATACCTGGATTCCCAGGATTGCGTCTCGAACCGATTGCAGACTATTTCCACTGTTCAGATCCACATGCAGACGGGCCTGGCGATCAAACGAAACAACCGCCACACGATCGTATGGATAATACATCTGTTCAGCGAAGTTTAGGGCAGCCTGACGAACTTGTCGCATCGGCACACAACGATCGCCCGGATTGCAGAAATGAGGTCGCTGCGGCCTAGGGCAAGCCGGATTAGGGTTGGGACTGTCCGTTGGAATACAAATGACCGGGTTTGAAGAAGCTAGAACCATCGGCGTATCATAAGCCATAGACTCGGAACTGTCAATGATCAGCACGAGATCTACGGAAGCCGCCTCGCCCGTGGTTGCAGCGCTAACGGGTACCACATTCCATCCTAGTAGCTGCATAAAGGTCATCGGCACATTAATGGCGGCTTCCACCCATACCAGTTTCCGACGTGGGTTTGTACAAAGCTCGCTCTCATATGGGCCAGGAGAGTCACAGGTATAAACCCGCACTGAAGCCACATCAAATCCCTGGGCCGAGAGGAAATCCTCGGCAGCTCGTCGGATATGAGCCATCGTGCGGCCAATACGGAACTGATTGGCGGCCGCTAGAGCTGCTCCATCAAGCGCATGCTGCAAGCGATTTCTTGCCATGTAGATTCGCGCTCCGTCGAGTGCCAGGCCAGTGAAAGCGAGGAGCACAACTAACATGAGCGCAAACAATACAATCACCTGGCCAGGCCTTCGGATCATAAGAGCCTCCTCCGGATTTTGACTGCCCCGTTCAGTTTAGAGGATCTGCGGAGGGCAAAGGCATCCAGGCGCTCGCATACATCGGGATCGGATCAGGGAGGATAGACTGAAACAATTGGAGGCGATGCCGATGATGATAATACACCTCTACGACTAGGATTCCTTTGCTAGGGTTACGGCCCATGATGGCGCTGACGTGCGCATTGCTCACTCGGGAGGTTCGATTCCCGAATCGGGACCAGCCAGCGGGATGATCCTTAGGAAGGCGCCAAGCCAATGCACCGCTGTCACGCACTCCAAACACTGAGATGACCAGATCATCCCCCGCCGTGTTGACCAACCGATATGGAGCAAAGGACTGATCGAACCGCCGGGCAACCGGTTCATAAAATCCGTTCACGTCGGTGCACATCACATCCGCCAACTCCGGATTCTGCCCACCACATGGATCCCCATCTGCCCCGAAGCGGGCGGCCTCTCGAACCGCATCCTGAAGACTCATATAGGCGGCTAAGGCAAATCCTAGCTCCGCCAGTCCTCCAACAATGATCAACAGGACTGGTAGGAGAATTGCCAACTCTACCAAACTTTGGGCATTTCGCCGCTTCGTTCTTATAGACCCCCAAGCGCACCTCATCTATCTGTTCCCTAATGAAGTAATCCTAAGATTACGAGGAGCACCAAATCGCCCATTTTAGGAAGGCCTATCTACGATTATACTGCTCAAACCAAGATTGTCAAGTTTCCTAAAATTACATACCGCTCCTTTTCCCCCTAATTCAAAGACTCAAATGGCTGATACGGAATGAGACGATTAGAGAGATGAGCACGGCGATTTCCCTTCTCCGGTTCTTCCGATTCAATCCTCTACCCTGCTCTCCTGAACATGCTCGATGGACTGCATACCGTGATGAGAGCACATCGAGTTGCAAGACTCGATTCAGGGCATATTGAACACTTGCGCTTTCAGCTCTCTAGACCCACAATTCCACCCGAGGACAAGAGTTGAATAGACCTTGATTGCGGTCTGAGCGAAGGGAGTTCCGGCCTGCGAGCCTGAATCAATGTGAGTGTTCGGTTCAAGCGTCTTGATATATCATGAGCCTATCGACAGATTGATGATTGAGTGAGGCGATCTATCTAGCGATTGAGCTCCTTCTTCCCGGATTTCCCCGCAGGCCCTTCGCAAGGCGAGAAATCACCTCAGAGGCTGGGGGCTCGATATAAACTGATCTGATGAGGTGCGATGATGGGGAGGATCTGGCGGGGTAGCGCGCAAGGAGCACTGATCGTGGTCATCGCCCTAACTCTGGTGCGGGAGGCCAATGCTCAGTTTCCCACGCCTGGCCCTACACCGCCACCATTACCCACGCCTACTGCGACGCCTTTGGAATCCCCCACACCCACGGTCACTTCCACGCCCACTTCCACGCCCACGCCGACGCCCACCGAGACGCTACCCCCCAGTCCAACGCCTACACCCTCACCTCAGCCAACCGCACCGCCTACTCTCACCCCAACGCCCCCCCCTCCGCCGACGGTGCCTCGTGATGGGGTGGCTCCGCCTCCGCCTGTTCCTTCCCCTATCCCTGCCCCTGGGGACAGCAAAGCGAGTAGAGGGAATCGCTGGCTCGGCATGGCTAAGCGTTTGCCAGACACTGGATGGAGTTCGTGGAGGCTCGCGCTGGCCGGAGGCCTGGCTTTGCTGGCCTTCTTGATCGCCCGTAGGCGACGCCGACGCTGAGCGGAGATTGGCATGTGGCAATTCCAGCCGGGATTTTCGCTGGTGGTTTTCCTAAGTATGGAAGCAAGCTCTATCCAATATATTGAGAACGGAGTATAATTAAAGTATGAGGTAAGCAGACCACCCGCCTCTAAAGAGGAGTCAGGCATTGAGCGGGCTGTGACAAGCAATCCATCAAATATTTCCTATGCCCGCAAGACGACGAGCAGGTAATCCGAGAAATCTGTCCTGAAACGGCAAGACAGGGATATCCCCTCACTGGATATCCTTGTTAGTCTAAAATTAGATGCGGAGGCTCACCAATGCGCCGACACAGAAATCGCACGTTGTTGCTATTTATTGTATTGATCTTGGTTCTTATGGGCGCGGTTCTATTGTTGCCGCGGCTGATGGCTGTTCCGGCACCGACCGCGACTCCTACGCCTCCCTTCCTGCAACCGATTGTGATCGCTGCACAAAATATCCCTCGTGGGGCTGTCATCACTGCATCCGATGTGGTGTTGCGCGGATGGCCGGTGGAAGTCCTTCCGGAGGGCGCATTCACGAACACAGAGCAGGTTATCGGTAGGATCGCTCGAGTGGATATCCCTCGGCAGAAACCCATTGTGCCGGAGGACCTCGCAGCGGCTCCGGCGGAGGCGGCTCGCCGAGGCTCAGAGGCGGCGCTCTTCGTCCCGCCTGGTAAAGTCGCCTTCGCCTTTCCGGTAGATGAAGCAGCTGGAGTGGCCTTCAACCTCGCCCCTGGCGATAAGGTGGACGTATTGGTGACGTTCGCCATAATTCGAACCAAGCCCCTAGAGGGCGGCGAGATCATTGATCGGCCACTAGATGAGGATTTGGCTCGTCGGTTGATCGCGTTGGGAATAGAACCGCCAGCAGCTGCTCAGCTCGCTCTGGCGGATCTCGATCAGCGAGTGGTCCAAAGGGTGAGCCAGTTGGCATTGCAAAACGTGGAGGTGTTAGCGGTGGGCATCTTCGAGGCCCCTCAACGCCCTCAACCAACCCCTGTAGCCACTCCTGGCCCGGGGCCCACGCCGACGCCCGCCCCATCGCCGCGCCAGCAATATATCGTTCTGCTCGTGAGCCAACAGGACGCACTGCTGTTGCAGTGGCTCCGCGAATCCGGCGCAGTCGTGGATTTTGCATTGCGAAATCCCACCGACAACCAGATCGTGCGAACCGATCCGATCACCCTGGGAGCTCTGGTGGAGCGCCTGGGCATTTCCATCCCGACGCCGGATAACTTCGATCTAGCCCCGGACGTAGGGCCGGGTTGTCCTGATCAGTTCGCCCGCGAGCCCTGCCGATAGCTATCAGCATACGAAGGGTCTTTAAGGATCGAAATCTCACCCCGAGGAAGAAGAAGAAAAAGAGAAAAATGAAGAATAGAATAATTTCCATGGTTGCCTCACATTACATTTACTCAGTGATCGAACAGGAGGTGGCATGGCAAGCCAACGAATTCGGGTTCTGATCATCGATGACGTTCCAGAAACCCGGGAGAATCTCAAGAAGCTCCTGATGTTCGAGCATGATATAGAAGTAGTGGGTGCCACTGCCACCGCTGAAGAGGGGATCCGGCTAGCTCGAGATCTTCAACCCGATGTAGTCCTGCTCGATATCAACCTCCCGGGGGCGAGCGGTATTTCGGCTGTAGAGCAGATCATGGAGGTCGCGCCCCTCGCTCAGGTGGTAATGATGTCGGTTCAAAGCGATGCGGACTACCTACGACGGGCGATGTTGGCCGGGGCGCGGGACTTCCTTCCCAAACCTTTCTCTGCAGATGAGCTGGTCGCCACCATCCGCCGGGTGTATCGCATGCGCCGACCGCCACCGGTGTTACCCCCAACGGGGCCAATCGGACTTGGAGCGGGACGTGGCGGACCTCAGGGGAAAGTGGTAGCGGTCTATAGCCCGAAAGGAGGGGTGGGAACTACCACGATCGCCGTGAACCTGGCTGTGGCCCTGCAAAAGCCGGAGCGTCGCCTAGTTCTGATTGATGCCTCGATGCCCTTTGGGGATGTAGGCGTGTTCCTTAATCTACAAGGGCCCCGAAGCATTGCGGATCTGGCTCGGCTAGACGAAATAGACGCGGAAGCATTCAACCTTTCCTTAGTTTCCCATGTCTCCGGTTTGAAAGTGCTTCTGGCCCCGCCCCGGCCAGAGCTGGCGGAGTATGTGACTGCCGATGCGATGAAGCGTATTCTTACCTTGGCTCGAACTCTCTTCGATATCGTGGTGGTCGATACCTCTACTCATCCTACCGACGCCACGTTGGTCATCTTGGACGAGGCAGAACAAATTGTGCTCGTGGCGACACCTGACGTACCAACAATAAAGAACGCTCGGCTGTTCTTTGATGTGATCACCCAGCTGAATTACCCGCCTCATAAGATGTTAATGATTCTGAATAAGGTTGATCGTCGCTTCGGGATTACCCCAGAGATGGTCGAACAGGCCCTTAAGCATCGAATCAGCGCTCAGATCCCGTGGGATGAGGTCACGGTGTTGAATTCCATCAATAAAGGGAGTCCGCTTGTCGCCCAGCGGTCTAAACCCATCGCTCAAGCACTGCTGCAACTGGCTGGGCGACTTGAGGAGGCCCTGTTCGCTCCCCAAGAAGCCGAGGAGGTCCGAAAGCGGGTCGGTCGTTGAGGATCAGGCGAAGCTTCTTGAAGGCTTCAGAATGTAAAAAATGGTCTCCTGATGTTATGATCATTCGATTGAAATCTTAGGCGAGGAGGTGCAGTCATGTCTCTCTTAAGGCGCATTCAAAGCAATCAGCCCCCTCCCCCATCCTCTCCGAGTTCCGAGCCTGCCCGCACCCCACCGGTCCAGGAGCCTCCCTCCACGCCTCCTCGCCGATCGCCTCCTCCAGCGGGGGGAATGCGGGATACTTACGTGGATCTCAAGAGCCGTATCCAATCTAAGCTCCTCGCGGAGCTGGAGCCCACCTTGGATTTCGCTCGAACTGACGAGCTGCGGGCAATGATCGAGGAGAAATTCGATGCTGTGCTTATGGAAAACCATATCGTTCTCAGTCGTCTAGAGCGGCAGCGGCTCTTCGAACAGATTGTCGCTGAAATCCTGGGCTTTGGCCCCCTGGAGCCGTTGCTAAAGGATGATACTATCACAGAGATCATGGTCAACGGTCCTAAGAAAGTATATATTGAGCGCCATGGGAAGATCGAACGGACAAACGTGGTCTTCGAGGACGATGAGCACCTAATGCGAATCATCGAGCGCATCGTCGCCCCGCTGGGTCGACGAGTAGACGAGAGCATGCCATACGTGGATGCCCGATTGCCAGACGGCTCGCGCGTGAACATCGTGATCCCACCCATTTCCCTCATCGGCCCAGTGGTCACCATCCGGAAGTTCTATCGAACCCCGTTGACGGTCGATGACTTGGTCCGTCTGGGCTCGGCCACCGCAGAGGTCATGGAGTTCCTGAAAGCTTGCGTCCAGGCCAAGATCAACATCGTGGTCTCTGGCGGGACTGGCTCCGGGAAGACAACACTGCTGAATATCCTCTCCGGTTTCATCCCGGAAGGGGAACGAATCGTCACCATTGAGAATGCAGCGGAGCTGCAGCTGCGCCAGGAACATGTGGTGACCCTAGAGACCCGCCCGCCGAACATCGAGGGGAAGGGCGAGATCACGATGCGGGACTTGGTGATCAACGCCTTGCGGATGCGCCCGGATCGGATCATCGTGGGCGAGTGCCGCGGCGGGGAGGCCTTCGATATGCTCCAAGCGATGAACACTGGCCATGAGGGATCGATGACCACCATCCATGCCAACACCCCTCGGGATGCTTTAGCTCGTTTAGAGAATATGGTGCTGATGGCTGGAACAGATCTGCCTCACCGGGCGATTCGAGAGCAGATCGCCATGGCCATCGATCTCATCGTCCAGACCGCACGGCTGCGCGATGGCTCCCGCAAGATCATTTCGATCACAGAGATCCAGGGACTGGAAGGAGAAGTGATTACCACCACAGAGCTGTTCAAGTTCGAGCATTACGGAATGGAAGGCGGTAAGATCATTGGCCGCCTCGTGCCGACCGGGATCCGACCTCGCTTCATAGATCGCCTCGAGGCAGCCGGCATCCGTCTGCCACCCGCGATCTTCGGTATTGGGCGGAGGTAGCCATGAGCTGGCAGATGTATGTGCTGATCGGCGGGAGTATTGCCATCTTCATTCTCTTGTTGCTCTACATCTTTGGGGGTGAAGAGGAAGAAGTTGCCGAACGGCTGGAGCGATATGTGACCCCTGTGCCTAGCCGCCGTGAAGATAAGCGTGCTTCTCCATCTGCGCGTCGCACGATGCCCTTCAGTGAGTCCCTAAATCGCGCCATCGCCGGGCGAGGGTTCGCTGAGGATCTGCGTCTTCAATTAGCTCGCGCAGATCTGAAAGTCACGCCTGCAGAGTTCCTGAGCATCCAGATCCTAACGGCAATTCTGGCCGGGGCACTCGCTCACTTTTTCTTCCGATTCCTGCCCCTCGTCTTGCTTGGTCTGATAGTGGGCTTCCTCGCACCGCGTCTGTATGTGGCTTGGCGGCAGCGACGCCGTCTCCAGGCTTTCAATGCTCAGCTTGGCGACGCCATTAGCCTGATGGTGAACGGGCTGCGCGCTGGGTATAGCGTCCTTCAAGCGATGGAAGCAGTCGCTCGTGAACTGCCCCCGCCAATTTCTACGGAGTTCGATCGGGTGGTGAAGGAGCAACAGTTGGGACTCTCCCTCGACCAAGCGCTCGGGAATATGCTGCGCCGGGTACATAGCGATGACTTGGAAATGCTAGTCACGGCGATCCTGATTCAGCGCGAGGTGGGCGGGAACCTAGCGGAGATCCTGGATACAATCAGTTTCACAATCCGTGAACGAGTGCGAATCAAGGGAGAAATCCGGGTGCTGACGGCTCAGCAGACCATCAGCGGTAATGTGCTGCTGTTTCTGCCAATCGGATTGGGTCTGGCTCTGTTCGGGATCAATCGCGATTATATGTTGAACTTCTTCAATAGCGGAATTCTAGGTTACTTCATGATCGCTTGCACGATTGTGATGATGCTGATTGGATATTTTGTAATGCAACGGATTGTCCGAATCGAGGTGTAAGAAGATGATAAGCCTCACTTTGCTTGTGGTCATCTTAGCGATAGGTGCGATTGCCCTGATCCTTATAATCGGTCTAAGCGCCCCGCGGGAAGAAGAGGTTCTGCAGGCTCGGCTATCGGAGTTCGCGGCTCGGGAAGTGCCGGTTACCCTGGAGGAAGTCGAACTCTCGATCCCCTTCACCCAGCGGGTCATTGTCCCCATTCTCCGTCAGGTTGCGGAATTCATCATCCGATTCACCCCTCAATCGATCATTGAGGACACCCGCCGCCGTCTGGAGCTGGCGGGCAACCCAGGCCGTCTAGGTGCAGCGGAGTTCTTTGTGTTGCGGATCATCCTTGGCTTAGGCTTGGCGGCTCTCATTTATGTGCTGATGTTGCACGCTCCTTCTCTGCAGCGATGGAGTCTGAGCCTGGGCGTTGGAGGGCTCGCGTTCTATTATCCATTAATCTGGCTTAACCAGCAGATCGCTCGACGTAAGCATGAGATTCTAAAGACACTCCCAGATGCCTTAGACCTGATGGTGATCTGCGTGGAAGCTGGCCTTGGGTTCGATGCCGCGATGCAACGAGTCGCCGAGCGCTGGAACAATGAGCTGGGGAGGGCTTTCGCACGGGCGCTTCAGGAGATCGCCTTAGGCCGCTCTCGCAAGGATGCATTGCGAGATATGGCTGCTCGGGCGGATCTCCCGGAGATGACGACCTTTGTGGCTGCGATCATCCAGGCTGAGCAATTAGGAGTGAGCATCGCCAAGGTGCTCCATATCCAGGCCGATCAGATGCGTCTACGCCGTCGTCAGCGAGCAGAAGAGCTGGCCCGTCAGGCCCCGATCAAGATGCTCTTCCCCTTGGTCTTTCTGATCTTCCCGTCTATTTTCGTCGTCCTGTTGGGGCCAGCCCTACTGATCGTGATCAAACAGTTCGGTGCCGGATTCCTTCCCTAAAACTAATTTTGAATGAGTGAGGGATCCTAGGGGGTCTTGATTTTTTCTTGCTATTCCCTTTACTCACTTTTCTCAGCGCGGTTGGGAACTCTTGTTAGCCGTTCATCTTCCCCAATCGATTGCTCGTCTAATCGAGGAGGCGCTAGACCTCATATTTCCTCCCCGTTGCGCTGGCTGTGGTCGCCATGGATCGTTGTGGTGCCTCGATTGCGAGGCCACAGCGGATTTGTTGATGCCTCCAGTCTGTTCCCTGTGCGGTATTCCGTGGTCTGCAGAAGACCGATGTCCACGCTGTTCAAAAAACCCGCTCAGCTTGGATGGGGTGCGCTCGTGCTACGTCTATGCCGGATCAATTCGAAGGGCATTACATCAATTGAAGTTCCACGGGCGATACCGCCTCGCTCAGGCGCTGGCCATGGGGATGGCGGAGGGCTGGATTCGCTTTGGTATGGAGGCCGATTTGCTAGTCTCCGTTCCGGCTCCTAAATCGCGTCAGCGGCAACGGGGGTATAATCAGTCCGCGGTGCTGGCACGTGCGCTGTCGGAGCGCATAGGAATTCCTTTCTGCCCTCAAGCGCTACATCGAGTTCGATCTACCCCTTCCCAGATCGGCCTGGATCGAAAGGATCGTTGGGGAAATGTTCGGGGCGCCTTCGTGGCAGATCCCCGCTGGGCAGGCGGAAAGCAGATCGCTGTGGTGGATGACGTGTGCACCAGTGGAGCGACACTGGAAGCGTGCGCAGCAGCCCTTTATGAGGCCGGGGCACGATCGGTTTGGGGGTTTACCCTCGCCCGAGTAATCCAGAGAGCGCTACGCAGCGAAAAGCTTGTGCAGGTCGTCCCATGCCCAACCGAAGGGACGATCAGTCGGATACTCTGCGAGGGAGGAACAAAGAAATGGAGCTGATTGTTCGGGGTCGGAACCTAGAGATTACGAATCAGATTGAAAATTACGCACGAAAGCGGATCGCGCGCTTGGAGCGGTTTTTGCATACCATATCTCAGGCCGAACTAGAGCTTGCCCAGGAAAATACCCGCAGCCGGGGTCAGCGTCAGATCGCTCAGCTCACCCTTCGTATGACGCCAGGTATTCTCCTGCGCGCGGAGGAACGCCATGCCGATCTCCTGGCGGCGATCGACTTGGTAGTCGATAAGATGGAGCGGCGGATCGAGCGTTTTAAAGGACGCCGGGAAGGACGAGCCCGCTTTGAGGCCTTAGAGATGGCCCCCTCGGAGGAAGCGAGCGAGATGGAAGGGCGCATTGTGAAGATTAAGCGGTTCGCAGTGACCGCGATGACCCCGGAAGAGGCGATCGAACAAATGGAACTTTTAGGCCACGATTTCTTCATCTTCTACAATCCCGAGACGGCCAGCATCAATTTGGTCTACCGCCGGCAGGATGGGAATTATGGGCTGATCCAGCCGGAGCTAGCATAGCAACCAAGCGAAATCCTCAGGCTGAGGGCTCCTCCACGCCTGAGGATTCCACTCAATCCGCTCCATCCGCCGGGGCCAGATACAGTTCTGCTGCCCATCCTTCGAAGGCCCCGTCCTCCGTCCGAACCCGACGCCATCGAAAACCATCCGCCTCAACCGATTCGGGGAAAGCCCACACAGAGGTGCCCTCATTGAGAATCGTGACTACCGCTCGGAGAAGCCCAGGCCCCTCTCGAAGCCGCAGGCCAAGACCCCCAGTTCCGGTTACCGTCATCCTTTGCACTGTCGCCGTCGGCGTGGGAGAAGGCAAGGGGGTCAGGCTCGGCGTCGGAGAAGGAGGAATCAGAATGACTCGGGCAGTTCCGGTAGGAGGGGGCTGATGGGCTGCGGGTCGCAATCGGACAAGCCCCATCCACAATCCAAGCGCCAACAAAACAACGACTGCTAGGCCCACCGCTCTCTTCCCCATGTGCCCCTCACGGATCCCTGTTTTAGATTCCTTCTGGATGTTTATGCTCTATTCATCGATCAACGCACTATCCCTCCCAGAACGGAGGCCGTTCCAGGCGCCAGAGGGCCCAAAGCGCAACACTCCCAACGATAGCTCCAATTAAATAGCTCTCCAGCATCCCTGCCATCGCGACAAACAGCGCCAGCGCTCCCAGCGCCGCCTGGACTAGATATAGCGCCAGGACGCTTTCGCGATGAGTCATTCCTGCCCTCACCAGCCGATGGGAAAGATGATCTTTCCCTGGGGTGGTCAACGGGTTCAGGCCTCGACGTAACCGGGAGAAGATCACCAGAGCGGTGTCGAAAATAGGAATCCCCAGGACCAGCACCGGAACCATCCAGGTGACAAACGCCACACTATTCGGAAAGCGCAACTTAATCCCCAGAACGGCCATCAGAAACCCCAGAAACATGCTCCCAGCGTCCCCCATAAAAATCGAGGCTGGATTGAAGTTATAGCGTAGGAAGCCAATGCAGGCGCCCAGCACGGCCGCCGAAAGGGTTCCCACCAGATACTGGCCGTTCAGCGCTGCCAGCAGCAGGAAGAAGGCAGCCGAGACCGCGCCGATCCCGGCGGACAAGCCATCCATATTATCGATCAGGTTGAAGGCATTGGTGATCCCCACCAGCCAGAGCAGCGTAATCAGGATATTCAGGATCGGCCATGGGAAGAGAGAGACGACGACGCCAGTAGCCATCACGATTCCGGCAACAGCGATCTGCCCAGCCAGCTTGATTAACGGCCGAAGCCCCCACCGATCGTCCCAGATCCCCAGAAACGAAATTGCCGTGGCCCCCACCAGGATCCCCGCCAGCTGCGGGAGATTGTAGCGATCCTCCAACATGAGCAGGGCAATGATAATCGCGAGGTAAAGGGCGACACCGCCTAGTAGAGGGATGGGCCGAGTGTGAAGCTTGCGCGGAGCGGGATGATCCACCATCCCAATCCGGAAGGCCACTGTCCGAGCCACCGGCGTGAGCAACATTGCAATCACAATCGCACTGAGAAGGATCAGCAACCAGATCGTCTGTGCTCGCATAGAATCTGGTGCTCCTGATACAACTTCCACTCTCTTATCACTCACACCAGGTCATTTTTCAGAACAACATCAAGGGGCTCGTTCTAGAATCCGCCAATCATTTGGGGAACCGGCAGGCCCTTCTGAACTAGCGGCAAACCTCCACGCGGACCCCATCGATCACCGCTGCGCTTCCCCATCCGCTTCCGTTGTTGTAAACGCCGATGGTCAACGTAATGATCTGTCCCATGTAGGGCGTCAAATCCAGACTCACCGTTTCCCATATTCCGGTGTTCCTCTGATCTACCAGCAGGGGCACCCATTCGTTTCGTGCATTTCGGAAACCGATATAGAACCGATCCCCCCCTTCTCGAATCTGCGGAAGACGCCAGAGAGTCAGCCTCGCATGACGTCCATCCAGGCTTACCCGCTGCCAGAGGGTAGCGTAGGAAGCAGAAGTCGCCTGCAGATCGCCTAGACGAACGGCCCACATCCCCTCACGGACTGGGCTTTGGACACGGATAATAGGAGCACGCGGGTTGAGAATCTCCCAGCCTTCCTCCAGATCGTTCTCAAACCCTCCGTTTCGTAGCCGATCTTCACAGACCGGAGAGGGGGGCGAAGCGGCCTCCGTTGTTCGAAAGATCATAGGAAGATAAAGCGTGAATCCGTGAACGCCCGAGGCCACGAAGAACCGAACCGGCGGCGGCGTCCCGGAGAGATTGCCTGCCGCATCGAAAGCCGCAACTGTCCATTCGTATTCCCCGGGAACCAAGTTGGCCAGGAAGATGGGATTGGTCACCGTGAGGCGAGCGCTGTTGATGAAGAGAACGTATCCAGATGGGGGCTCCGATCCGGTAGGAGCCCACTCGAAGCGAATCGGTGGTGTATAGGTGGCAGTCACGGTGGGGGTGATCAGCATGGGCACGCCAGGTGGGGTGCGGTCTAGCGTAAACATCACTGATGCTGGGGTAGGATCTACCATTGTCCCGCGTATCGCTCGGGCCAGCACCCCATAGGTCCCTTCAGCCAGATCGGAAGGAGGCGTCCACGACCACGACAGCTGTCCGGTTGCCGTCAACCAGACCGGGTTCCCACCCCATCCGCTTCCGTTCCACCACTGCTGGTCTAGCATGCGTTGCAGCGCGACCTGAACTCCGGTGATATCCGATGGGGATCCCGTTCCTGCGATAACCGGGGTTTGATTCAATCGTGCATTCGGAGCGGGTGCAGTGATAGTTGTCTCGGGCGGAGCTCCACATGCCATCATCGCACCCAGGAGACGAGAGAAGAGCGCTGTCCGCGCGGTCATCGGCCACGCGCTCTCTAAGGGGAAACCGAAGACCGCCACTTGCGGACATGGCGCGCCGTAGAACGTCGCCGCCATCCGCCCGTCAGGATACTGCATAAGAACCTGGGCGCCTCGCCCTGGAGCAAGCACATCCGGCGTGGTCACCCGATGGCTTCCCATCGTCCCATCGTCTAGGGTCAGATCGCCAATTCCATCTAGAATATTCCCTGGAACAGGGCGAACCGTGCGAGCCCCCGCGTCATCGGCGACAAGAGCTGCCCGGAGCATATCGCCCAGGAAGCCCGGATCCCGCTGGCTGAGATCCTGGCCGACGTTAGACCCGCTGAGGATCAGCCGTCCGCCATTCGCCAGAAAGTTCCTCAACCGTTCCCGGACACTGTCCTCTAGAGTTGGCTCTGAGAACCCTTCCTCGCCCAGCAGCCAGAGGACGATGGGATAGTTTTCCAGACCCACGAACCCGCCGGAGACAGCCTCATCGGTGGCCCCATCGAAGGGCATCGAGAGCGCGCGGCCCACACCGGCCAGGGCGTCGAAGCCATTCATCCTTGCAATCGGCATGCGGGTGACCACACCCAAATTTCCCCCCAGGTTCTCCATTGGTCGCATTTCCGCATCCAGCCGATCAAAGCCGTCTACTAGTAGCAGTCGGGGCACACCCCACGGCCCAACCCGCACCCCGACAACTGGGGTTGGGAAAGATTCACCACCCGCGTTGAGGCCCGTCACCCGGAAGAACAGCGTTGTGCCCTCAGGCAGACCAGAGAGCGTGTAGGAAGTGCTGTTCACGAGCACACCCTCACTCCAGGCGAAGCCATCGGTGCTGGTATATACCTTGTATCCTGTGGCCGGATGGCCCAGGAGCTCACCGCCATCGCTAGGGGAAGGCTGCCAAGAAACCATCACCTGGCCCGGCCCTGTTTGACGGGCCACTGGGGCCTGCGGAGGCTCCGGTAGAAAGATGGGAGAACGGCCATCCCGCCGCGCGTAATAGCGCACGATCCCCTTATACACTGCGCGAGCCACCAGCATGGCGAAGCGAGGATCCTTCAGCGCGGCTGCATCCTGCGGATTGTCATGGAAGGCCGCTTCTAACAGGACACCAGGCATTGTCGAGAGGAGGCGCAACTCCCCCAGATTGGCTTGTTTCTTCCCTCGATCAATCCAGTTCGGATCCCAGCCCGCTCGGATGTCCTGGATCACTTGAGTATGGATCGCGTCTTGAAGCTCCAGACTCCCTGGCGGGCGCCGATGATTCGGATCGCTATTGTCATACACATAAGACTCTGTGCCTCGAAGTGCCCCGTTGTAGCCGTTGGTATGAAAAGAGATGTAAATCGGATCATCAAGGGGCTCCCGTTCCCATTCGGCATAGCGAGGACGGGCCGTCACGTCATCGATTTGATCCCCGCATGCACTATAGCTGGAACACTGAAAGGGGTCGTAGACCGAGGGCGGGGCTCCCTGATATTTCGCCCAGTATCGGGATGCTTCCTCCCAGCGAGGTCGTCCGCTTGGCCCAGAGCTAGGCGGTGGCCCATCCCCTGCCACTGTGCCCATTCCACCGCCGATTCGAACTGCATCCGCCACCACCACACGACTTAGATTCTCCGGGCGATCCGTCCGGTTCGTGAGGATTACCCGGGCGGGTTGTCCGCCCCGGAACGGAAAGGAACCCAGATAGCGCCAGGTATACCCATGAACTTGCTGGTTGATCCGAACTTCGCTGCGTCCTCCAGCGTGCTCGATGAGAAATTGCACATCGGTGCTTCGATTGGAACCGCTCGCGTACCACACGTAGACCGCATATATCCCGTCTCGCGGTGGCACCAACGTCCAGGTTGCCTGGGCAGTCGCCGCACCTAGTGCTGTCAGCACCGTCCGATAGCTCCTGCCGGCATATCCGGGCAAAGTTCCCGGAGACCAAGCTCCCTGCTCCTGATATAACTGGGGCTCATCATTATCAGCAATTCCTTCCCATAAATTCATATCTCGCTCTCGGACTGGCCAGACATCCGCTCCCGCATTATAGAGATACTGAATCAAAAACTGATTGATGGTCTCCGCGTTGTTCAGATCCTCCACTAAGCCATGGGTGTTCACCCGCTGGGTCTGCCAGCGGTTACCGGGGGCATACCAGTACCAGCCATGGCCCGCGCTTACGTAGATGACTTTCCCGCTTAGAAACCCCTGAGCCTGAGGACGGCTGTAAGCAGGAGGCTGACCGGCGACGCTCATTGGCACAAGAGGCTCCCCGCTCGCCCGTGCCAGCTCCGTAGATTTGTTGATTGGAGCAGGTTCTCGGAGGAACCAAGACAGGGCATAGAACCTTCCGTCCGCTGGGTTCCGAGCGAGCACTTGCACGTTCTGCACCCCGAAGGGCTCCAAATGCCGCAGGAACAGATAAGAGGCCTGATCCACTGTCCATGGCCCTAAAGCAGGCTCCTCCTCGCCAGTCCGCTCTAGATATGCAGTGGGAAGCTCCAAATACAGCGTGAGCACCTGACCGGACCACTGAAAACTGGCCATCCGTGCTCGTGAGGGTAGAGGAGACCATAATCCGGCTGCTCGTTCTTCAGCTGTCGGCCCCGCTACTAGTGCTTGGAGGCGCAGAGATACTCGGTCACTGATAGTAGCTGCTAGCTGAGGGAAAAAGCGAGGAACGCAGCGAACTCGACTAGCGGTAGCGTCCACGTAAAAGCAGACTGAGAAACTCTCGTGCTGGGAGAAGCCCTCTTGCTGAGGGCGGGCGATTGCCGCTAGACCACGCCACGCCAATCCCAGCACCATAAGGACTAAAAGGCCAATTCCCAATACCAGTGAGAGCAAGGTTCTTCCCCCAAGTCGGAAGAACTCTACTGGAGATCGGAGCGGTTTCGGAGAGGATCCCATAGCCCTGTGGCCTCTTCAGGGTTCAGGAGGAGATGGAAGAATTTGGAAATGAGATGGCTCTGAACATCTAGCTCAGTGTACTTGGAAGAGCGAAGGAAGGCAACCCTAAACAGAGAGATCATCCTCGATGGAGAAGCGATCAGCTTCGGAGAGTCCACGTCACATTCCGTTCCCCGACGCGATATGGGTCGAGAACTCACATCTCCTTGATCCATCCTGCCTGTGTCCGCACCGCCCCTTCCGGCCAATCCGCCAGCTCGCTGCTTCGAACACTACATTCCCCAGCTAGGACCAACCGTCAAACCAACATGCCCCTCTCAACCCTCGCAGAGCCTTGAAAGATATAGATTCAGATCGGCCTCTGCAGCGTTATCGCAAGTGCAAGTCTGCTCTGCACAGCACCACCGAGCGACTCCGCGCACTAGCTTCCTCATGGATCGGATGCTGATGAGGACAGCAGAACCGGCAAGATCTGCAGCGTCTATATCGGCACCGATATATCGGCAGAAGACAGAGGCGAAAGGACGGGCAAGACCCATCGATCTGCGCGGACACCGGCTTGCCCGTCAGAGGGGAGAAGAAGGAGATCGCCAGCCATTCCGAGGAAGCTGTAGACACCAACTCTGGAGCTGGCACCTCAACTGCCGGCTTGAGATTTATCGCGTCCTAATGAGGGCCCAACTTTGGCTCTGACTCATCCGCCGAGTCGATGATCGGTCGACTAAGTAATCTGGACTACGAGCCCTGATGTTCGAAAAATGACCCATCCTAATGCGGGGAGGAGAAGAACACCTTGCCTTCTCAGCGGCTCATGAAGCGGCTGACCACCTGCGCCGGGATCGGCACGTTCAGCCGATCACCGACCTTCGGACGCTCAGGCGCTGCCGCGCTTCCCACCACGATCCCGATCGGCGTCCCCTCCGCCTGATACGACCGCTCGATCCAGGCCATCCCAGTGAGGAATCCCTCCGTGTCCAGCGCGCAGCTGGTGACGTAGCCGATGACCCGTCCCCAGCGATCCACCACCGCATCCCCCAGCTTGGGAAGCCGCATGCCCTTCTCGGAGATCCGGAAGCGAACCACCTCCATCGTCCGCTTCGCCTCGCGGGCCATATAGGCCTTCCGCCCGATGAAGAAGGGCTTGTAGACCTTGACGAAGGAGCCGAAACCGGCATCCCCTGGACTCAGGTCGAAGGGCCCGGCCAGCTCATGACCATACAGCGGAAGCCCTGCTTCCGTTCGGGTGCCATCGCGGGCTCCCAGGCCACATGGCCGAAGACCCAAGGGTTTCCCCACATCCAGCAACAGCTCGAACAGCGCCAGCGCCCGATCCGGATGGACGAAGAGCTCATACCCAACGCGCTCACCAGTATAGCCAGTGCGAGCGAGGATCAGGTCGAATCCGTGGATCTCAACCGTCATCACTTGACCCCGCTGGAGCGCAGCCAGCCGTTCTTGAGTTGGGCCATCCACCATGCGTCGAAGAATGTTCAGGGCCTGCGGACCCTGGAGAGCGATGTCTACCCGACATTCTTCTCCCCAGCGGCGATCCCGCAGATCGCGAAGGGTTACCTCGTCAGCGATCACTGCCCATGGCCGATCGCAGTCAATCTGAACTTCGCCTCGGGCCACCGCGTTCAGCCAGGCCCAGTCCCGGTCGTTGTTGGCCGCATTCACCACCAGCAGGTAGCGATCGGATGATAGAGTGTAGATGATCAGATCATCCAGCACATGCCCTTCCGGATCAAGAAGATATGTATACTGGGATTCCCCCACCTTCAGCCCCATGACGTCATTGGTGGTCACCTGCTCTAAGAAGACGCGGGCGCCTGGACCGCTGACCTCCAAGATGCCCATATGGGAGACATCGAAGAGACCGGCAGCGGTGCGGACGGCGCGATGCTCCTCACTGACGCTGGTATACCAGGCGGGCATCTCCCAGCCGGCGAAGGGGACCATCTTCGCACCCAGCTCCCGGTGCAGCTCATAGAGGGAAGTCCGCTGAAGCGGCGCGCCCTCCGGCTCGGAATACGAGAAAGCCGGCAACGGCCGGAGGTAGTCACGATACATCTCATCCACTGCCCGATAGCCGATGAAGAAGGGCTTGTAGGGTGCCACCGCGGCCGCCTCCGCCAGATCCTTCGGAAAGCATGCCATCGAGCGAGCCGAGACCGCTTGGGGATCCTCCGCCGGGATCTCCCGCACCCGCAACGGGCCATGGAGCTTCGCCCAGATGTCCTCATCGAAACGCACATACCCATCTGAAAGATCCCGAAGCCATGCTGCGACCCGCCCAGCATGCTCTTCGGGGATCACGAGCCGGAACGCATTCGAACTATCCCGGATCACATAAGCCGAGCTCATAACTCGGCCGTCCGCTTCCAGTATGAAGGCGGGGGCTCCATGGCCGATCTTCAGGGCCGCCACCCGTTGCGTGAGGACAGCCTCTATGAACTCCGCTGCCCGATCTCCCCGAATCTCTAGCACCGCCTTGCCCTCCGCCGCAGGGAGGCGGTCGGTGATGAACCAATAATGGGGATAGCCGCTCTTTGGGAGCTCCACGTCGATGCCGGCTCGAGCGGCGAGTTCCGCCACCCGCAGCTTGGCCTCTTCTAAGACATCGAACTCAACCTTCGTGCGATAGACCAAGTCACGTCCCACGTAGTAGCGGTGCGGCCGGCAGGCCCACAGTATATCAGCGATGATGTCCGCCAGGGCTTCCACCTCCAGCTCTCGGAACCCGCGCTGCGTGATCCAGGGGGTCCCTAATCGGATGCCGCTCGCAGCCCCCGCACCCGTGTCTCCTGGGATTGTGTTGCGGTTCACCACAATCCCTGCCAAATCCAGCACCCGAGCTGCCGGATCCCCCATCAAGGGCGTGCCATCGGGCCCCCGCACTGATTTACAGTCCACCAGGAGGAGGTGGGTATTCGTGCCACCATAAGGGATCCGTAGTCCCCGCTCCGCGAGGCGCCGCGCCATGGCCTGGGCGTTGCGGACGATCTGATGCTGCAGCTGGCGGAACGGCTCCGTGCGGGCCAGCTTAAAGGCCACCGCCAGCGCAGCGAAGACGTTCACGTGAGGCCCGCCTTGTTCACCCGGGAACACCGCCCGGTCGATCTTCTTTGCCAGCTCCGGATCCGTGGTGAGGATGCAGGCCCCCCGTGGGCCCATAATGGTCTTGTGGGTCGTGAAGGTGATCACATGGGCATATCCTAGCGGATTGGGGTAAGCACCGGCGATCGCCATCCCCGCGGTGTGGGCGATATCGGCCAGCAGATAGGCCCCAACTTCGTCTGCGATCTCCCGGAACCGCTTCCAGTCGGGGGCCCACGGATAAGACGTGTAGCCGGCGATGATCATCTTCGGCCGGTGCTGGCGGGCGAGATCGCGGATCTGATCATAATTTAGGAGCTCCGTCTGAGGATCCACCGTATACCAGACGATCCGATAGTGCTTGCCCGAACGGTTTACCGGCGAGCCGTGAGTGAGATGGCCGCCGTGGATCAGCGACAGGCCCATCACAGTGTCGCCGGGCTGAAGCAGCGCCTCATAGACCGCGCTGTTGGCAGGAGCGCCGGAGAGAGGCTGCACGTTCACGAAAATCCGCTCGGGGGGAATCTCTGGGGTCGCAAAGGCTTCAGCGCAGCGTCGTCGAGCCAACGCTTCGATGATATTCGCATATTCGGTCCCTTTGTAATAGCGCTGGTCGCCATAACGCCGGTGGAACCCTAATTGCTCCTCGTAATCCAACAGCTCCGCCTCGGTTTGCGTGCGGGTGCGTTCGTGGGGATAACCCTCGGCATAGAGGTTCTGGAACACCGAGCCCAGCGCTTCGCGGACGGCCGCCGGCGCGTAGGATTCAGAGGGAATGAGGATCAGCTTGCGGATCTGGCGTTCATGCTCATATCGGATCAGAGCGGCTACTTCTGGATCCACTTGGGCCAGAGAACCACGAAACAGGAAATCCGACATGGGAAAACTCCTTCATGAACGAGAAGATGACAAACTCACATGTTATGTCAGGCTGAGGGCCTCAGGAAGCTTCGAGATGACGACTTGAATTTTCTGCACAGAGGACGAAGATGGAGCAGTTCATTTATACAATAATATGCGAAGGCAGATCATGTCCAGGATCCGAAATATAACCAAATTAAAATTCCTACGAGCAGCAATGCCAATGGCCATGGATAAGCGAAAAGCACAGCATAAACACGGGCGTCAAATTTTAAGTGCATGAAATACAACAGGATCAACATCCCTTTTGCGACAGCAAATCCTATCAGAAAAGGTAGTTGCGGAAGAGGTAACCCGATTACCGCTACCTCGAGGATCGTCAGGACGATTAAGATGATCCCAACTACAACGTAATTCGGGTGCCTGTGAGCCTTCCCTTCCATAACTGGTTTCTCCCCCCTGGTGACGAAGATTGGACAGCAACGTGTCACTGTCTCCTTCTCTTGATCTCCTAAGGGATTGGCCGCCAGCATTCTATCACGATCAGATCCCTCTCTCAACTGCAGGAGCAAGCCCGGGGGCATGACTCAACGCATCAGATACACCACCATGAAGATCGCCACCCATACCAGATCCACGAAGTGCCAGTAAAGCCCCACCGTCTCCACCAGGACGTCGTTCTGGGGCGAGATGCGACGACGCAACCCCAGGGCCACGCTGAGGATCCAGATCACCCCTGCCGCCACGTGGGCCGCATGGAAACCGGTTACTGTGTAATACGCGGAGCCGAAGACGTTGACGCTCGGGGTGAGCCCCTCGTGGAGGTGATGATTGTATTCCACTGCTTTAAGGATCAGGAAACAGATCCCCAACCAGGCGGTGGTCAGCAGCCAGGCGATGGAGGCCCGCCGGTTCCCATCCCGCAGATACGCCAGGGCCAGCACCATCGCCACACTGCTGACCAGCAGGATCATCGTGTTGATCGTCGGGATGGTGAGCGTCAAGGCCTCATGGGCCGTTGGTCCGCTGGTCACTCGGTTGTGTAGCACCAGATACGAGGTGATCAGCGCGGCGAAGAAAATGACCTCGGAAGCCAGGAACACCCAGACCCCCAGCTTGCGGCTATCCACGCTGATCTCAACGCCAGCAGTCGGATGATGGCTCGCCATTGCGTTCCCCCTCACCTTATGAGACTTATTCGGGAGAAGGCGGCTCCCTTTGATCCTCCCTCTCCATGGTCCCGAGGGTCATAGAGAGGAGATCCCAAATCCCTGCCCGCCACCTGGCCCAGCCAGTGGTGCTTTGTCCGGTTTTGATTTTGATTAAAGAAGAATAGCAGGTTGCCCCAACGAACCATCGGGGCTGGACGATCCATTTGCCATGCTGCCGAGTTGCCAGTGAGACCCATCGCTTTCAAAACAGCCCATCTCCCACTCGCCGACCTTGTTCGAGGGAACCGTGAAGATGATCGTCACAGGCTCTTCCCCCGGCTCCAGCACGACCATGAAGCCGTGAGCTTCCTCTTCCCTCTTCATTCTTCCATCAGCTCCTTGACATCGATATCAGCGACCAGGGTCCGACCGATCATCAGTTCGTGAGGTTCCTTCCCTTTATTCACGAATGTCAATCGCACCTCCTGGCCTGCTTTCAGGGGAGGCGATGTGGCGGGCCAAACGCCCCCCCTACACTGCCCATGAACGGTTTTTTCTTCCCCCTTTCCCACGGACCTCTGGACCTTGAAAGGGATCATTGATTCATAGCGGTTTTTCGCGGGTGGGGACCATCGCAGGCGGCCCGCACTCGCGAAGAAACCCTGCAGGTCGGAGATCCCCTTGCAGAATTGAAGCGGCTGCCTGCTCGGCATTCCCAGGCTTTAATGGCCTCCCGGTGCCTCCGGGAAGAGGGGCTGGGTCGCCCACCGAGCGATCCCCAGGGCGAACAGAAGGACGCCGAAAGGTGCGAAGATCCAGTGGGTGACCAGCCCCAGGGCGAAGAGGGTCAGGCCGGCGGCGATGACCAGCGGCCAGATGCTGGGCGCCGGGAGATGGATCGGTTCCTCCGGAGCGTCCTCTCCTTCCTTTCGATTATCCCCTTCGATGATCTCTACCACCGGCCGCGCGTGCGGGTTGCCCGTATATTTCAGATCCCAAACGGGCCGACGGCTGCGGACGACCGGGATGTGAGCGAAGTTATACGGTGGGGGGGGAGAGGAGGTCAGCCACTCCAGGGTGTGGCCATCCCATGGATCCGCCGGAGCGGGCGTGCCGACAGCCAGGCTGCGAACGACATTGACGAAGAACACCACGAACCCAAGGGCCAGGATGAAGGCCCCCACGGTGGCCAGCAGGTTGAGGCCCTCCCAGCCGAGACCGGGCGCATAGGTGTAGATCCGGCGGGGCATCCCGGCAAGGCCCAGGAAGTGCATCGGGAAAAATGCCATGTTAAAACCGATGAACTGCAGGGCGAAATGCCAGCGGCCCAGACGTTCGTCTAGGAAACGGCCGGTGATCTTCGGGAACCAGTAATAGATCCCGGCCACGATGGCGAACATCGAGCCGCCGAACAGCGTGTAGTGGAAGTGAGCGACCACAAAGTAGGTGTCCGTCACCTGCCAGTCCACCGGGACGGCGGCGAGGAAGAGACCGCTGAGCCCCCCGATCACGAACAGGGCCACAAAGGCGGCGGCGAACAGGAAGGGTGTCTGGTAGCGCACCGCCCCGCCCCAGATGGTGGCGATCCAGTTGAAGACCTTGATGGCGGTGGGCACCGCCACCAGCATGCTGGCGGCGGAGAAGAACGCGTTCACCACGTCCGGCAGTCCTACGGCGAACATATGGTGGGCCCACACGGTGAACCCGATGAAACCGATGGCCACGCTGGAATAGGCCACCGCCGTGTAGCCGAAGAGGGGTTTGCGGGAGAAGACCGGCAGGATCTCCGATACGATCCCCATGGCCGGCAGGATCATGATGTAGACCTCCGGGTGGCCGAAGAACCAGAAGAGGTGTTGCCAGAGCAGCGGATCGCCGCCCGCCGCCGGGTTAAAGAAATGGGTCCCCAGATGACGGTCCAGGAACAACAGGAAGAGGGCGGCCGAAATGCTCGGCATTGCGAAGAGGATCAGGAAAGCCGTCACCAAGGTGGTCCAGGCGAAGAGGGGCAGGCGGTTCAGGGAGAGGCCGGGGGCCCGCAGGAGCAGGATCGTCGAAACAAAGTTGATGGAGGAAGTGATCGAAGAGATCCCCAGGAGCTGCAGGCCCAGGATCCAGAAGTCAATGCCAGTGCCCCGAGAGAAGGTCTTCACCGTCAGCGGCGCATACCCGAACCACCCGGCATCGGGGGCGCCTCCCAGGAGGAAGCTCAGATTCAGAAAGAGGCCGCCCAGCAGGAACATCCATACGCCGAAGGCGTTCAGCCGGGGGTAGGCCATATCCCGGGCCCCGATCATCAGGGGGATCACATAGTTCCCGAGGCCGGCCAGCACCGGCATCACCACCAGGAAGACCATCGTGGTGCCGTGCATGGTCAGGACCTGATTGTAGGCCTCTCCCACTAGGACTTGGTTGTTTGGAGCGGCCAATTGGGTCCGGATCAGAAGGGCCTCCAGGCCGCCGATCAGGGCGAAGAACCCGGCGCCTAGGATGTATAGGATCCCGATTCGCTTATGATCCACCGTGGTGAGCCAGGCGAGAAGCCCCCGCTCCTCATAGACCCGCGGCATCGTCACCGTCTGACTGGCCATCCTTAGCCTCCTCTGACTCCTTCCTTGTCTTTATTACCCAGCTTGAAGCAGAAAGGAAAAATCGCAGGATTGAGGGGTTGAGCCCTCAAGGGCTTGTTGAAGAGAACTGTCGCCCCACTTCGGGGGATTCGGAGGATCCCCCTTCGCGGTCTCTCCGTTCTCCTACTTCAAGGACAGAAGATAAGCGACCAGCGCCTGGATCTCCTCAGGCGTCAGGCCTAGGCGCGGCATCAGGGCGCCGGGCTTAACCGCCTGCGGGTTATCCAGCCAGCGGGCTAGGTTCTCCGGGGTGTTCTCCAACAGCCCCGCGGCGATCGTCGTCCGGCTTCCAAAGTGCGTTAAATTCGGCCCCACCTTTCCCTGAGCGGGCGTGCCTTCGATGGCGTGACATCCCACACATGCCTTGCTCATGAAAACCTGATACCCCTGCTGCGCCAGGGGCTCGACCGGCTGGGCCGCCGGCGCGCGTTGCGCCTCGACCCAGCGCTGGAACTCGGCCTCCGAGACGGCGCGAACCCGCAGGCGCATGTTCGCGTGGGAGATCCCGCATAGCTCCGCGCACTGTCCATAGAACACACCCTCGACATCCGATTGAAGCCAGACGGGGTTCTCCCGGCCAGGGATCGCATCCATCTTCCCGCCCAACTGGGGCACCCAAAAGCTGTGGATCACGTCGGCGGAGGTCACCAGCGCCCGGATCGGCCGGCCAACCGGGATCACCAGCTCATTTGCAGTAGTGATCCCTAGAGTGGGATACTGGAACTCCCACCACCACTGGCGACCGATCACTTTCACCGGCAGGGCGTCCGCCGGCGGCGTGGAGGTGGCCGCCATCGTCCGCCAGGTCAACGCGAAAATTATCGCTAGCCCTAGGGCCGTTGCTGTGGTCCACGAGATCTCCAGGGCATTGTTCCCATGGATCTGAGGCGGAATCGCCTGCAGATCTCGAGCCCGGAACCGGAAAACCGCGTAGAGAAGAAGCGTCTCGACCAGAACGAAGACGCCGGCGGTGATCAACAGGATAAACCAGAACAGCTCCGCCTCCGCCCGTCCTTTCGGAGAGACCGGGGCCAGGATCGAAGGGCTCTGGGCGGTACATCCGGTCAGCCAGATCCCGAGGATCCAGAACCCGCCTGCCCATCGTCGGGCCCACCCCTGCGCCTCGCTTAGGTTGCGCGCCATCCACGTGCCTCCCAACGCCAGGATTGCGATGGAGAGTGATCATGCCATATTCCTGCCCTCGATCCTTTTAATGATGATCCTATTTATTCCGATTGTCAAGATGAGCCGACCGTTGCGCGCTTTTTCTGGATACATTCGTCCATTTTGCATCTTACGAAAACCGATCTTTATTTTCAGATTTCAGAAGGGTTCAATCTGTCCTAAGCCACTATGAGTGATTCCTCCTCCTAAGGAATGTGATGCCCGCGGCGCGATGGGTGGACGAGGTGCTAAAGACTTTAGTTGAGGGAGAACAATCCGCCCTCTGCTACGACAAGTCCAGAGACTGGCTTTTCATGAAAGCCCTCTAGAGATTTGACAGGATCACGAAGGGAATTATCATTTACATGGCTAACTTTTAGCAAAGGCAAAAATCTTGCTTAGAGGAATCCGGAGTGGGAGCTCGTGGATCGGTGAGCGAGCGGATCCTGGCCCGACGCATCCTGGAGACCCTGCATCTGGTGATGCGGAAGATCTGGGCGGAGGTCAGGGGGGAAAAACAGGGGATGTTCCCCGCTCAATCCTATCGGCTGCTGGGGATGCTGGCGCAGCGGCCATATACCCTGACCGAGCTGGCCCGCGCTCAGGCGGTTCGCCCCTCCACCGTCTCCCGGGCCGTTCGATCCCTCTCGGATCAGGGATGGGTCATGGTGGAACGGGATCCGACCGACCGACGGCGGGTATGGATCCGGCTGACCCCCAGGGGCCGAAAAACCATGCACCAGCTTCAGCTTCGAGCAGCTGCCCGTCTGGGACGGCGGCTGGCTCCTCTGAGCCCCGAGGAACGGGTCCTGCTCGCCCAGGCCATCGATTTGCTCCAGCGAACGCTGGGAAGCGATGGGTTCCATAAGCGCTAGGGCGCATCGCGGCGGATATGCGATTATGGTCGGTTCGCTATGGCCTGTCAAAGGCGCGGAAGGTGAAGCGCGGTGCATGGCTCGGGCGATCTTCGATTGGCAAGCTTTAAGGAGCAAGATCAGGGGCTTACGGCCCTAAGCCCGCCTGTGAAAAATTCTTCGCTGCCTCCACCGTTTTTGGGGGTCAAAGCAGCACTTCTTCTAACGGAGGCGCTGATGAATGCGATTGAGGCGGAACGTCTCACCCGACGATTTGGGGATTTCGTAGCCGTTCAGGAGGTCTCCTTTACGGTGCGGGAGGGGGAGCTGTTCGCCTTCCTGGGCCCCAACGGGGCCGGCAAGACGACCACGATCAATATGCTCTGCACGCTGCTGCGGCCGACCTCCGGCACTGCCCGGGTGGGCGGCCATGATATCGTGCGCGAGCCTCAGGAGGTGCGCCGGCGGATTGGGCTGGTGTTCCAGGACCCCAGCCTGGACGATCGGCTGACGGCCTGGCAGAACCTCCAGTTCCACGCCTGGCTGTATGGGGTCCCCCGTTCGGCCTTCGCGGAGCGGGCGAGGCGTCTGCTGGAGCTGGTGGAACTCGCAGATCACGCCCATCAGGAGGTGCGCACGTTCTCCGGCGGGATGAAGCGCCGGCTGGAGCTCGCCCGCGGCCTGCTCCATCAACCCAAAGTCCTCTTCCTCGATGAACCCACCCTGGGGCTGGATCCCCAGACGCGGCGTCACATCTGGGAATACATTCTTCGCCTGCGAGATACAGGAGAGACGACGGTCTTTTTCACCACTCATTACATGGACGAGGCAGAGTGGGCCGATCGCATCGCCATCATCGATCACGGCCGCATCATCGCCCTGGACACGCCCGATCATCTGAAGGCGATGATCGGTGGGGATGTGCTCCTGATGCAGACTAGCGATGACCCCCGCGCTGCAGACCGGGTCCGGGAGGCGCTGGGGCTGGAGCCCCGCCTGACGGAGGAAGGGGTGCTCATCGAGGCGGCGCGGGGCGATCAGCTGATCCCCCGCCTGCTGGGGATCCTGCAGAACGGCCTGGAGCCTCCGCTAATCGTCCACAGCATCCGCCTGCGGCGCCCCAGCCTGGAGGATGTGTTCATCAAGCTGACCGGCCGTGCGATCCGGGAGGAAGAGGCCTCGCCGCTGGAGATGATGCGTCTGCGCCATCGACTCTGGAGCCGGAGGTAAGCGGGATGGCTTTTGTGATGACGGTTTACACGATTTGGTATCGAGATCTCCTGCGGTTCCTTCGGGATCGCACCCGCATCGTAAGCTCCCTGGGCCAGCCGCTGCTCTTCCTGATCGTGTTCGGCAACGGGCTAGCCCCGGCGGTGGCCGCCGGGATGGCCGGGGTCGACTTCCGGACCTTTCTCTTTCCGGGCATCCTGAGCATGGCGGTGCTCTTCACGGCGGTCTTCTCCGCTGTCTCGATCGTCTGGGACCGGGAGTTTGGTTTCCTGAAGGAAGTGCTGGTCGCGCCCGTCTCCCGGACGGCGGTCGCTCTGGGTAAGGTGGCCGGGGGCAGCACCACCGCGCTGCTCCAGGGACTGCTCATTATGTTGCTGGCCCCGCTGGTGGGTGTGCGGTTCACCCTTCCCCAGATCCTCACCCTGATCGCCATGATGATCCTGGTGGCCGCCACCATGACTTCCTTTGGGATCCTAATCGCCGCCCGCATGCGCTCGATGGAAGGCTTCCATATGATGATGAACTTCCTGCTGATGCCCATGTTCTTTATGAGCGGCGCCTTCTTCCCGCTGCGGGAGGTGCCCCTCTGGATGGAGTGGCTGGCCCGAGTGGATCCGGTGACCTACGGGGTGGACGCCATCCGCCAGACCACGCTGCAGGGGCTGATCCCGGAGCCGCTCCTGAAGACGCTCATCCTCCATCCTCTCGAGGTGAACCTGATCGCCCTCATCGCCTTCTGGATGCTGTTCCTGATCCCGGCCGTGTGGCTGTTCAGCCGGACCGAGTAGCCCCTCGATCGATCGTGGCCGACGGGGGCGGGCCAGTTGACAGCCCTTCCAGGCTCCGCTATAGTTTTTAAAAAGCCGCTAAAAAGGACCTTGAGGAACGGCGATGACGGAGACGAGTAGGCCCGAGCCCTCGCGCCCAGCGAGTCCGGAGTGGGTGGAAGCCGGATGCCGAGGTCGGGCCGAAGATCCCTCCCGAGCCGGCGACCGAACGCCCGCCCGAAGCGGGCCAGTAGGCTCGCCCGGGATTCGCCCTCCCGTTATCCAGGGCGCGGGGATCGGGGGAGACGGCTCCCCGAGGCAGTCCTCCTGACCCAGCTGACCCAGGGCGTCGCATCCCCCTGTCCCCGTGAGGAGCGGCCCGGTTGATCCGGGAAGCAGGGTGGTACCGCGGGAGCAATCGGCTCTCGTCCCTCTGGGGCGAGAGCCGATTTTTTTATGAAGGGGCAGCCGTCCACGAATGGGGGCACGAATTCACGAATAATTCACGAACCACGAATGGGGCGGATTGCGCATGGAGACCGTGCTGCTCTACCTAACGGATGCCTATCGGCGGACCTTCGAGGCGACGGTGCTGGCCGTGGAAGGCCGGGCGGTCGCCCTGGATGCCACGGCCTTCTATCCCGGCGGTGGAGGGCAGCCCCATGACACGGG
Source organism: Thermoflexus sp. (assembly GCA_025057635.1). GTDB lineage: Bacteria > Chloroflexota > Anaerolineae > Thermoflexales > Thermoflexaceae > Thermoflexus. The sequence continues at coordinate 655 of JANXBD010000002.1, read as the reverse complement.
ATGGCTGACCGATGGGGCGCGCACGTGGCCGGTGATCGCCGTTCGCCGTCAGGGCCCGCTGGTCTGGCATGAGGTGGAAGGAGAGCCCCCGACGGTGGGTCAGCGGGTTCGAGGGGAGATCGATTGGGAGCGCCGCTATGCCCTGATGCGCACCCACACCGCCCTCCACATCCTGTGCGGGGTGGTCTGGCGCGACTACGGGGCCAAGGTGACCGGAGGGAATATGGAGCCCCTGCGGGGGCGGATGGATTTCGAGTTCGAGACCTTGCGCGGGGAGCTGGTTCGGGAGATCGAGGAGAAAATCCATGCGGAGGTTGAGGCGGCGCGCCCGGTGCGCGTCTACTTCCTCCCCCGGGAGGAGGCCGATCGCAACCCGGATCTGATTCGCACCAAGGTCAACCTCCTCCCGCCCGACATCCGGACGGTCCGGGTGGTGGAAATCGAGGGGCTGGATCTGCAGGCTGACGGCGGCACTCACGTGGCGAACACCCGCGAAGTCGGGCGGATCCGCATCGTCGATTACAAGAGCAAAGGGCGGATCAACAAGCGGATAGAGATCGAACTCCCCCGGGATTAGAGGTTACGCCGTTCGCTCCCCCGGGAAGTCTTTATTTCGCACCGAACGAGGAGGCAGTCATGTTTGAACCGGTTCCTG
>JANXBD010000029.1 GCA_025057635.1 Thermoflexus sp. | reverse complement strand
CATCCACGCTTCCGGGGTATCTCCGTAGGAGCGCAACGTGTTCATCAACAGGGGAACCTGGGCCATCGGCGTGATCAGGCCCAGCCCCAGCAGCAGGTTCACCAGACCGGCCAGGGTGAAATTCCACCGTCGGAACAACCCTGCCGGGATCAGCGGGGCGGACCGTCGGGCTTCCACGAAGGCCAGCCCGGCGACGCCGGCCCCGCCCAGCAGCAGCCACGGCCATCCCGCCAGCAGACGGGATTCCTCCGGAGCGCCGATGCCGGTTGAACCCAGCTCCATCGCCCCGCCGCTCTCGATGATCCCCACATGGAGCGCTACGAGCGCCCCGCCGAGCAAGGCCGCGCCCGCCCAATCCATCCGCGGCGCCTCCAGGGCAGAAGACGCAAAGGCCCAGCGCATCCCCATCGCCACCGCGAGGGCCAGCAGCGCGAGGGGGATGTTCAGCAGGAACTGCCATTGCCAGCTCCAGGCGGCGACGCCCGCGGGCATCCCCAGGGCCTCTGCCATCCAGCGGCCCACCTCCGGCCCGTAGCGGATGAGCAGCGAGCCGTAAAGCGGCCCCCAGATCCACCCCAGGGTGTCCACCGCAGCCAGGACGCCGATGGCGCCTCCCCGGCGGCCCTCGGGAAAGCGATCGCCGACGGTCGCCATAGCGATCGGAACCACGCCCCCACCGCCGAAGGCCTGGAGGGCCCGCGCCGCGATCAATGTGGAGAGATCCGGGGCCAGCAACACCAGAACGGACCCGGCCAGAAAGAGGGCCATGCAGAGCGCGTAGACCCGCAGGCGCCCGTAGCGGTCCGAAAGGCGCCCGAACAGCGGCATCGCCACCACGTAGGCGATCAGGTAGGCGGAGACGATCCAGGAGGCATCTTTCAGGCCCGATGGGATGGGGACCTCGAAGTCGACGAGCATGCGGGGGAGCATCGTGCTGACCACGGTGAGGTCATCGGCGGCGATGAAAACCCCAAACGCGAGGACGCCGAGAAGCCCGAGCGGGGCATCCGCCAGCCCGAAGAATCTCCACCTCGGGGCTCCCGCTTCTGGCTTCCCTAAGGCACGCAGAGCTTCTCCGCTCGCCGGCTCCATCGGGATTCTCCCTTCGCGTTCGATCCGAGGCCGTGCCCCCGCGTGGCCGATCGCGCTCGGTGGAGAGGGCAGATGGCCTCGCCCATCTCAGAAGAAGGCGCGCTACCGATCAAAGAGCCGGTAGGCGATCCAACCCGCTAGGGGTGGCATGAACAGCGTAGAGATCAGGCGGGCGGCCATCAGGCGGGGGCCCAGGATGGCGAACTCCAGCGGCAGGCGGGTCAAAGACCACAGGGACCACGCGGTGAGGAAGGCCACCACCGCTCCGACGCCAGCCCCCGCTCGATGGAGCATCGCGATCAGCGGGAAAGAGACAAAAGGCCCGCCGGGGATCAGCATCCCCACTCCGCTGGCGATCATGATCCCGCGTAGGCCGGCGCCCGGCCCCAGCCACCGCGCGATGACTTCCCGGGGGATCAACACCTCTGAGAACCCGATGAGCACAAAGATCCCGATAAAAAGGGGAAGGAAATCCTGCAACGCCCGGAACGTCCCCTGCCAGCCCGCCGCGGCCACCTCCTCGCCCCGGAAATAGGCGATCGCGACCATGGCCACCGCTAGGATCAGGACTACCATTGTCCCGATATCCATACGGCCTGGTCTCCACTTTGGATCGGTTTTCCGATCGCTCATAACCCAACTGGTGTGGATTCGGATTCAGAAGCCAGCGCCTCCCAAGCCTGCTCCCGCAGATCCGCTATGCCCAACTTCGTGGCCCCGCACCGGAGATGCTCCCAATCCAGAACGTGCCCCTATACCCAAGGAATCCCCGGAACATCCTGCCATTCCGATTGGGAAACTTTGTCACCCTGTCGAAACCCTTCCAGTTTGGAGAGGACCAGATCCTCGGCGGTGCGGAAAAGGGTCTCGCGCTTCGGATGAGCCATCCGGCGGCTCCGGATCCGCTGCTGCAGCGGATGGCGGTCGAACGGGCGATCTTTGGGGAGAGGGACAGCGATCATCGAAGATAGATCGATCAACGGGAGTCTCCTAACGGCGCGATGCCTCTTCGTAATACTCCTGGAGGCTCTTCACCGTAAAGCCCCGATCCCGCATCGCCCGGATGGCCTGGACGGCAGCCGCTGCCGCCGAGAGAGTGGTCAGCAACGGCACCCCGTAGCGCACTGCTGCCTGCCGGATCCGCATCCCATCGGCGTAGGCTTGGGAGCCCAGCAACGTGTTCAGGATCAGCTGCACTCGCCCTTCCCGGATGGCGTCCACCACATGCGGGGAACCCTCGCTCACTTTGTTTACCACCTCCACCGGAAGCCCCACCCGCCGAAGGGCCTCCGCCGTGCCCCGGGTCGCCATCAGTTGAAAGCCCATCCGATGGAAGTCCCGGGCGATCTTCAACACGTTCCCCTTATCGAAATCGTTCACTGAGAGCAACACCGTCCCGCTCAGAGGCAACGCGTCGCCCGCCGCCATCTCCGCCTTTGCAAAGGCATGCCCGAAGCGCTCCGCCCATCCCATCACCTCCCCGGTGGACTTCATCTCCGGGCCCAGGACGGCGTCGGCCCCCGGCAGCTTGCGGAAGGGCAGGACTGCCTCTTTCACGAAGAAGGCTCGGACCTCCGGAGAACGCGTGAAGCCAATCTCCTCTAAGGTCTGGCCCAGCATCACCCGCGTGGCGATGCGGGCCAGCGGAACGCCAGTGGCTTTGCTGATAAAGGGTACAGTGCGCGAGGCACGAGGGTTGGCCTCTAGGACATAGACGATGTCGTCTTTGATGGCGAACTGGATGTTGATCAGCCCGCGGACCTCCAGGGCTAGGGCGATCCGCTCGGTGTATTCCTCGATAATCTGAAGGTGATAGCGGGAGATCTTGTAGGGAGGCAGCACACAAGCGGAATCCCCGGAGTGCACCCCAGCTTCCTCGATGTGCTGGAGGATGCCCCCGATCACCACCTGTTTTCCATCGGCTACCGCGTCCACCTCAGCCTCATAAGCGTCCTCTAAGAAGCGATCAATGAGCACTGGGCGTTCCGGCGAGACCCACACGGCTTCCCGCATATAAGCCCTCAGGGTTTCCTCCTCGTAACAGATGGCCATTGCCCGCCCTCCAAGCACGTAGCTGGGCCGGACGAGGACAGGATAGCCAATGCGTCGGGCCACATCTAGAGCTCCCTCCACTGAAGTCGCCGTTCCGTGCTCCGGCTGTGGGATGTCCAGATCGCGGAGCAGGGCGCTGAAGCGGCCCCGATCCTCCGCCAGATCGATGGCGTCCGGGGAGGTGCCCAGAATCCGGGCCCCGGCCCGATGCAGGGACATGGTGAGGTTAAGGGCGGTTTGTCCGCCGAACTGCACGATCACCCCTAAGGGCCGCTCCCGCTCCAGGATGTTCAGGACGTCCTCAAAGGTGAGGGGCTCGAAATACAGGCGGTCCGAGGTGTCGTAATCCGTGCTCACCGTCTCCGGGTTGGAGTTCACCATGATCGATTCGAGGCCCATCTCCCGTAAGGCGAAGGCCGCCTGGCAGCAGCTGTAATCGAACTCGATCCCCTGCCCGATGCGGTTGGGGCCGCTGCCCAGGATCACGACCTTCGGACGATCCGTCGGGGGCGCTTCGTCGCTTTCCTCGTAGGTGCTGTAGAGATACGGCGTGTAGGCCTCGAACTCCGCCGCGCACGTATCCACCTGGGCGTAGCGCGGCCGGATGCCGGCTGCCTCACGGCGGCGGCGGACCTCGGTCTCGGAGCATCCCCAGAAGGCCGCCAGCTGGGCGTCCGAGAAGCCCTCGCGCTTGGCATGGCGGAGCAGGGCGGCCGGCACTGTGGAGAGCGTATAGCGTCGCAACGCCCGCTCCCGTTCCACCAGCTCAGCCATCTGGGTCACAAACCACGGGTCATAGCCGGTGAGGGCGGAGACTTCCTCGACGGACATCCCTTCCATCAGGGCGTCGTGGACCGCCCGCAGGCGGTCAGGGGTGGGACAAGCGAGGGCCTGGCGCAGATCCGCCGGCCGCCGGTCCGGCGGGAAGCCCTCAAACCCCTTCGCCCCGATCTCCAGCCCCCGCATGGCCTTCTGGAGGGCCTCCTTGAAGGTCCGCCCGATCGCCATCACCTCCCCCACCGACTTCATCTGGGGGCCCAGGGTGGGGTCGGCCCCAGGGAATTTCTCGAAGGCCCAGCGGGGGATCTTCACCACCACGTAATCCAGGGCGGGCTCGAAGGCGGCCACGGTGCGCCGGGTGATCTCGTTGCGGATCTCGTCCAGGGTGTAGCCCACCGCCAGCAGCGCGGCGATCTTGGCGATCGGGAAGCCGGTGGCCTTGGAGGCTAGGGCGGAGGAGCGCGAGACCCGTGGGTTCATCTCGATCACTCGCATCCGGCCATCCTGAGGGTTGACCGCGAACTGGACGTTCGAGCCCCCGGTCTCCACCCCCACCGCGCTCATCACGGCCCGTCCCCAATCCCGCATGCGCTGATACTCTTTGTCTGTGAGGGTCTGGGCGGGCGCCAGGGTGATTGAATCCCCCGTGTGGACCCCCATGGGGTCTAGGTTCTCGATGGCGCAGACCACCACGAAGTTGTCATGGCGGTCCCGCATCACCTCCAGTTCGAACTCCTTCCAGCCTAGCAGGGATTCTTCGATCAGGGCGGAGCCGACCGGGCTGAGGCGCAACGCGAAGTCTACTCGATCGATCAATTCCTCGCGGGAGCGGGCGATGCCAGCCCCGGTGCCGCCCAGCGTGAAGGAGGGGCGGATCAGCACCGGGTAACCCACGCGGTCCGCGAAGGCGACGGCCTCCTCAACCGAGCGGGCCAGGATGCTGTGGGGGACCTCCAGGCCGGCGCGTTCCATGGCCTCCTTGAAGGCCAGGCGATCCTCAGCGATCCGGATCGCCTTCGGAGAGGCACCGATGAGTTCCACTCCGTATCGTTCTAGCACCCCACTTTCATAAAGGGCTATTGCCAGATTCAACGCGGTCTGACCCCCTAGAGTGGGAAGCAAGGCCTCCGGGCGCTCCCGGGCGATGATCTGCTCGACGATCTCCGGCGTCAGCGGCTCGATATAGGTGGCGTCGGCGAACTCGGGATCCGTCATGATCGTGGCCGGGTTCGAGTTGACCAGAATCACCCGGTACCCTTCCCGCCGCAGAGCCTTCAATGCCTGGGTTCCCGAATAATCGAATTCGGCCGCCTGGCCGATCACGATCGGCCCGGAACCGATCACCAGGATGGAACGGATGTCTGTGCGCCGCGGCATCGATCGATCGCTCCAGCTATCTGTGAATTAGGGGATTCGGGAATAGGTTTTCGAACGAACGGGCCGTGCCTCGGCCCCTAAGCGTTCTTCGCATAGAGGATTCGTTCTACGGCTCTGAACGCGGATCCCCTTCAGTTTCCTAATGCCTTCACCCACTGGTCGAACAGAGGGTCTGCGTCGTGGGGGCCAGGGTGGGCCTCCGGGTGATATTGCACGGAAAACACCGGTCGATCCCTCAGCGCTAGGCCCTCTACTGTGCCATCGTTGAGGTTGATGTGGGTGATCACCGCCTCGCGCGGATCCAGGGTGTCCGGATCCACTGCATAATTGTGGTTCTGGGCTGTGATCTGCACCCGACCGGTGGCCCCCTCCCGCACCGGATGGTTGCTCCCGTGGTGCCCAAAGGGCAGCTTGTAGGTCCGGGCGCCGATCGCCTGGGCGATCAGCTGATGGCCCAGGCAGATGCCGAAGATCGGGATCCCGGTCTCCAGCAACTGGCGCACCGTGCTCACAATCCCGGGGAGCCCAGCCGGATCCCCAGGGCCGTTGGAGAGGACGACACCATCCGGGCCTAAACGCAGGACCTCATCGGCCGGTGTGTAAGCGGGCACCACCGTGATCCGACAGCCCCGGTCGACCAGCCGGCGGAGGATGGAGCGCTTGACCCCGAAGTCGTAAACGACCACATGGCGCCGCGGCTCAAGGTCCGGCTGGAACCCGTGGGGCTGCCATCGGCCGGAGCCCTCCGTCCACTCATAGGGAGCGGCGCAGGTCACCTCGCGCACCATGTCCCGGCCCTCTAGACCTTCCCAGGCGCGGGCCATCTCCACAAGGGCCTCCGGGTCAATCCCCTCCTCGGTGGAAAAAGCGCCCTTCATGGCCCCCTTGATCCGGATGAGCCGGGTGATCGCCCGGGTGTCGACCTCGCTCAGGCCGGGAACCCCGTGGCGGGCCAGATAGGCATCCAAGCTCTCCTTTGCGCGCCAGTTCGAGACCACTGGGCTCAGCGAGCGGACGATAAAGGCGGTCACCTGGGGACGATCGCTCTCCACGTCCTCGTCGTTGACGCCCACGTTGCCGATGTGGGAAGCGGTCATCACCACCATCTGACCCCGGTAGGAAGGATCCGTCAGGATCTCCTGATAGCCGGTCATCGCCGTGTTGAACACTACCTCCCCCACCACGGTGGCACGAGCCCCGAAGCCCCAGCCTATGAAGACTGTTCCGTCCTCCAGCGCCAGGATCCCTCGCATCTCACCTCCTTCGGCGAAGGGACGTGCTTAGAGGAGGATGATAGATATGGTGGATCGAAATGTCAAGGTTTTCAACCGGTAAGGATACGCCGTGTCCCTCGTGCGTTGTGTCGCTTGGCAAGTAAAGCAGAGTCCGCAGCGCCCTGGCTCCCTGCCATTCCCCCTGCCACCCCCCACCCCTTGACCCGGTCGCGGGTATTCCATAATGGAAACTTTTTCAGGGGGTGGATTATGCGACGGGCGCATCGCTGGCGCTGGATGGCCAGCCTGGGTTTCATGGCGATGATCTTGGGAGTGTTGGCGCTGATCGGCCTGGGAGCTGCCGTCCGCTCGTCATGGGGCGATCCGGCCGGCCCCGTCTGGTATTACGGACGGCTGGTGCCTATCGGAGAGCTGCTGGCCCGCGGTGTGGAACCCAAGTGCCACGATGGCCTGGGGCCGGGGATCCTCACCTGCTACGACACGAATGAGGAGCTGGCCGCCGCCACCGGCCTGGATCTCCCGAGGGTGGATCCGGCCCGGGTCCAGCGCCTGCGGGAGACCATGCCGGCGTCGACCTCCGGATCCGCCGGGACGACTTCCGTGCCGGTCTGGTATTACGGGCAGCTACTCCCCCTTAGGGAGCTGATCGAGCGGGAGATTCAGCCGCACTGCCACGACGGCCGGGGGCCGGGCGTCATCACATGCTACAACACCAACGAGGAGCTGGCTGCCGCTACGGGCCTGGATCTCCCAGGGGTGGATCGCGCTCGGGTAGAGCAGCTCCGGCAGTCGGGCGCCGTCGTCCCGGTCGCGTGCGCGTATTACGCTGTGCTCTGGGAGCATGCACACTACGGAGGGCGGAACTTCGCCCTCTGCTACGACTACAACGACCTGCGCTCGGTCTATTTCAACGATATCGCATCCTCCATCTTTATGCCGTCCGGCGCGGGGGTCAGCACTTTCTTCGAGCTCACGAACTTCGAGGGCGACTGGCAGACTTTCAACGTTAGCATCCCGGACCTGCAGTTCTGTTCCTTCGACGACCGGATTTCGTCGGCCCGGCGCGGGCGCTAAGCGCTTCTGTATGCCGTTCCCGGAACGCTTTTTCGAGGCTCCTCCCCACGGCTCCTAGCCGCGGGGAGGTCATTGACTTTCGGCGCTGGCTGAGAGAGACAACAATGGAGCATCCGTTGGACGAGCCGCGGGCGATCCGACGATGGCGCGATGGGGATCCGGAAGGGCTGGCGACGCTAGTGCGCTGCTATGAGCTGCGGGCGCTCCGGGTGGCCTACCTGATCCTCCAGGATCGCATGGACGCGGAGGACGCGGTGCAGAATGCCTTCCTGCGCGCATGGCAGCACCGCCATCGCTTCGATCCGCAGCGCCCGTTCTGGCCCTGGTTCCTCCAACTGGTGATCCGGGAATCCCATCGGATCGCCGGCCAGCGCCGGTCGCGACCGGTGCTCATCCCTGGGTCGGAGAAGGATCTATGGGCGGTGGAAACGGAATGGAAAGATCATGACCCGCTTCCAGAGGAGATCGCCGAGCAAAACGAATCCCGGGAGGCCCTCCGGCAGGCCCTGCGGGGTCTCTCCCCGGCCCAGCGGACGGCTGTAGTGCTGCGCTATTACGAGGACCTCCGCGAGCGGGAGATCGCCGAGGCCATGGGGTGCAGCGTGGGCACCGTCAAGCACTATCTCTACGAGGCGAGGCAAAGACTCCGCCTGGCCCTGAAATCCATCGAGGCGTCGTCGACCGCTGTGCCGGATCCATGAAACCGGTTCCGCGGCATTTCCGCCTTGAGAGCAAGGGAGGAGCTTCCGATGGATGAGCAAGCGCTCCGTCGCGCCCTGAAGGAGCTGGCGGAAGAGGGGTTCCCAGAGCCGGCCGGCCTGTGGCCACGGATCCGGGCTCAACTGGAGCCCCGGCCGCGCCCCTCCCGCCTTCCTCAGCGGCGCCGACAGCCGCTGGCATGGGGGCTGGCCGCACTGCTGATGGCCCTCGCCATCGGCGCGGGCGCCTACGCGAGCGGGCTGTGGGAGCGATTCGCCCTATCCCAAAGGCCCTTCCGCACGTCCCTGATCACGCCGCTGGGCCTGCGACAGGAACGGGATGGATACGCCATCACGCTGGAGTGGGCTTACGCCGACTGGAACTCGATCCTGATCGGCTATCGCATTCAGAGCCCGCCGGAGATCCGGTCGCCTCTAGTCCTCCCGGAGGTTCGCCTGCAGGATGAGGCCGGACGTGTCTTCCCCCCCGAGGCCCAAGAAGGCCTGGTCGACGCCTCGGAGGCCCTCGGCCTCCGACTTCCCCCTGGCGAGCGCGTCTTCGTGGTCGCCTTCGATGCATGGGAGCACGCCCAGCTCCCCAGCGCGCTGTCGTTGCAGCTCACGCTTCCGCTGGAAACCTTCGACTCCCAATTAGAGGAAAGATCCTCAGGGGATCCAGGGAAGATCGAACCCTTCGTTTTTTCGTTCGCGGTGCCGGTGCATCCGGGATACGCCCTTCGCACCCCCCGCGTGGCGACGGCAAACGGGATCTCGATCACCCTGGAGCGGCTGATCGCAGCGCCCTCGGGAACCAAAGCGCGGCTTTGCATGACCCCTCTGGATCCCCAGCGATCGTGGAGCATAGTCTCCATGCTGGCGCTGGACTTGCGCGCCGTCTTCGGCGGAGGGATCACCCGGGATGGCGCTGGATGCTTTCGAGTGTTCTTCCCGGTGGGATCCACCGAGCCGCGCCTCATGGACGGATCTCTCCAGATCTTGGAGCTGATGGGATGGGATCCCACCGATGGGAAGGAACTCCTTCGCCTGCCCGGCCCGTGGCGTTTTCCCTTAACCCTGGAACCCTGAGAAGAGGCCGGGATGGGCGCGATCGTTGTTCGTAGGGATGACCCCTTGTGGTCGCCCTCTATGGGCAACCCCCTATGATCGCCCGAATGATGGACGAACAAGCGATTTCCTTAAGGGCGCCCTGTATGTTCATCCCCTAACGATTCCCCATCATGATCCCCTCTGAGTTCTTCGGACGATAGTCAGCGATGACCCGTTGGGAAAAGTGGACGAAACCGCAGATCCCCTATATGCTGAGTGAGTGTGCTCACTTTCACGGGGGACCCAGGCGCTGGAAGCGGAGGTCTGGAGGGCTCAGATCCTGAAGGCAGCCGCCCAGATTTTTGCCCGATATAGGTTCCTGGGTTTCGGGGTGTTCCGGGGTGCTCCTACTCAAGCCATCGCTGAGGCCGCCGGGATAGATGAAGGTGCGATCTTTCGCTACTTCCCAACCAAACGGCATTTCCTCCCCGCCTTGTTCGAGGCGCTCGCCATCCGGCCGATCCAGCAACAGTTCCACGCGCTGGAATCGCGGAGTCCTGGGATTCGCTGGAGATGTTCCTGGCGGAGCACTCGACCGCCATGCGGGCGCATCTTCCCCTAATGCAGGCGCTCTATCAGGAGATTCAAATCGATGAGGCGAATTGTCGAAGGTTCATCGAGCAGATCGCCTGGCCTTTCCTGGAGCAGATGCGGGAACGGCCGGCCGCCGTGCTCCAGCAACGCCGGTGCTTACTATACCCTGTCCTGGTTCTGTGAGCGATGTGGGGAGCCCGGCACAGGGTAACAATCTTCGGCCTCGAGATGGATCCCAAGCGGGCCATGCTTTCCCCTAGGCAGATCGCCCATGAACTGACTACGTTATTCTTGTAGGGGCTGTAAGACCGTTCCGAGGAACTTGCTGGGAGGTGAACAATTCATGCGAAGCCGTCGGTGGCTGTTGTTCCTCGCCTTGATAGTTCTAATCCCCATCGGCGTCTGGGTGCTCTTCGAACGCGCCCGAGGGCAACCGCCCGCTTTCACGGACGCTGCGATGATCCGACGGGGAACTCTTCGGATCACCCTGAACGCAGCGGGCAAAGTCCGCCCGCGTGCCCAGGCGGTTTTGAACTTCGCTACTGCCGGCACTGTGGCCGAGATCCTGGTCCGGGAAGGTGAGGCGGTTCGCAAGGGGCAACCTCTAGCCCGTCTGGATACCACTGATCTGGAGCTGGCGGTGCGCCAGGCGGAGATCGCCTATCTCACGCAACAGACGATCTACAGCCAGACGGTTCAGGGCCCCAAACCGGAGGACCTTGCTGCTGCGCGGGCCGCCGTGCGCAGCGCCCAGGCCGCTTTGCAGGCGCTGGAGAAAGGGCCAGACCCCCTAGATCTGGAAATTGCTCGCTTAAATGTGGAACTTGCTAAGAATGCCCTCTGGCAGGCGCAGCTGGCCCGCGACAAAACTGCAGGCGCTCCGTTTTCAGCGCCGGTGGATCTCGATCTGGCGAACGCCCGAGTAGGGCAGGCCGAGCTCCAGGCGGAGGTCGCCCGGCTCCAGTATGAGAAGTTGAAGGCAGGGGCCCGGCCCGAGCAACTGGAAGCCGCCCGGGCCCAGCTCGCCCAGGCTCAGGCCAGCCTGGCCCGTCTGCAACCGGATGCCCTGGCCATCGAGCGCGCGCGCCTGCAACTGGAACAGGCCCGATTGCAATTGGAGCAGGCCCGGCGCCGCCTGGAACAGGCCACTCTGGTGGCGCCCTTCGATGGCACCATCGCCACCCTGAACATCGAGATCGGACAGGTTGTTGGCCCCAGCGTCCCCGGAGGCGCGATTCTCCTCGCTGGCCTGAGCGATCTTTACCTAGATCTGACCGTGGACGAAGTGGATGTGGTCCGCCTGAAGGAGGGGATGCCGGTGTCGATCACCCTGGACGCCCTGCCCGGCCGCACCTTCCAAGGCCATATCGAATCCATCGATCCCGCTGCTACAGAGGCTGGCGGTGCCGCCATCTATCGAGTTCGAGTCGTGTTAGATGAGCGGGATCCTGCTCTTCGTTCCGGCATGAGCGCCACTGTGGAGATCGAAGTGGATCGCCGGGAGAATGCATTACTGGTGCCCAACGCCGCGGTTCGCCGCGACCGGAGCACCGGGCGGGTGTTCGTCAACCGTGTCATGGGCGATCGGGTAGAGGAGGTAGAGATTCGCTTGGGTGCCCAGGGCGAGACGGAGAGCGAGGTGCTGGAAGGGTTACGCGAAGGCGATATCGTGGCCCTGGGGGACATCCAACCGGCATCGGTTTTCCGATTCTTCGGCTCCGGTCGTTAACATAGAAGCTCTTGGGGATCGGAAGGCTAGTGGGGGTGACTTGCCATCTACAGCCGGTTTTCCCAACCCGATCTCTGTCAGCCAAATCACTCGATGAGCCGAAATCCACTCCATCCGCCCATCGCCAGCAGGGTGAGACCGCATAACGCTGTCAGCACCCGCAGAACCGTCGGGGAAAGCATCCGAAGGCTCCCGTGGGTGATCATCCCCAGTGCCCCCACCCACAGCAGACTGCCCGCCATGAAGCCCCCATAAAACACCGCCATGGTTGAGGGCGTGATCACCGGGATCCCGAAGCGGAGCATGGTGGAGGCCATGGCGGCGAACCAGAGGATGACCATTGGGTTGGTCAGGGTGATCATCAGCCCCGTGAAGAACAGGCGAGGGGGCATAGCTGTTGGATTCCATGGAATCACCACCCCACGCCATGCATCCCGCAGGGTCATGCCTCCCAGACCCACCAGCAAGACCGCTCCGGCCGCCGCCAGGGCTGTCCCTATCGTTGGCCATTCGGAAAGCAGGGTGGCGACCCCCATTAAGCTGAGGGTGAAATAAAAGAGGTCCCCCGCCACCGTCCCTAGACCGGTCAACACTGCTCCTCGCCATCCGTGGCGTAACCCCGCTCGGAGAATCGCCAAGTTCCCAGGCCCCAAAGGGATCGAAAGGGAAAGGCTAAGCAAAAGCCCACGCATGAAGACCGATACCATCATTCCGGATGCTCCGTTCGAGGATTGGGAAGACGAGGGTGGAGCTGGCCTACAGAAGCTTGTCAAACATCCTAAGTGGAAGGGCGGTAAGAAAACCGAAAGTGACAGGGTGGTTCGTGGGTCTGTCCACCCTGCCACTTCCTATACCGAGCTTGCCTTTGAGAACCTGGTGGGGCAGTCTCGGTTATGCGCTGTAGTAAAGATAGAACTCGTAGGGATGCGGTCGGAGGCGGATTGCATCCACCTCTTTGCGCTTGAGCTCGATCCAGGTCTCGATCACATCCGGAGTGAAGACCCCACCCTTGAGCAGAAACTCGTGATCCTGCTCCAAGGCTCGCAGGGCTTCATCCAGCGAACCCGGCACTTGACGGATCTTGCAGGCCTCCTCGGGCGGCAACTCGTAGAGATCCACATCCACCGGGTCCCCTGGATCGATGCGGTTCTGGATGCCGTCCAGCCCAGCCATCAGAATCGCGGCGAAAGCCAGATACGGGTTCGCTGAAGGATCCGGGCACCGATACTCGATCCGCTTGGCCTTTGGAGAGTCGGAATACATTGGGATGCGAATGCCGGCGCTGCGATTGCGACGGGAATAGACCAGGTTCACTGGCGCCTCATAACCTGGGACCAGCCGGCGGTAGGAGTTGGTGGTGGGAGCGCAGAAGGCCAGCAGCGCCGGCGTGTGGTAGAGAATCCCGCCAATGTAATAGCGGGCCAGTTCGGAGAGACCGGCGTAGCCCCGCTCATCCCAGAACAGATTGCGGCCTTCCTTCCACAGGCTCTGATGCACATGCATCCCTGAGCCGTTGTCCCCAAAGATCGGCTTGGGCATGAAGGTCACCGTCTTACCGTGGGCCCGGGCCACATTCTTGATGATGTATTTATACATCATCACCTGATCGGCCATCCGGGTGAGCGGCTTGAATCGCATATCGATTTCACACTGGCCGCCGGTGGCCACCTCGTGGTGATGCGTCTCCACCTCAATGCCCGCCTGGATCAGACGTAGCACAATCTCCGAACGCAGATCCTGAAGGGAATCGGCCGGAGGAACCGGGAAATAGCCCTCCTTCCAGCGCGGGCGGTGGCCCAGGTTCGGCCGCCCCTCATCCCGCCCACTGTTCCAGATTCCCTCCTCCGAATCGATGAAGTAGAAGCCATAGTGCGGCCCCTGGTCAAAGCGGATATGATCAAAGATAAAGAACTCTACCTCCGGGCCCCAATAGCTTATCTCTGCAATCCCACTCTGCTTCAGATATGCCTCAGCCTTCCGAGCGATGTATCGGGGATCCCGAGTGTAGGGCTCATGCGCTACCGGATCATACACGTTGCAGACCAAGGAGAGGGTAGGCACCTCGCACACCGGATCCAGCACCGCTGTTGTGGGATCCGGGATCAGGATCATATCGCTCTCGTCGATGCTCTGGAAGCCCCGGATGCTGGAGCCATCGAATCCCAGCCCCTCCTGGAACACCTCTTCGGAGAGCTCGGTAACGGGAATGCTGAAATGCTGCCATGTCCCGAGCAAATCCACAAACTTGAGATCCACCATGACTACGCCCTGAGCGCGGGCAAATTCAATGACCTCCCGTGGCTTCGTCAGGGGTTTCGGGGCCTTCCCATTGCTGCGCTCCAGGACTTCCCGGGCAACTTCAGCTACGGTCTGCCGAGCCATTGTTTCCTCCTTCGAAACACTCATAAAATCTTTCCCGATTGTAAGGGGATGAACAACTCATGCCTATAGCCGCCTGAACCAAATTCATGGCCTTCTTTTTTGTGCAGCATGCACAACATCCCCCAGATGGGGAGCTGCGAATTTTCAACGCCCCACTGCCCCTTCGATTTGGAAGCTCCCCCGAGATAATCCCTTAGGAGATCGGGTGGCAGGCGGGGAGGCGGGGCCCCTAAAGGGAATTCTCCCTGACTTCTCCCCCAGGATCGAGAATCATAGGTTAGACCAGAGATCGGTTAGAAATTTCAAGGTGGAAGACGGAAATAGACTTTAGTATGGGCTAACCTATACCCTCTCTGACCAAAGTCCCGAAATACAGCATAAGATTTCATGTTATACTTGCATGGAGCCGACTTGGGTCTAGTCACAGATGAAGCCGATTCCGCAAGAGGCTTCGAAGCAATCGTGCAAGCGCGTGCCCTGATTCCACAGAGAGAGTGCTCCTACCTCTGTCCGCTTCAGCAGCGCTATGGGAGAGAGGGGTGAGCGACGGGCCGGAAGGCTACTTCACGGGGATATGCATATCCTTTGCTGAGGGCTCTTCCTGAAATTGGGCCATCCATAGGATTCTGCGGAGGCTCAATGAAGGAGTTGACGGGCGCACGAAAGGATAGTATTTTTTTACCACTCAATTCATTAGGCCTCTTCAATATGGGTCGTCTAGTTGCCAGATGTTTGATTTATCTAATTATGGGCCTGATGATGACCGAGGCGAGCGCTACTGCACTGGCAGGGTTCACCCCAACGCCTGAACCGCCTACTCCCACGCCTACGTTGGTGCTTGGGGCCACTCCTACCTCGTCCGTTCCTGCTGGCACGCCTACTCCTACGTCTACGTTGGCGCCTGGGATTACCCCTACTTCGCCCGTTCCTGCTGGCACGCCTACTCCCACGCCCACGTTGGCGCCTGGGGCTACACCCACTCCACCTATCCCCGTCGATACGCCCACCCCCATGCCGGAGGTCATCCCAACCGCGCCGCCGGTTCCGTCCGAACCTACACCCACACCTTCGCCTACGCTGGCCATGATCCTGCCGGTCACCGGAGGATCAGTACAGGACACTCACTCTGTGTTGTCCCTGGCTGTTGTGATGTTTGGGTTGGGCTTCTTCATGATGTCAGCTGGGGTATGGATATTTGCCATGCGGAAGGACCGATGAAACGCTCGATCATCCACCGGCCTGGATTATTTGCTCCCCGACTGATCGGAACCCTCAGCGCTGGTCTGGCGTTGACAATCGGGGTCTGGTTGTTGCTGGCGACGGGGAATCGATGGGCTTCCTGGCTTGTCCCGGCCCCCACGCCGGCCTCTCCGGCTGCCCGCGCGGATGACGTCGTGGCCATCGTGGACGGGGAGGCGATCACGATCGGAGAGTGGAGCCGAACCCTCGCGATCCACCGGACGATGAGCCGCCTCGCTGGAAAGGCGGAGCCGGAACCCGAGGAGGTGCTGCAGCAACTGATCGATCAACACCTAGTGCTTCGATGGGCGCGATCCAGGGGGCTCTCCGTCCGCCCGGAGGCGGCTGCCGAACGGCTACGGGCGATGCTATCCGCATGGAATGTGAGCGAGCCTCAGCTCGACGAGGTCCTGGAATCGGCGGGTCTGAGCCGGCAGGACCTCCTGCAGGAGATCCAGCGGTTGATGCGGATCGAGCGGGCGCTGCCGGAGTTGCAGCCCAGCCCGGAGGAATGGCTGGCCCAGCAACGCGCCCGATCCCGCATCAGCGTCTACCGCCCGATGGCAGCCGTCAGAGAGACGGTTCGGGAGAAGCGCCCGGCGGAACCTGCGCCCACGCCGCAGGCCTCCCCCATCACGACCCCACCGCCTGCTGGCCCCTATCCCGACCCGCAGGCGCCGGATTTCGCCCTCCCGGATCTCGAGGGGAAGACCTTTCGCCTCGCCGATCTCCAGGGACGCCCGGTGATCCTCCATTTCTGGGCCACCTGGTGCCCGGTGTGTCGCCAGGAAACACCCGCCCTGGCCACAGTGGATCAGCGATACCGGGCTCTGGGGATCGTGCTGCTGGGGATCAACCTGCGCGAGCGCCTGGAGAACGTGCAGGGCTTCGTCCGATCCTTCGGACCTGCCTTCCCGATATTGCTGGATGGGGATGGCTCGGTCGCCGCCCGCTATCAGGTGACCGGTATCCCCACCACGATCTTCATCGATCCGTCCGGGGTCGTTCGGGCGCGGCACGTCGGGCCGATCCCGGAAAGCCAGTGGGAGGAATACATCCGGCGGATCTTCCCTCATTCCGGCGAACGGATCGCCCCACCGGACGTCGGGGAGATGGCCACGGATTTCGCGCTTCCTCGCGAAAACGGGGAGATCCTTCGCTTGAGCGATTATCGAGGTCGATCGAGCGTCGTTCTGGTGTTCTATCGCTCACCGGGCTGAGGTCCATGCCGCACCCAGCTCGGCGAGCTGCAACGCGCATATCTCAGCTTCCAGGAACGGAAGGCGGAGATCCTGGCGATCGCTGTTCAGGACATAGACGGGGCCCGAAGGATGGCTGAGGCAGTGCAGGCAAGGTTTCCGATCCTGGCGGACGTAGACCATCAGGTCGCTGAAGCCTACGGGGTGTTCAACCGCTTTGGAGACGGATTGGCGGCCCCATCGGTATGGATCATCGACGAGGACGGGCGGATCGTGTGGCGGTATATCGGAACCCATCTCGGCGATCGCCCCTCCGCCATGGAAGTCTGGCGTCATCTTCCCTAAACAATAATCCATCGAACGAATGGCGATGATGATCTGGGCGGGTAGAGCAGCCATGCGTCGTCGATTCCTCTGGAACTGGGTCTCGGCTCTGGCGATGGCCTTTCATCCGTTCTGGGTCGGCTTGGAAGGGCTCCGGAAGGCCCCGGCGCTGAGCGCGCCGTTTCCGGCCGCTCGCCCAGGGATCCACCGGCTCCTGCCGGCATGGTTCATAACAGACGTGGCCCCTGAGGCCATGCCCTTCTCTCTTCTACCGGAATGGTTCCAGGCCGCAACGGCCGCCGGATCGCAGGCAGCCTCAGCTTCCGCATCTGTAGCGCTTTCGGAGGCGGCCGCTTCGATCCTGCCCTCGTGGTTCCACCATCCACATTCCGAGCCGGAATTTAGCGGCTCCGAATCGGAGGACCACCACACCATCCCCGAATCCGGGGTGACGGTTCTGGGACCTGCCGGGCCGATCCACAATTGCGACGTGGTCACTTTCACCATCGTCGCCGCCAACGACCCGTTCACCGCCACCAACGTGATCATCACCAGCACGATGCCCGCTGGCTTCACGCCGACGCAGATCGTCTTCCCTGTCGGCACAGTAGGTCCCAACCAGGTCATCACCCGCCATGCCGTCTTCTCCGCCACCTGCTCGGCGGTCTCCGGGCAGAACGTCGTCACCCTCACCCAGGACGGATATGTCCCCATCGTCCGCTACACCGACTTCGTCGTCAATCCCGGCGCCATCACGGTCCGCAAGGAGCCCGCTGTCGTCCAGGCGGCGGCCGATGAGGTGGTCACCTGGACCGTTTACGTGGAGAACACCGGCTACGGCACCGTCTCCAACGTCCGGGTCACCGATACCCTGGGGAGCGGGCTCCAGTATGTTTCGGGTCTCACGTCGGCCTACTTCGTCTCTATCCCGGTGGGCGGTGTGGTCACCTTTCCCATCGCCGCCCGCGTCGTCGGCTGCTCCGGCCTGGAGAACGTGGTCACCGCCACGTGGGGCTGCAACGGCGAGGCCTGCCTGACCCCCCAGACGGCCAAGGGAGCGGTGGATCTGCGGATGAGCAACCCGGACCTGGAGTTCTCTCCCCTAGCTTTCGACATCCCTTACTGCACGGGATCCCGCGTCTTCACCCTCCCGATCCGGAACGTCGGCGACGGCACGGCCTACTCCGGCACCCTGAGCGTGGATCTCTCTCCCTTCAGCGTCACGGTTGCGCCCCCAGCTTCCTACTCCGGCGGGGCATTCCAGTTGCCCCCCATCGGGCCTGGAGAGATCTATACCTTGGTCTTCACCCTGACGGTGCCCTCCACCGTCTGCACGATGTCCCGTAGCGGCAGCTTCCGTTTTGACCTGAGTTACCGCGACCGCTGCAACAATCTTTACACGGAATTGCCCCAGTCCGCCTCCTGGCAACTGACCGACACACCTGGGCAGTTGAGCGTGAGCAAATCCATGCCCCCCGAGGTCTACCGGGGTCAGACCGTCACCGCCACCATTATAGTGAACGCTAATGGCATCGTTGGGACCGTCGTCGTTACTGACCAGGTGCCGGTGGGCTGGAGCGTGGTGAATCCGGCAGGTGGCAACGTGTTCACCTTGGGTGGTGTCACCTACATCACCTGGACCCTGAGCGGCTCTACCGTCCTCAACCCGGTCTTCGCCACCCCCGGCACCGATGACTGTGCGTACTGCGGCACTGAAACCGTCAACCGCGTCACCGCTACCGCCCGCGATTGCCGGAACTGCCTCCAAACCGCCACGGCAGAAGCCCGGACCTACCTCCAGTGCCATGAGCCGGTGGCCCTTTCCTTCAAACAGGTCTCCGGCCCGGCGGAGGTCTGCACCAGCCCGGCCTTCACCTACACCAACACCTACACCTTTGCCACCACCTTTATCGTAACCCCCACCTGGCAAGGGATGGTGTTCACCGAGACCCTTCCTTATCAGACCTATGTCACCGGCAGCGCCTCGGTCTGGGTGAGCAACACCTCTCTAGCCTGCGCCGCTGTCTTCTCCGCGTCCGTGGTGGGTGGGATGCTGGTGATCTCGAACATCTCTCCCACCTGCCCGGTTGACGTCCTGGGAGCCACACTGCGGATCTCTTACCAGACCGAAGTGGGCGAGCCGGCCGCTTGCTCGGATTTTGAGTGGTATGACTGGTCCTATCTCAACCTAGGGACAACAGGGAATGCGGAATGTGCAGCGGATGGCCTCATTGAAGAGGGCGTTTTCGTCCAAACCCAGGCTTCGTCGATGACGTTAAGCCTCTCCGGCCTTCCGTCACATGTGTCTTCGTGCGGCATCTATACCGTCACGCTGAACGCGCAACGGACCTCTGCCGTTCCCGCCTACGATGTCGTCCTGGACGTGCCGACCAGCACGTATGCGATCTTAGAGGTCCTGGGGTTCTCCGGCGCCACACCGGTCTACACGGAGACCGATGCCCTGGGCTATCACTGGTATTACTCCGACACCTTTGCCACGGCGACCACCGGGACGGTCCAGTTGCGGGTGCAGTTGCGCTGTGGAAGCGGAGCCGCGCCCTTCCATGGGACCCTGCGCTACGACAACCGCTGCGCTGACAACGAGGTCTCTCGGGAGCGATGTTCGGTGGGCGGCACGCTCGGCTCGTCGCCCATCATCGGGCCGCTCCCCATCATGACCAAGTTCCCGGAGGTCATCTACGCCCATGGGGATGTCGTCACCTGGACGCTCATTGCCTACAACTCCGGCGCCGGCCCGGCCTACAGCGTGATGCTGACCGACGCGCTGGGCAGCGGCCTGCGTTACGTGAGTTCCACCATCACCTCCACGCTGGGCTCCGTAGCTGGAGTGACCCCCATCACCTCCGCCCATCTGGTCACCTGGTTCCTGCCGGTCATCCAGCCCAAAGAGCGGGTCACCATCCGCTTTGCTGCGGAGATCATCGGCTGCGCCGATCTCATCAACCGCTTCGCTGGCTCGCAGGGCTGCCTGGGCCAGACCTGCCAGGCTGCCGGGCCGGTCCGTTCCCGTGTGGAGCTCCCGCCCACCATTCTCCTTAACACCAACCAGGCAGTGACGCCCATCGACACCTGCTACACCCGCACCGTGACGGTCACGGTGCGCAACGCGGGCCTGCTCAGCGTCTACTCCGCCACCCTCACCGAGACGCTGCCGGCCGGCCTTTTCTACGTTCCCGGCACCACCGAGGTCAGTACCGATACGGTCACCTGGCAATCCGGCCCGAACCCGACCATCACGGGGCAGAACCTGATCTGGAGCCCTGGAAGCGGCGCGCCCCTGGACACGTGGCTTGCCCGGATCCGCCCGGGCGAAACGATCTACCTGCGCTTCCAGGTCCGCGCCTCCTGCCCCTTTGAGGGTGGACAACTGCGCGTCCAGACCGGATACCGGGATCCGTGCGGCAATCCCTATCTGACCTCCGCCTCTTACTTCGCCATGCCGGTGCGGACGGCGGCGCTTTCCCTAGACAAGGCCGGCGCGAACCTCGACCGCCCCTCTCCCTCACCGGACCTCCTTTACGCGGAGCCGGGGGAGAGGGTGGTCTTCACCCTGACCCTCTCCAACGCCAGCACCGCCGCGCCCGCGCGTGAAGTAGTGGTCACGGACACGCTGCCAAGCAACCTGATCTTCCAGAGCGCCAGCCCCGGCTACACCTTCGCCGGTCCCTCCCCCGGCGGTGTGGTCACCTGGACGTTTGACGTCATTTCGCCGAACGCCACCCTTGTCCTGACCGTGACCGGCGTGGTCAGCAACCCAAACGGGTGCACCATCACGGACACCTACAACGTCGCGGAAGCGACATGGGGCTGCCCCGACGGCTGCCGCCAGGGAGCCCGTAGCGACCAAGTGGCCCTGCGCACCCGGCCGGTTTACGAGCCGCCCGTCATCCGGACTGACATCCCGACCGCCACGCTACATACGTGCGGCGGGCTGATCACCATCACCCTGAACAACCAGGGCCCGCCGGCCTATCGCGTGATCCTCACCCACACCCTTCCCTCTGGCTACGTCTACAGCGCCACCGTCTACGCCAGCACGCCGCCCTCGGGCACGGCCGACCTGGGCCAGCACGTGGTCTACACGTGGGGCGTGCTGCCCACCGGCCTCACGACCGTTACCCTGGCAGCGCGCAACGGTGCCGGTGCGGGCAGCTGCGCGATCCCATCCGGCACCAGCGTGATCACCATGACGTATGACGACGACGTCCCCGACTGTCCGGGCACCGGCCCCTACAGCGCGACAGCGACGACCGACATCAGCACGGTGCATCCGATCTTGGTGGCCGATAAAGTCCCTGCCAATCAGACCGCCCAGGTGGGCCAGCGGATCACCTGGACGTTGATGGTGACCAATACCGGCGCCGGAACGGCCTACAACGTGGTGGTGACCGATGTGGTGGGCACCTCCTTTACGGGCGTGACCGCGACCGGTGGGGGCACCGTGGTCGGGAACGTGGTCACCTGGACCCTGGCCGCCATCCCGCCCGGTGGCGTCTGGACAGGGCAGGTGAGCGCGGAGGTGGTCGCCAGCGGCCATAACCGCAACGTGATCACTGCCACCTCCTATTGCGCCACCGGCTGCGCGGCCGCTTCCGCCGCCGATGTGGCTTTCGTCACCTTGATGCAGGCCTTCGACAAAGGGCCCGCTATCCAGACCGGCACCATCGGCAGCCTGATCGTCTTCACCTTCACCGCTTTCCTGCCTGATACCGACGGGCTCTACGAGAGCGTGGCTCTCACCGACACCCTGCCGACGGGCCTGGGTTATGTCTCCTCGGTGCTGACCTACACCTACGACGCGGATGGGAACCAGGGGGGGCCGTTTACGCTCATCTCCACCACGCCGACCATCAGTCCGACCTACCTGGGAAGCGGGGACGTCGTCTGGCGGCTGGGGAACCTCTCCGGCTCCGTGCAGATCACCGGTGTTCTGACCGCCGTCATCCAGAACATCGCCGCCGTCTCCGAGGGCCTGAGGCTGACCAACACCCTGCGGCTCTCCTACCTAGACGACGGCCAGCCCTACATCTACACCGACACGGCCAATGTGGATGTGCTAGAACCGCTCCTGCACATCGGCAAGTCCTATGCCACGCCGTATGGGTGCGGGGCGACGCTGCTGCAGGATCACTTTAACCGCGCCAGCGCCAGCCCGCCGACAGGCTGGATTCCCATCACGGGCACATGGAACAATCCCAACGGAGTCGCTCAGCAGTCCGGTGGCATAGGCGCAAACGCGATCTTGATCAAAGAAGCATTCACTGCCACCGATTTCAGTTACAGCGCTATGGTGCGCTCCCTGGATCCTACCTCCAGCCGGGGCCTGGTCTTTCGGTATACAACCAACAACTACTACCTCATACGGCTGCGTCAGAACGATGGCGGCAGCAACATTCAATTGCAGGAAGTAGCCGAGGGAACGTTCTCCACGCTGATGACTTCAACCGTTGTG
>JANXBD010000028.1 GCA_025057635.1 Thermoflexus sp. | reverse complement strand
GAGCTGGTAAAAGAGGAATATGGGATCCGGGAGGGGTGACATGGCGGACATCCGCTTCGGCACTGACGGATGGCGCGGCCGCATCGCCGACGACTACACCTTTGCGAATGTCCGGCGGTGCGCGCAGGGCTTCGCCCAATGGCTGCTGGATACCGGCCAGGCCGAAGGGGGGGTGGTGATCGGCTACGATCATCGCTTCGCTTCCGAGCACTTCGCGGAGGCCTGCGCGGAGGTCCTGGCCGGCAACGGCATCCGAGTTTATCTGTGCAACCGGGCCATGCCGACGCCGGTGATCAGCTACAGCGTGATCGCCCGCGGAGCGGCGGGAGCCATCAACATCACCGCCAGCCATAACCCGCCAACGGACAACGGCTTCAAGGTCCGCAACCGCTTCGGGGGCGCGGTAGATCCCCAGGGCCTGCAGGAGATCGAGGCCCGCATCCCACCGGATGAGAGGGGGGTGAAGCGGATGCTCTTCGCGAAAGCCCAGGCCGAAGGGCTGGTGGAGATCTTCGATCCGGCCCCCCCTTACATGGAGCATCTCCGGACGCTGGTCGATCTGGAAACGCTTCGCCAGGCGGATCTCACCATCGTGGTCGATCCGATGTGGGGCAACGGCGCGGGCTGGCTGCGGCAGCTGCTCTCCCCGGGTCGCCTTCGCATTGTGGAGATCCACGGCGAGCGCAACCCAATCTTCCCCTGTATGAAGCGCCCGGAGCCCATCCCCCCGAATCTGGATGACCTGCAGGAGCAGGTGCGGGCCCTGAAGGCCGACGCAGGGATCGCAACGGATGGCGACGCGGATCGGGTGGGTTTGGTGGATGAGCGAGGGGAGTTCGTGGATCAGTTGCGCGTCTACGGCCTGCTGGCTCTGTATCTTCTGGAAATCCGGGGACAGCGAGGACCCATCGTCAAGACCCTCTCCACTACCTCCATGCTGGAGAAACTGGGGGAGCGATACGGGGTCCCGGTTTACGAGACCGGGGTGGGCTTCAAGTATGTGGCCCCGAAGATGCTGGAGACGAACGCCCTGATCGGGGGCGAGGAGAGCGGCGGCTTCGCTTTCCGGGGGCATCTGCCGGAACGGGATGGCATCCTGGCCGGCCTGTATCTGTTAGACTTCATGGTTCGAACGGGGAAACGGCCCTCAGAGCTAATCGAAGCGCTCTTCCGCCAGGTCGGGCCACATTATTACTCGCGCATCGATGTGGAGTTCCCGCCGGAGCGCCGCGGGGAAACCCGGGCCCGTCTGGACCAGGCACAACCAGAGCAGTTGGCCGGGCTGCGGGTGGTCCGAATCGACCGTAGCGACGGCTATAAGTTCTACCTGGAGGATGGCGGCTGGCTGCTGATCCGGTTCTCCGGCACGGAGCCCCTGTTGCGGATTTACACGGAGACCACCGCGCCGGAGCGGGTGCGGCACCTGCTCGCCGCAGGCCGGACGCTGGCGGGCCTAGAGTGAGGGTCAAGATGGCGCTCATCGACACCCATTGTCATCTGGATGATCCCGCCTTTGATGAAGACCGGGATGAAGTGCTAGCTCGGGCGCGCGAGGCCGGCGTGGAAGCTTTTGTGGTCCCCTCCATCACCCTAGAACGGATCCCGGCGGCCCTGAAACTGGCGGAGTGTCACCCGGGGATCTATTTGGCAGTGGGGATCCATCCTCACGCGGCCTCTACCTTCTCGTTCGAGGCGCTGGCGCAGCTACGGGAGTGGGCTCGGCATCCCCGGGTGGTGGCCATCGGGGAGATCGGCCTGGATTTCTATCGGGATCTGTCCCCCCGGGCATCTCAGCGGGAAGCCTTCCGGGCGCAGTTGGAGCTGGCCGGCGAGCTGGGGCTGCCGGTGATCATCCACCAGCGGGAGGCCCAAGAGGCGGTGATGGAGGAGCTGGAACGCTGGGCCGCCTTTCATCCGGGTGCCCGTGGGATCCTGCATGCGTTCTCCGGGGATGCGGCGCTGGCCCAGACTGCCGCCGCCTGGGGGTTCCTCCTGGGCATCGGGGGCCCCATCACGTATCCTCGCGCAGAGGCGCTCCGAGAGGCGGTTCAAGCGGTGGGGACTACTGCCCTGGTCCTGGAGACGGATGCGCCGTATCTTCCCCCTCAGCCCTATCGGGGACGGCGGAATGAGCCTGCCCATCTCCGGATCGTTGGGGAAACGGTATCTCGCATCCTGGGCCTTTCTCTGGAACATATCGCTAAGCATACTACCCGAAATGCTCAGCGGATCTTCCGATTGCCCGAGCCATAGACGGTAGCCAGCCTTACCATTCCCTCCCTGCTGTTGGCCCTAGAAGGCACCAGGGGGATGGAAAGCGGCCTCGTGCATCTGCAAAACCCGTAGCCCAGCCGATGACACTTTGTGAAGAATGCTCAGTTTCGTGTAGCAGAGCTGCAGGAATGATTTTAAAATGAATAACGAGTAGCGAAAGGTCGGGCTAGCTTGGGGTTCATCGCGCTTCCAATTTCGAGGTAAGCGAGGTAGCCTTCATGCGGGTTCGATCGGCCCAGCGGCGAGCTGCAGATATTCTTCCGGAATTCGGAATCTTCTTGCATTCTAAGCCTTAGGTAAATCAGGAATGCCTCTGACCGTCCAACAATATTCTTCGTTGCAGACGATCCAAGACTGGCTTCGTGAGGATCTGGAGCGGGTTGAAGCTCGGATGCGAGAGATCCCGCTGGCCTTTGAGCCGCTGAAGACCGCGGTGGATGTTCTGCTTAAGGCAGGGGGAAAGCGAATTCGCCCTCTGCTCGTCCTTCTCACCGGCCGACTTTATCGGCGGTCGGATGAAACGATGGTCAGTCTTGCCGCTGCTGTCGAGATGCTTCATACGGCTACCCTAATCCATGATGATCTAATCGACGGTTCCCTGATCCGACGAGGGGTTCCGACCCTTAACGCTGTCTGGACTCCGGCGGCGACGGTGCTCACGGGGGATTATCTCTTCGCGTATGCCGCCTCTCTGGCTGCCCGCACGGAAAACGTCCGAGTCATGGCGATCTTCGCCCGCACGCTGATGACTATCTGCGAGGGGGAATTGCACCAGCAATTGGGCGACCGGGTCGCGATGTTGAGCCGGGAGGATTATCTGCGGCGGATTTACGCCAAAACCGCGGCGATGTTCGAACTGGCCACCGAGGCGGCTGCGGTGCTGGCCCGGGCGCCGGAGCCCGAAGTCGAAGCCCTGCGGCGGTATGGGGTCGATTTAGGCACGGCCTTTCAGATCATGGATGATGTGCTGGATTTCGCAGGGGATGCGCAGGCCATGGGTAAGCCGATCGGGAATGATCTTCGCCAGGGGCTGGCGACGCTCCCCGTGCTGTTTTATCTAGAGGAGCATCCGGAGGATCCGCTGATCTATCGGATTCTGGGAGGCAACTCCGGGGATGATGGGTTGATCGAAGAGGCCGCGCAACGGATTCGGAATTCCGAAGCTATTGCGCGTTCGATTGCAGAAGCCGAGGCTTTTGTGCAGCGGAGTCGGGTCTATCTAGAGGGTCTGCCCAACGGTCCCGCCCGGCAGGCCCTCTGGTTCTTAGGGGAGCACATTCTGCGCCGGGATCGCTGAGTTCAATCAGCGGCTTGGATTAGGCGTGGATTCGTTCCGGAGGCGGGGATAAAGCAAGGGATCTGAGTTCCCCCATCACACCCTCACCACTTGCCTCCTAAGTCGTCGTTTTTGAATAGTTTAAAGATCCATGGGCGAATGGTTTCTAGGCATGCACGGGTTCTCTTGATTCCCCAAGCCGTATGTGGGCAAATCCCCATGAAGATAGATGTGTCTGTTATCATTGTAAGTTGGAACGTTTGGGAGTGGCTGGCTTCATGCCTAGCCTCGCTAGAGGGGGCGCTGGGTGCCCTGAAAGGGGAAATCATTCTGATAGACAATGCCTCGATCGACGGAACGCCGAAGCGAGTGCGGGAGGCGTTTCCGGAAGTCCGTCTCCTTATCAATCCGGTCAACCAGGGCTTCTCAGCGGCGAACAACCAGGGCATGGCGATCGCCCAAGGCCGATACTTTTTTCTGTTGAACCCGGACACTTGGGTTCTGGATCGAGCCATCGAGCTTTTGGTGGCCTTTGCAGATGGGCATCCTGAAGCAGGAGCAGTGGGCCCCCAGCTCTTGAACCCCGATGGAACTGTTCAATCCTCGCGTCGGCGGTTTCCGACGTTCTGGACGGCGCTCTTTGAAAGCACCTGGTGGCAGCCGTATGCGCCTCATGGGATCCTGCAGCGCTACTACATGCTGGATCGCTCGGATGATGAGACTCAAGAAGTGGACTGGGTGGTCGGAGCTGCTATGCTGGTTCGTCGGGAGGCGGTGGAGCAGGTTGGGCCAATGGATGAGGGGTTCTTTATGTATGCCGAGGAGATGGATTGGTGCCGGCGGATGCGAGCGGCGGGCTGGAAGGTGTTCTACCATCCGCAGGCCAAGGTGATCCATTATGGAGGACGTAGCAGCGATCAGGTGCCAGCGGTGCAGCATTTGGCCTTCCAGCAGAGCAAGATCCGTTACTTCCGAAAGCATCATGGCCGAATGGCTGCGGCCGCCCTCCGGGCTTTTCTGATCGGTCAATATCTGTGGCAGATCGCCATCGAGGGATTCAAAGCGGCTCTGGGACATAAAGGGGCGATGCGTTGGAAGCGGATCCGCATCTATATGCGGGTCGTGCAAGGCCTTGCAGCGAATCGAAATTGCGTGGCGGGAAGCTCATCAAGGGAATAGCATCGCCTTGCTTGCTGCGTTTTCCTAACCTAATCTAATCGCTTGAAGGTTCATAAAGGGCGAACGGACTTTCGGATTTCGGATTTCGAGTGCAGATCCAATCATCGAAGGCCCCTGGGATTGGCCTCAAGGTTTCCCGTTCAGAGGCGGACTGTCCAGCTCTCGATGAGGGCATAGGGTTCAGCCCGGATATCTCCCGAAAAATCCTATGCCTAAGCGGTCGAGAATGAAAACTTGGAGAAGAGTGTGCGCACCTCTTTTCATACTCTCTGTTTGTTTCTTCGGCTTAAGCTTCGCCTATCAATTGGCCACCCCGGTCGGAGAGGCACCAGATGAATTGTCTCATTTCCGTGTCATCACTTATCTGATTCGCCACCGATCGTGGCCGGTCATGCAGGGCCAGGATGTGGATGTTCCTCACGAAAGCACTCAGTTCCCACTCTACTACCTCCTTGCGGCGGTTGTCGGAGGCTGGATTCGCCTTGATGAGCAGGTCATCCCAGAGGGGCCAAATCTCCATCATGTGGGAGTTCCTGCTCCGCCTCCTGAAGCGTGGGCAAATCGGAATTTGTTTGTTCATGACCCTATGGAAATCCGGAACTGGAGGGGAGAGTTCCTGGCCCTGCGGATGGCCCGTTTGATTTCCTCGCTAGCTGGCCTGGCGGCTATATTGCTGGTGTATCGATTGATTCGGCGGGTTCTTCCGGAGCAGCGCAGGACAGCCTTAATCGCTGCCGCGCTGATGGCGTTCCATCCGCGATGGATCGCCCTCGCCTCCAGCGTAAGCAACGACGCGCTGGCGGTGGCTGGGGCTGCCCTAGCCCTGAACGCCATCGTGGATTACGAGCTCGGCCCCTCGTGGAAGCGGGCCGGATGGAGCGGCCTGGCCATGGGGGCGGCCCTGATGGCCAAGGCTTCCAACATCGGCCTGATCCCCCTCTGGTTCCTCGTCTGGATGACCAGCGCCCGCTCCCGGCCTTCATGGCGGGCGCGAGGGGTCGAGCTGGCCCTGAGCCTGCTCGGGGTCGCCCTGGTCAGCGGGGGATGGCTGGGATGGAACTATCTCCTTTACCGGGATCCGCTCGCTTTCCGGGCCCACCTGTCGATGATCCACTGGCATCGCTCACAACCGCCCTCGGGGGACGACTGGATCACCATCGCCCTCCGCGCTCGCGAGACAGCGTTGCTTTCGTTCGGAGCCACCGAAGGGATCGTCGCAGAGCCATGGATATATGGGATTTGGGATCTCTTCCTGATCTTCAGTGGGGTTCAGGCGCTTCGGCGGGTGTGGAGATTCCGTTTCGGCCAGCCGTCGGATCATTCTCATACTCTTCCCCCACTGATTCCCGCCCTCTGGTTGGGCATTGTGATCCTCGAGTTCGTGGTCTGGAACCTCCGCGTGGAGGCCCCTCTTGGGCGACTGCTCTTCATCGCCCTTCCCGCCTTCTGGTGGATCGTCGTGTGGGCCTGGGAAGGATCTCCCTCCACGATGTGGGAACGGGGTGTCCTGCGCGCATGGCTGGTGTTCACAATGACGCTTTCCATTCTAGGTCTCTCCCGCTACCTGTGGCCGGCCTTCCACCAACCGCTTCGGACCAGGGAGGAAATCCCCGCGGATCTAGAGCGACTGGATTGGGTCTTTGAGGATCTGGAGGGTTCCCCAGGGGAGCCACTGGTGCGTCTGATTGGGTTTCAGGCAACGCCGCGCCGCTTGAAGCCGGGTCAGGCTGTCCAGCTGGTCGCATGCTGGGAGCTGCTGCGGCCGGCCTCTCGAAATTACTCGTTCACCTATCAGATCTGGTCCGGCCCTGATCCCGCTCGCGGTGAGCGGCTCGGCCAGGTGGACAGCGATCCGGGTATGGGCTCGTGGCCGATGCGCTTCTGGCCACCTGGCCGGGTGATCTGCGATATCCATCGCATTCCATTAGCCCCGCCGCGGGATGCGCCCACCATGTTGTCCCTGCTGGTGGGGGTATACGATCGATCCCAAGCCGACCTGCGTCCGCTCCCCCGCCGAAGTGGAGATGGATGGATTCCCTTCGCGAAAATCCCTCCTTCTTCCCCGGCATCGGAGCCCGGCTCTTGGGATGCGCGGTTTGAGCCGGGCATTCTGCTCCTCGCGCACCATGTTCAGGTCTTCGATCAAGGGATCCGTGTTCGCCTCACGTGGAAGGCAATCGCTCCTCTGCCCCCAGACCTTCACGTGTTCCTCCATCTTCTGGACGCGGAGGGACGATGGCTGGCTGGGGGGGATGGGCCACCCCGGGGCGGGGCCTATCCTACCGGGTGGTGGGAGCCGGGTGAGGTGGTCGAGGAAGAGCGCTGGATCGAATGGAAACAGCCGCTTCCCCCGGGCGTTTATTCCATCCATACAGGCTGGTATTTTCTAAAGAAAGGGGAACGCCTGCCTGCCATTGATGCTACGGGGAAGCCTTTCCCAGGGTTTAGTGTCCCTTTAGAGAAGCTGCAGATCCATCCTGTCCCTTGATGGAGAATGCGGGTGGGGGCTGATCCAATGGAGGTTCAAGGCGTGATGAGGATGAGGTGGAAGGATCTTGGGGTGCTGTGGGTTCTCATCGGGCTAACGGCATGCTGGCAAGGATTAAATCAGCCGGGTCTGCCTCGAGAGGGAGATGCCCTCTTGCATGCCTATCGTGCTCTCGAGATGGTTCGGATGTGGCAGGCAGGCATCTTGTATCCTCGCTGGGCACCTGATCTCGCGGGTGGGGCTGGTTATCCTCTCTTCATTTTCCATGCGCCTCTGTTCCCTTGGTCTGTGGCCGCGCTCTCGGTGGGGCTGGGGCTTCCGGTCGAGCAGGCGATCAAAGCCGTTCTGATCATCGCCACGCTCGCAGGGAGTGTAGGCGCGTACCTCTTGGCCCGACGATGGAGGCTGAGCCCTGCTGCTGGAGTGACCGCGGGCCTCGCCTTCGGCTACATGCCCTTCCAGCTTCAGCAAAGTAACTATCCGCAATACCTTGCGATCACCCTGCTACCCTGGCTGTTGGTCGGTGTGGATGGTGTGTTGCGGGGCGGAGGATTCACGAGACGCTGGCTTCTGGCCCTCTCGGTCGCCCTGTTAGGTCTCAGCCACAATCTTACAGCGCTGATGGGATATTTCCTAGCTTTCAGCTATATCTTGTTCATGAGCATCCTCCGGAAGTTCGATAAGAGGCGTGTGGCGAGGACATTCATCACCTTCGCCATAGGTCTGGGCATGGCATTGCCTTATTTAGGCCCCTCAGTTATCGAAATCCCTCTGGTCCATATGGAGCGTGCCCGCACGGGAGTTTATGAAGTTGTCCATCATTTCCGGAGTCTACCGCAGCTTCTCCAGTTGCCTCCTGTGCGCGACGAACGCTGGGGGAATCGTCCTCTCATCCTGACGATCGGACTGCATCAGATTCTGCTGGCTTTTCCCTCCCTCGCCTTTGCGCTTCCCGGGCGTCATCGCACCTTTCGGGCTGAAGCGCTGTGGGGATGGCTCGCTGGTATGATGCTTCTCTTCCTGATGACCCCTGCTTCCCGCTCGCTCTGGGCTATTTTCCCAGGTCTTTCTTACGTTCAATTTCCATGGCGCTGGTTGGGCCCTGCTGGGTTGATTGTGGCGCTGCTCATCGGCTGGTCGATAGAAACCTTGAAATCGTATCCTCGCTGGCCATTCGCTTTCGCTGTCTGTTTGTTCCTCGTCTTAGGGACGCTGGGGTTTGTCTATGATGGTGGATCTCGTGTTCTCTTTGGCCAGGCCACCTTGGTGGACTTGCACCGTTATGAACGGGAACAATTCTATCCAGGTCTCACTGCCACCGGCGAGCTGTTCCCGAAATGGGTGGAGGGATGGCCGAAGCCATTCCCGGACGTAATCCGTGCTTATGAATACGGTGAGGAGCCGGACCGCTTGGATCGGACAACGCTTCCCGCCTCGGGGATGGCACAGCCTCTTGATCTGAAGCCTCTAGATCAGAGCTGGGAAATCCGCCTTCCTCATCGCACCGCGATTCGTTTCATGGTCCTTGGATTTCCGGGCTGGGTGGTTCTCGTGGATGGCCAGCCTGTCTCCACGTGGGTGGAGGCTCGCACCGGATGGCTCTGGGCGGAACTCCCCGCTGGCACGCATCGGGTTCGCCTCTGGTTCGCGGGGTTTTGGCGTTGGTGTCTTTTCGATGGCGTGGCACTCGGGCTCTGGCTTGGATGGCCAATCCAAGCGATTTTCCGGCGGCGTCGGGCTGTCCTTGTCCCTTCCGCCGCGCCTTATTCCGCCACATCTTGTGAAGGGACGCCGCAGGAAGGATGGGAACCGTCCCGCTGGGTGACGCGAGGAGCCGCTCTGTTGTTCCTGCTTGTGTTTGTTCTCCGCTTCCCGTATCACCTGTGGGCGATCGCCCGCGTGCCACTGGATCGTCCCCCCGGCGTTGATCTCTCTGTTCAAGCTGACTTTGAGGGGCGGATTCGATTAGTGGGTTATCAGATCGACCGTTGGGTAGCATTCCCAGGGGAAGTTGTGCACCTGAATCTATGGTGGCGCCCTCTAATCGATTTGCAAGAGGATGCGCACGTCTATGTCCATGGAATCCCAGCGGATCGGCCTTTCGCGGTTGCTCAGGTATTTCAGAGCGATCATGTCCATCCGGCTGATCTTCCCACTCGTCGATGGGATCCGGAGAAGCATTATCGCGATGCTCATCTTTTGAGGATCCCCCCGGATGTCCCTCCAGGTCCTTATCGGATTCGCGTGGGGTGGTATAGTGGGCCAGGGAATTCGCGGTGGCGCGTTGAAGAAAGTGGGGCTGATGGGGTGGATTTGCCCTGGACTCTGATCGTTCGTCGAGCGATTCCGGATCTTCCTTCCGCCATATCTTTCGGGGGGGTACTTCAGCTTCGCGGCGTGGAGAAGCCGGTCACGCTTCAGGGCGGTGATTCAGGGCGGTGAGCCCTTCGAGATGTGGCTGAGCTGGAGGGCTCTAAGGCCGCTGAATCGAAATTACACGCTTTTTATTCACCTCGTGAACGAGAAAGGACAGTTGGTTGCTCAGCAAGATCGGCCCCAACTCACCTCGATGTGGCCTATTGGAGAGGATGTTCCGCTGAGGGTGTCGTTCCCCTCCCTGCCATCTGGTCGATATCGTGTTCGCCTCGGATGGTATCTCTGGCCATCGATGGAGCATCTCCTGGTTCAGGGGTTGTCCGGAGAACATGTGAGCTGGGAACTTCCTTCGGAGATCCAGGTGGATCCCTGAGGAAGCAAAGCCTTCGACTTTGCCCCTGATGCCTATAAAGTCTCTAATAGCATAGCGAGATGGCTCCTTCTTGTTCCCCCAAGCCTTGTGGCTGCAGAGGAGGTCATAGATAATCCGAGGACGATGGAGCGGATCATCCCGTTTGCAGATCCTTGGGGTTCCTTAGGTGAAGGAGGCGTTATGCGATCTCGACGAGAGGATATAACAGCGGTTCTCTTGGATCTGGATGGCACCCTGTATACCGCAGTGGGGGCTATCCCAGGGGCTGTAGAGGCGGTGCGAGCTCTGAGGATGATGGGCCTCGCCGTCCGTTTTGTCACCAACACTACCACCCGCAGTCGTCGCGCACTCGCCGATCGGCTCCAACGCATGGGCTTTACGGCTACGCCCGAGGAGATCTACAGCCCTCCTTGGGCAGCTGGGCGCTTCCTGCGCCAGCGCCAGGCCCGAGCCTATCTCCTAATCCCAGAAGGGGCTCGGGAGGATTTCGAGGGGATCCTTGAAGAAGATCAGCAGCCCGATTACGTGGTGATCGGCGATCTCGGGGAAGGATGGACTTTCGAGCGCTTAAACCAGGCTTTCCGAATGATCTTAGAGCGCGGGGCGGGGCTTATCGGTTTAGGGCGCACCCGCTATTACCAGGCAACCGATGGGCTCCGGTTGGATGTGGGGCCATTCATCGCCGCGCTGGAGGAGGCCACTGGCCAGAAGGCCCTCATCCTTGGCAAACCGGCTCCCGCGTTCTTTCAATCTATCCTGGAGGATTTGGGGAGGCCTCCAGAGCAGGTCGCGATGGTTGGGGACGATATTGAAATCGATGTGGGGGGAGCGCAAGCGGTAGGTGTCCGAGGGATCTTAGTGCAGACCGGAAAGTTCCGGCCGGCGGATTTAGAGGGTCGGATCCGCCCAGATGCTGTCCTGACCTCTATCGCAGAGCTTCCGGCGTGGCTTGGTTAGGGGACACATTGTAGGCTGCCCGCAGCGATCCGCTCGCTGGATGTTTGATCCTCCGGAACGGGCTCTATCTCTCCTATCTGCCCATTCTGCTGGCCCAGTGGCGTCTCAGAGGGTGGGTCGGGCAGATTTTTGGGAGGGCTTTCTAGTTCTCCAGGGATCGAGCCCAGCTCCTAGGAGGCGCATTTTGAGCTGGACCTTTAACTTCTGATGCGCCATGTTCAGACCTTCGGTTGGAGGGATCTGGGCCTTTCTCACCACGAAGCAGATTCGCTCTGTTCCCGGGTGAAGAGCGCAGTCTGGCCTCAATAACTAAGAAGCCTATGGCCTTGGAATTATCCCCTAATGCCAAAAATGCCGAGGAGGCCGGATTCCTGGAATCCGCTGTCCCGCCTTGGAGCTATCCTCTAATGCCCAAAATGGGGGTAGGATAGAACAGAGCGTCTTACCTGGTTGAGCATGCCGTGAGATCTGTGCGGATTGGCGGAAGGGGTTACACCCTTGTTCAGCGGTTGGGAAACCGTGGCATGGGGGATGGAAATGGATCTAAGGTCGAATTCCAATCAGCCATCCGCTTGCTTTAGGCTTTAGGAGGAAAGGTGCTTCCTCTTTCCGCCGTTTGGCTGTTGCTGGTTTCGATGCTCATGGCGGGCCTACTGGTCAGCGGGGGGCTACGGCCAGACCTTGCTGCCTTGATCCTGGTTCTTGGGCTCTCTTTCGGCGGAGTGCTCTCCCCTCAGGAAGCCTTCAGCGGATTCAGCCGCTCCGCCGTGATCGCCCTGATTGCCCTCTTCATTCTGACCGCTGGCCTGAATCGGACAGGGGTTTCCCGGATCTTAGGAGAGCGGCTGAGCCGGTGGGCTGGGAATTCCCCACCGCGCCTGGTGGCGGGGATGACGTTGGTAAGCGCCATGCTCTCGCTAGCGATGAATTCCGTAACCGCCGCTGCGGTGGTCATGCCCATAGCCGTCCAAGCGGCCCGACAAATCGGTCTATCGCCCTCTCGGATCTTGATCCCAATTGCGTATGGCGCGCTACTTGGAGGGATGCCCACCCTTTTTACCACGGCCAACCTCCTGCTGAGTGGGCTCTTGCGGGAAAGCCATGGTCGTTCGCTCTCGATGCTGGACTTCTTTATGGTTGGCTTCCTCCCTGCTTCCTTAGGCTTGGTGTGGGTGATCGGGGTCACTTGGCGGAAACTTCCCGAACGTTCTCCCGTTGGGCAATGGATGCACTTACACCGTCTGAACCGAGAGCTGGCGGAGCTTTACGGATTAAAGAACGGTTTGGTCGAGCTTTTGGTCGAGCCCTCCTCGCCGCTGTCCGGTGTTTCCCTCGGGGAAAGCGGCCTGGCCTCCCGATACCACTTGACGGTTGTCGGGATCCGGCGCCGGGGGCGGTTGATCCTTTCCCCGACTAGTTCGGAGTCTCTCCGACCAGGGGATGTGCTGCTCGTGGCCACCGGCTCTTTAGGGGAGGCGAGCGTGGAGGAAGTTGCACAGTCTCTGCGGCTTCGCAAGCTTGCCCGTCTGGTGGCTCCGGAGGTGCTGGAGGCAGGGGAGGCGGGGCTGGTTGAAATCCTCCTTTCCCCCCATACGACTTTGATTGGCAAGACCTTACGGGAGCTTCGGTTTCGGGAACGATATGGCGTGCAGATCTTGGCCATCTGGAGGGAAGGACGGCCTATCTGGGTTGGGCTCGCAGATGAGCGCCTGCGCTTTGGGGACGCTCTCCTGGCCTACGGCCCCTGGCAGCGCATCCGCATCCTCCAGGGCGACCCGGAGTTCATCGTGCTACAAGGCGATGGGGAGCCCCTCCGGACCTCCCGCCGGATCCCAGCGATCGGGATCATGTTAGGGGTGATCGGGGTCTCTATGCTGACCTCCCGCTCGGTGGCCGAGGTGGCGATGGCCGGGGCGGTGCTGATGATCCTCATTGGTTGCCTGACCATGGAGGAAGCATATCGGGCCATTGAGTGGCCGACGGTGTTCATGGTCGCTGGGTTGTTGCCGCTCTCCATCGCGATCTCCCGCACCGGAGCGGCGGAGAGTCTAGGGGAAATGTTGCTTCAGCGGATCGGTGGGGTCCCTCCTTGGATGGGGGTGCTCGTGTTCACAGGGGGCGCCGCGATTCTCACGCAGGTGCTCTCCGCTTCGGTCACTGCCGTGGTTTGGGGGCCGATCGCAATGCAAGCGGCGCCCGTCCTGGGGATCCCCCCACACTGGATGGGACTGGCCGTGGCGCTGGCCACCTCAGCGGCTTTCCTCACCCCAATGGCTCATCCCGCCAATGCGCTGGTGATGGGCGCCGGCGGTTATCAACCGAAGGATTTCCTTAAAGCCGGGCTTCCCTTATGGTTCCTGAGCATAGCGGCGATTACGATCTCGACAGTGGGCCTAGGGCCATGGCTTCCGAAGTAATCCACAAGCGATCTCCCCGATCGAATCCTTTCGTTTGGCCTCGTCAGTGCCTCTGAGAAACGACGAAATCGAGTTTTGGGAGGCAGATCGAATTCGTCGCACGTTGATCTTCCAAAGCCAGCAGGGGACGAAGAAGGACAACTGCCTCTTGCTGGAGGCCTTCCTTAAGCTGGCTTATCCGGCTTTGTGCCTTGCTTTTCCTCCTCCGAGGCCAACCCACGGCGGAATTCCCGAATGCTCTGCCCAAGCTCTCGCGCTAAATGGGTCAAGCGACCGGGCCCAAAGAGCAGAAGGGCGATCAACAGAATGATCACTAGTTCTGTAGGCCCAAGGGGAAAGTGCATTACACCCTCCCTTCCTTCGATAGGTTGCCTTCAACCGCGCTTGTCCATGATACTCCTGTTTTGGTGGAAACAACAAACAAGGACGCCGAGCGTTACGGAAGGCCGCACACGATAAGCCTCTTGTTGGATCAGAGTGAGGATGCCTGGGAGATCGGCGAAATCTCTTGGGCTGGATATCCTTCCGGATGGGCCTGCATCCAGCGCCACGCGCTCCGCACGATGTCCCTCAGGGTGTATTGAGGGGTCCAGCCCAGATCCCGTCGGATAGCTTCTGGGGAGGCCACCAGCATCACTGGGTCTCCCGGCCGTCGGGGAGCTTCCACCGCGGGAATCGGATGGCCGGTCACCTCCCGGCACACCTCCAGGACCTCTCGCACAGTGTATCCGACCCCTGTCCCCACGTTGTAAACCATCACCGGCCGGTCGGATAAGGCCTCCAACGCCAGAAGGTGGGCACGGGCCAGATCCACCACATGAACGTAATCCCGGATGCATGTACCGTCCCGGGTGGGATAATCGGTTCCGTAAATCTCCATGTAAGGCCGGCGGCCCAGCGCCACTGCCAGGATGTTTGGGATCAGATGGCTCTCCGGGCGGTGATCCTCCCCCCGAGTTGCTGTCGCCCCGCCTGCGTTGAAGTAGCGCAGGGCAGCATAGCGCAGGCCCCGGGTGCGATGCAGCCACATCAGGATGCGCTCGACTGTTGCCTTGGTCTCTCCGTAGACGTTTGTGGGGCCGATAGGAGAGGATTCTGTAAGGGGCTTGGGGGCGGGGGCATAGACTGCAGCACTGGAGGAGAACACCATGCGATCTACCCCCGCGGCGAGTAGGGCTTCCAGAAATACGATGGTCTGAGCGACGTTATTCCGAAGATACTTGAAGGGATCCTGCATGGATTCCCCGGCCTCGATGAAGGCGGCGAAATGCATAGCTGCCTGGCATGGCCATCGGCGCAGGGTCTCCACCACCCGTTCTCCATCCCCGATATCTCCCCGCACAAAGAGGGCTCCTTCAGGGACTGCGGCACGGAACCCATGAGAGAGGTTGTCATAGACTATGGCTTCATAGCCTGCGTCCAGCAGGAACTCAGTCACAATGCTGCCGATGTAACCTGCTCCGCCTGCGACTAGGACGCGCATATCGTTTCCACTCCTTGAGAGCTGTTTGACCGTAGCGCTCGGAAGGGCGAACGGTCAATTTCTCGATCCCTGTGGATCTGGAGACCGAACAGAGATCCGACGCGGAGGTGATGAATTCCCTAGGCCAGGTGTGAGAAGAAGGGTGGAATAGGGCAATTTGACCTCTCCCTGATTTTCCCCTAACGAGAGAGCGGGCCGTGTCGATCGGCCTCGTCCAGCGAAATTCGGGGAACCGCCGAAGAGCGCGTCGGGAGAACAGAGGGAGAAGGTCGGACGGAGATCAGGCTGTGCCAGGCTATGATGCCGTAGCTGATCGCATAACACAGCAGGAAAGGCACCACTCCATTCAGATCGTAATCCCAAGCCCGCCAGGCCAGGAAGATGGCGTAGAGGGCAAAAGCTCCTTCGATCCACCCGGTGGGATCCGCTTCTCGATCTGCGTCTATGGCTCGCTCTCCTTTGGGCGTTCGTATGAACTCCGAAGGATATCCGAGCAGGGCTTCGAGAATAGCCCGGGTGTTGTTCAGCGTTAACCCCGTCCCGATCAGAAACAGTAAGGGGATCGCCCATAGGTGTCGGGGCCAATCTGGGTAGAGGGCTTGCTGACTCAAGCCATACATCAATGGGACTGCCAATAGCCCTAAGCCTAGGATCACAGTCCATTTCGGCTGCTCCGCCGAATGTCGCAACAGGGGGCCCCAGAGCAACAGCAATAGCACCCCGAATAGATTGGTGAAATAGCCTCCTAGATGGAAGAGGGCCACCAGGCGCTTCCGCCAGGGCCATGGGCTGATCAGTATCCGCCCGATCAGCTTGCAGAAGGTTTGGGTGGTTCCTTTGGCCCATCGGAACTGCTGGCGCTTGAAGGCCTGGAGGGTGGGGGGGACTTCCCCGGGGACAACCACATCTGGCACAAACACTAATCGCCATCCGGCAAGCTGGGCTCGATAACTGAGATCTAGATCCTCGGTCAGGGTATCGCTCTCCCAGCCTCCTGCTGCTTCGATGGCTTCCCGGCGCCACACTCCTGCAGATCCATTAAAGTTGACGGGCAGGCCAGCCGCGGAACGGGCTGCCTGGTCTACAATGAAATGGGCATCCAGCATTAGTGCCTGGATTCGCGTGATCCAGGAGGCCTGGGCATTCAGATGGCTCCAGCGAGCCTGGACCGCCCCGATGGACGGATCGGCCAGCAGCACTGGGATCATCCGCTTCAAGAAATCTGGTGGGGGGACGAAATCCGCGTCGAAGATGGCGATGAATTCCCCTCTCGCTCGTTGCAGCCCATAGGCCAGGGCCCCAGCTTTATAGCCGTTCCGATGCGGCCGTCGCAGCAATTCGATGGGATGCCCCAGGCTTTGATAGTAGGCCACCTGTCGCTGGATCCGCTGGGCAGTTTCATCCGTGGAATCGTCTAGGACCTGGATCTCGAGGCGGTCCCGCGGATAATCCAGCGCGACAACCGCCCCGAGCAGGCGCTCCACCACGCTTCCCTCGTTGTAAATCGGCAACTGCACTGTTACTTGGGGCCAGCTTCTGGGCTCCACCCGTGGGATCACCCGGCGTCGCCCCCACAGACTCAGCCCGGTCAACACCAACACATACGCTGCATACAGGAACAAAAGGATGCTGATGCCTAGGCTGGCGATGGCCAGGATCTTCATGCGTGTTCCTCCCGAAACCCCAGGAATCGATAGACGGGCACCACTTGGGCCCCTCCCCGGACTGGGAAGACAGGCAACGCTCGTGCTTCGATGCGATCCCTTGAGCGTTCAAACACTGCCCGGCTGATGATAATCTGGCCGGGCGGTGCGGCCTCCTGGAGCCGGCGGGCATAATTCACTACACAGCCCACCACTGTGTACGTCCAGTAATCTAACGTCCCAATCGGGCCGACAACAGCCTCGCCCACATGCACGCCGATCCGATAGCGGCGTCGCTGCGCTGGAGGTAAGCTCGCATGGAGGAGAGCAAGACCCTGTTGCATCCGCCATGCTGCCCGCAGGGCTCGATAGGTATGATCCGGCAGGTCAAAGGGCGCGTTGAACCAGCCTAAGATCGCGTCCCCCATGAATCGATCCACCACCCCTCCTTCTCCTCGAATCGCCTCCCAGGCCAACTGAAGATAGCGATTCAGGAGGGGAATGATCTCTTCGAGGAGAAGCCGATCGCATAGCTCCGAAAAGCCCTGGAGATCGGCGAACAGCACAGTTACTTCTCGTTGGATCCCTTCCCCCAGCCATGGATCCGGGTGATGGGCGAGATGAACTCTCAGTTGAGGATCCAGCAAGCAGTGAAGAAGGGCCTGCTCACGCTGGATCTGTCCTCGCAAGCGTTCCAGAAGCTTTCGACTATTTCCTAAGGCGGCGAGCAACGAACCCCGCTGATTTAGGTCGGAGTTTCCGGAATGCTCCTTGATAATACCCTGCCTGATCTGTTCCAAGTGAGCTTCAAGCAGTTCAAAAAGCTGTTGGATTTCCGAGGGGCTCTCAACAGGTTTCATTTCCTCTCCTCCGTTCCGCCTCCATTTCCGTGCCATCTTGCGAGAGGCCCAACCCAAACCATCATCCAGCTGCTTGTGTCCAGCGGCTGTTCTCTTTCAAGTTTGAGGGTGGCACCAAGCATTCCCGGAGCCGCCACGCTAGCCCTCGGGCTAGGAGGCGAAGCCACCATCCTCGGGGAGGTGGAAGCGCCCAGACCTGATATCCTCCGAACCGGATTGCACTATACCGTTGTGCCACTCGTTCTAGGACCCCAGCGACCTCCGGGATCCGGCTTCCTAAATACATCGCTCGTTCTATGGGCGTCCACGAAGATGGGAATTGGATCCCCAACAGCCAGGCCACTCGGTTCATCCAAAGATAATCTCGGGCCGCGGAGGAGAGCTCGCGCAATCGCCGATGATCTC
Source organism: Thermoflexus sp. (assembly GCA_025057635.1). Taxonomy (GTDB): domain Bacteria; phylum Chloroflexota; class Anaerolineae; order Thermoflexales; family Thermoflexaceae; genus Thermoflexus. The sequence continues at coordinate 5,687 of JANXBD010000028.1, read as the reverse complement.
GGATCCAGAAACCCACAACTAGCAATCCCAGTATCGCGAATAGGCTAATCATAATTCGCTCCGCGGAAGATGGCGAGATCGAAGGTGTGTTCCAGAGTTCTTCTGATTGGATGTCAAAATCCTTGGCGGGCGCGCCCCGGGGGGTCGGCGTGGTTGAGGGCATCCCTCGGGCGGCGTCGGCTTGCTCGGGGATTGGAGGGGTCGGCGTTGGCGAAGGCGAACGCTCGGGGCGCAGGATCGATGGCTGGGCCGCTGTGGGCTCGAACTCAACCCAGCCGAAGCCTGGAAAGTAAATCTCCACCCAGGTATGGGCGTCTCGCTGGCGCACCCGGTAACGCCCATCGGGCATGCTCTCCCCTTGGGCGTAGCCACTGACCACACGGGCCGGGATCCCTAGAGCCCGCGCCATCACCGCCATGGCCGATGCGTAGTAATCACAGTAACCCTGGCGTAGGTCGAAAAGCACATAAACTACCCCATCGCGGCCTGGCGGCGGGGCTGGAATATTTTCATTGTATTCGATGTTGCGGCGCAGCCAGGCCTCCAGGGCCGCCACCTTGTCATATGGGTTGTCATGCCCAGCAGTAATCTGCTCTGCCAAGCGGCGGATCCGAGGATCGAGGTCTGCGGGTAATTGCAAATACCGCTGCACCCACTCCGCGTAAACGTTCCCAGCCCGCCGTAAGCTCTCGATATCGGGCACCGGAACTAAAGAGATCACTTCGTAGGTCTCTTGAGTCCCAAACGGCCTCGAGCTGCGGATCAACATCAGATCGTGGGCTTGAGGGGTGAAATAACCCTGAGCGATGGAGGCAAGACTGGTCGCGATTGGATGCTGGGCTGCAAAGATCAGCACATTCCCGGGGAGATATACATTGAACGTCTGGGTGACGATCACCCGGCTTTCCCAGACAGGGCGTGCGGTGAGCGCTGTCATAGGAGCATGGGTTTTTTCGTTTTGTCCCGAGGAAATCCAACCGTTGGGAGTGTAGATATCATAGACCATCCCTCGCCAATATCGCGCGGGTCCTTGGGCTCTGACATCCATCACGGGCGTGTCACTCAGCCGTCGCGGGCCGCCGAAGGGAAGGGTGCGGCTTAGCGGGCTGAGGTAGGCCGGACGCTGGGAGCGCAGGGAGCTGAACAGCCGGTTGAAGGTCTCTTGGCTCCGGCGCAGGGGCCGGCTGATCTCGCTCCAGGCCCGGGAAACTGTGCTGCTAGGCCCAGCCGGCGGTAGCAACCAGGCTAGGCTCAGGACTAGTCCTGCCATGATCAGTCCGGTTTGCAGAATGCCTACCTGCAGGCCTGGCGCGAATCGGATCCGCTCTTGTTGCCAGCGGTGGCTTTGTTCCTCATAGTGGATGGTGACCAGCCAGAGCAACGCGCCCAGCAGATAGGCGATCAGGAAGAGCGTGAGGGGACGAGGGCCCAGATAGTAATAGGCGTTGATAAAAGCGATCAGCCCGGCCGGCAGCAACGCCCGCCACCAGCGGATCGTCCGAAAGGAATACCAGGCGCTGGCGCTGGCTGCCAGCCAGATCCAGGCCGCCATCATGACCACGAAGGGAAGGGGATCGCTGCCACGGCCGCCCCGCATCGCCTCGATCGCCCAGACCGTGAGGCGATAACCCAGCCACTGCAGCTTCAGCGACCAGTCCGGATCCGGGATCAGGCGAGCGCTGAGATACCCCACCCAGACCGTCCCGTAGCCCAGGTTCAGGACCAGGGCGACCGGCCCGGAGAAACGACGGACCGCCAGGATCCATCCGATGAAGAGGCCGCCCACGGCCGCTAGCGGAAGGATCTCCAGGCCATCCGTCCATCCAGCCAGCGTCACCGTCCACGCCGCCGAGCCGTTCATCAGCAACAAAAGGAACAGCATCCACAGCGTCCCGATCGCTCCACGCGAGCCAATCGGCGTAACCGGGGACGCTCTGGAGACCCCTACCGGGCTTTCTCCCACCATTCCCTCAGCTCCTTTGCCGAGACCCGGGATGTCAGATCCAGGCTCAGCGGCGTCACGGAGACAACCCGATCCACCACCAACGCATAGATGTCTGAATCTGGCTCCAGATGCTCGAAGCCGATCTCCACCCGATACCCCAGCGGCCCAGGATCGGTAGGGCGGCGGCGCATCGGCCGCACTGGGACGAAATACCGCTGGCGGGACTGGCGAGTCCACCGCCAGGGCGTATCCGGAGTTGCAGTGGATGGGACATCGATTTTGAGCACATCTACGTCAAACGGCAGCGCCTGTCGAAGGACTGCCTTGGCGAACAGGCATGTGAAGTGAGCGGCGGCGCGGAAGTCGATCTCCTCGGAATATCCCAGGTGGTATTCCACCGGGGTTTGCAGGGAGACCGCAAGGGCGGGGATGCCGAAGCTGGCCGCCTCTAGGGCCGCTCCCACCGTTCCTGAGATGGTCACCCCAGATCCCACGTTCTCCCCGTAATTGATCCCCGAGACCACTAAATCCGGAGGACGCGGCAGGAGCTCTAGGAGCGCGTGATCCACCACCTGGGCTGGCGTTCCTTCCACCGCGTACGCCCGAATAGTTGTCCCGTTCACTACTATGGTCTCTGGATAAATCCGTCCCTCCGAAGTAGCCGGCATGCAGCGGCCAGCGCCAGACCACTGGTCAAGGGGAGCTATCACCACCACCTGTCCAAGCCCTTGCAAAGCCGCCGCCACCGCCCGCAACCCGGGCGATCGGATCCCATCGTCATTCGTCACCATGATCAGCGACACGGTGTCCTCCCTCGTACCGCCTCGGCAATCCGATCGGCCATCCGAAGTAGAATTTCATCCGGCACTCCCTCCGGGACCGTAGACTGTGGGCGAGTGTCAATCGGATCGTTGACGTAATCGATGCAGAGAAAGCGCCCCTTCTCGTCGAGGGCGATCTCGCTGGAGAACAGATGCAGGCCGCACACCTCCGCGATCCGGTGGCCCAGATCCCAGAGCGGATGCAATTCAAAGATCGTCCGCTCAGCCTCGGTGACAGGTGTGTAGCGGTGGGTCTCCGGATCCCACCAGCAAGGGAACACCGTATCCACCGCATACAGCACTCGAAACCAGGCTGGGCGTCCGCCAAGGAAGCGGGGATGCACATACTGTTGGATCAGGAACGGCTGATCTGGAAAACTCGCTCGCAGCGTGGCCAGATCCTCTGGGCCGATGACGCGCACCACACCTTCTCCGCCCCCCCCAAAGGCCGGCTTGGCGATCAGCGCGCCGCTGGCTTCCTCCGGCCATTCCACCTCGGGCTGTTCCTCCCAGGGAGGCAGGATCCACGTCGGTGGGGTAGGAAGCCCGGCAGTTGTAAACCGCCGATGCATGGCCACCTTATCCCACGCCGCCCGGGCGCGCTCCGTGGGGTTCAGGCGGAACACGCCCGCCTCGCGGGCCCACTCCACCAGCGCCTCAAAATCCTCATCCCAATCCGAGGCCCGGTCGAAGAAGACCCGGCATGACCACTCGCCTCGCCGGGCCCGTTCCAGGACTCCTGGAAGATCCCCAGGGGTGATATCCGTCATTGAAAGGCCGCGTCGGGCACAGGCCGCCCGGATCATCTCCACAAAGGGCTGATCGCAGTCCCAATTCCAGGCGACTGCCAGATCTACGATCTTTACCCGAAGGCCGCTTTCAATCCACATTCCCTCTCTCGAAATCCCACCGCAGGACTCTCTTTGGACTCCGGACAAACCCGCTATGCGCCGGGCCGCCGTGTCCTCCAGGGATGAAGGCCCTGTTGCTTCCCCTCCCACGGCCCTTTGGGCTGCGGGGAGGGAGGATTCAGGGTGTGGGAGGCAGGCGGGGCCGTCGAAGGCGGCCTCGCTTGCCCCAAACCATGCAAGCGCCATGCATTCCGCCACCTTTTCTTGACTTTTTTCATAATAGCATGAGATCGGAGATTTTTCTCTACGGGGGCATGTCGACGATCCGACGGTTGCAGTAGCGATCCGTCGGCGGTCGGGGCAAAACAGGTAAGGGCGAAAGATTTTTCGCCACTACCTGCCGTTTGTGCAGGAACCAGTAAAATTTCAGGTGGAGGAACCGACGCCTTGGGCAGCTTCAAGCCTCGAGCCCCCTGCGTGCCTTCGGGAGGGACGCGGGCCAAGGTTCTTCTTCCCCTCCTTTCGGGGCGGGGGGGGCGGTGGGGCGGGTGCGCCGCCTTCAGCACCCCAGCCCGAAATCCGCAGGAGAGCGCAGAGGTTGCCCATGGCATAACTCGACGACGAGGGAACCTATGCGACGCGCGATCTTCTGGATTTATGGCTTTCTGGTGGGAGGCCTGATAGGGGCCGGCTTGATCCTGTTGCTTACCCCTCAATCCGGCGCAGAGCTGCGCGAAACGATCCGCGCCCGGTGGCGACAGATCCTGGAGGAAGGTCGCCAGGCCGCCGCCCAGCATCGAGCGGAGCTGGAACGGGAACTGGCGATGCTCACCCGCCGCACCCCACCTGGGCCATCGATGTGAAAAGAGATGGATGATCCAGCGCGCGGCTCCCCGCCGTTCACCGGGTCTGGTGGGACATGCGGCGGACGGCAGGATGCCTCTCCCGCGGAGAGCGGAGGCGGTGAGGGATTCGAAGGCCCAGAGTGCAATGCTGCGGTGCCCCTCACGGCCATGGCCACCACCAGGGTGCGGGCGCTGTCTCGACACTTACCTCCGATCCGCTTCGCACGGTGAGCGCGGGCCAGAAGGCCGTCCGATACGGCCGGGCGGGATCCACCGGCGTCGGCCAGCGGTCCCCTTCGTCCCCTCCCAGGGCGATCTCCCCCCGAAACGGCCAGCCCAGGATCCGCAGGGGGGCCGCGTGGGCCTTTCCCCATTCCCAGATGGTGTGCAGATCCCCGTAGCGTCTCCCGATCCAGCGCAACGCCTGCGGATAGGCGCGCTGCAGGATCCGCTCTCGCCCTTCCCGTTCCACGGTGTTCCGGTCATCCCACACCCCTTCCCCGTTCACCAGCAGCGCGGTCAGGATCGCCTCGGTAGGCCGACGGGAGAGCAGGCGTCGCAACCCTTCCTCTTCCAGCTCATCTCTCAAGGCCGCCCGGAGCACCTCTTCGCGCCACGCCGCATAGACCAGGGCGGAAGGGCTCCTCGCCTCCATGCGCCCGTCCCAGCGCTCAAGCATCCCGTGCACCCGCCGCTGCAGCCAGTCCTGTGGGGGCAGCGCGAGCAGCGCCTCGCGATGGCCGGCCCGAGCCGCCGCGCAGGCCGGCCATTCCCCCGACGAGGCTGTCCAGACCCAGAGGGCGGACGACGCCTCCTCGGTCAGGATCCCGCGAACCAGCTCCTCCAGCCGGTCCAGGGGATCCCCGAAGCCGGGCTCCGGCCCCAGCCAGCGCCCGCCGGAGGGCGTGACGCGGGCGAGGGCGCCCGGGATCCCCGGCCAGCGCAGGCGCACTGTTTCGCCGACCCAGGCCGCCCGCCAGGGCAGCGGGAGAACCGGCGCTGCCATCGCGTGGAGGCGGAACCCGGTCTTATCATGGCAGCCCCGGAAGAGCCCGATCTCCGGCGCCGCGCCCGCAGCCGCCCAGATCCGCCATACGGTTTCGCGCGCGGACGCGTCGGAGACGGGCATCGCGGCCTTCCAGCGGGGATCGATCAGCGAGGCCCGCAGAGGCTCGGGAAGGGGCCGGAGCGCGGCGGCGATCTCCGCTTCCATCCAGCCCGGGTG
>JANXBD010000027.1 GCA_025057635.1 Thermoflexus sp. | reverse complement strand
GCCAGCAGGAGCTCCTCCACCGTGGACATCAGGCCCCGCTTGAGGAGGACGGGCTTGCGGGCCTTGCCGACGGCCTCCAGGAGGGCGAAGTTCTGCATGTTCCGGGCGCCGATCTGCAGGACGTCCGCGTATTCGGCGACGATCGGGACGTGTTCAGGGGCCATCACCTCCGTGACGACGGGGAGGCCGGTCTGCTCGCGGGCCTCGGCCAGCAGCCGCAGCCCCTCGACGCCAAGCCCCTGGAAGCTGTAGGGCGAGGTGCGGGGCTTGAAGGCGCCCCCGCGCAGCATGGAGGCCCCCGCCGCCTTCACCGCGTGGGCCGCCTCCAGGAGCTGCTCCCGGCCCTCCACCGCGCACGGCCCGGCGATGACCACAACCTTCGTCCCGCCGATGACCACCCCGTTGACGTTCACCGTGGTGTCCTCGGGCTGGAAGTCCCGGCTGGCCAGCTTGAAGGGCCGCAGGATGGGGACCACCCGCTCCACTCCCTCCCAGAGGAGGATCTGGTCGGGGTTCAGCGGCCGCTCATCGCCGATGATGCCGATGATGGTGCGCTCCACCCCCTGGGAGAGGTGGGCCCGGAATCCCATCCCCTCGATGCGGGCGATCACGTCCGCGATCTGCTGAGGCGTAGCCCCGTGCTTCATCACAACGATCATCGCTCCCTCCCTCCTAAGAATCTTGCTCGATCATAATCCTAACTTAGGGCTTTAGGACACGCGACCTCCGCACGTAGGGCATCAGTGCTCCACAGCAGCAAGACGGAAAGTGACGTAGGGGAGCGTCAAATCCCCTACACCTGCTTCCTTCAAATGCTATCTGAATCCGACACCAACTACCGTTTGCAAGCATGAGAGTCTGGCCCGCTAGCGGCAGTCTGCAGTCTGCCACCGTGTGCCAGCGATAATAAGGATGACCACGGGAGCATTCACTTCTGCAACAGTCGCTTCCTCCATCCCCGAACAAGTGGTCATGTTTTCCCTCTGAAAGCGATAGGCGCCGACCGTCCGACTTCTGCCTTGATCTCAACTATCGATTTTCCAAAAGGAGCGCTATCATCAGGGCAGCCGCTAGGGGAGCGAAGGGCCAACGTTCCCTCCAAGCCCCCCTCTCCACACGAACCTCACATCGGCGTGGAGGCCACCACATACTCTCCTTGATCCAACGAAAGCAAGCCACCGAGCGTCCCTGCGGATCCTGCACCTCATACAGACGATCGCCCAAAGTGAACCACTGGGAGCGAAAGATCTTCCCGATCGGCCCGAGGAAAGGATCCTCGATGGCAATCCCACGACCCAGAAATCCGGGGAGGCAGAATCGCAGAAGCGGGATCCCCGCCGGGTTCTGAACCTCCACCGGTTTCGTCCAGAGCCAGATCCAGGAGCGGACTAGCGAGAGCACTGGAAGGCCGGAGGCATCTTTCACCGAGAGCACCAAGGGTGTCCCAAGTCGCATTCTGGTCACCTTTAATGCCAGAATCCAAACGCAGGGTCGTTCCTCCACGGCATGACCGAGGATCGCATCTTCTGCATCCCAGATCTCATAACGAGCCAGTGGGTTCAAGTATCCGCTCCGGCGATAGATCCAGAAATGATCTACGTCGAGGAGACGCATGCCACCCTTCCCTCCTTCCAGCAATCTGGAATGACCTTAAAGATCTATCTTTCTTTTTTAGGGAACGGCCTTTCAATTGACCCCACTCGGCTCGTAACCCGTAAAAAGATGCTTTTTCTCAGTCCTGCAGCTTAGAGGAGCTTCATGATTTTATTTGGCGGGCCCACTCGAGAACATGCTCCTCTCCCCACAATCCATCGTCACCGCGTTTGGATTTGCGTTTCTGCACTTTCGGGTGGATAAAGACCAAGGCTTGGGCTGATCGCAAAGGAAAATTAGATGGTCTGGGAGCGTCCATAATGGGCGAAGAGGGATAACCGAAAGACAGCGCATTGTGGGTTTAGTTCGCCAACCTGAACGATCAGCGAGATGATAGAAGTGTTTCCGATCGCCGACCTCCCCTGCATATCTTCCGCTCATACTTTACTTTAGGAGGCCGTCGAAGCTGCTCGAGCTGGGGAGCTAACCCGTATTCGGGTGGAGGCATCTTGCTTTTAGAAATGCTGGTTTCCTTCCAATCCAGCGGCTTCTCCGGGGCCGCCTGAACTCCCCATTTTTAGCGAGACACAAACCGGAGAGCCCCTTCGAACTGTTTCCGAAAAGGGATATGCCCTCGCGTGTCTATCGCCTAATTCCTCTTTCAGCAGTGTAATCCCTCATTCGTTCTTTGACAAAAAGGCCTGGGCGTGACAGAATAAGGACACACAATCCTCCTGGCCCTTCGCTCCGGCCTCCCCGACGAGCAGATCGCCCTCTCGGCGATGAATTCGAGGAAAGGAGTTGCTCCATGGACGATCGGATCGTCCAGTTCATTCGGGCTCTCCGGGCAACGGGTATACGGGTCTCCGTCGCGGAGTCGGCAGATGCCCTTTGGGCGGTGGAACAGGTTGGGGTGATGGACCGGGAGACCTTCAAGGCCGCCCTCCGCACGGCGCTGGTGAAAGAAGCCAGGGCCATTCCTGTCTTTGAGGAGTTGTTCCCGCTTTTCTTCGGCCTCGGCGAACCGCCCATGATGCCTGCGATGAGCGGCCTCTCGCCTCAAGACCAGCGCCGTCTCCAGGCCGCCCTACAGGCCCTAGCCCAGCAATTCAGTCCGCAGCGAATGGCGCTGATGCGTCGGCTGTTAGAAGGACGTCCGCTCACCCAGGAGGAGCTAGAGGCCATCGCCCGCTATGCAGGGGGCCATCGGGTCCAGGAATGGAGGGATCGAACCGCTCTCGCACGCTGGATGCAACGGAGCGCGGGATTGGATGACCGCTTGGAAGCAATGATCCGTGCACTGCTCCGGATGCTGGCCGAAGCCGGAATGGACGCCAAAACCCTCCAGCAACTGGAAGAACAGATCCACGCGAACCGGGCGGCAATGACCCGCCAGATCCAGCAGGCGGCGGGAATGGCAACCCTGGAGCGACTGGCGGAGCGTCCGCCGGAACCCAGCGAGGCGGAGTTAATGGAGCGCCCCTTCCACGCTCTCACGCCGACCGATCTCCAGCGCATGCGACAGATGGTGGCCCGCTTAGCGGCCCGCCTGCGCACCCGAGCTGCCCTACGCCTAAAGCGGGGGGATGGCCGCCGCCTCGATGCGAAAACTACCCTCCGGGTCAACCTGCATCATGGGGGTGTCCCCTTCGATCTCCGCTTCCGTCGCCGCCACCTCAAGCCCCGCCTGGTTGTCCTGTGCGATCTCAGCACCTCGGTGCGCCACTGCTCGGAGTTCTTCCTGCACCTGATCTACCTGCTCCAGGATCAGGTCAGCCGCACCCGCAGCTTCATCTACATCGACGACATGACAGAGATCACTTCAATCTTCGCAGCGCATCGGCCCGACGAGGCAGTTCGCCAGGTGCTGCTAGAGAACCCTCCGGGACATTACAACACGGATCTGGGGAACAGCCTGGCCACCTTCTGTCAGAATTACCTAGACGCCATTGATCGGCGCACCACCGTGATCGTGGTAGGAGATGGGCGGAACAATTATAATGATCCGCGGCTGGATTGCTTCGAGGCCATCCGGCGCCGGGCGAAACGAATCCTCTGGCTCAATCCGGAGCCCCGCTCGCTCTGGGGCACCGGCGACAGCGACCTGCCCCTCTACGCCCCCCTCTGCGCCGCAGTCCACCAGGTTCAGAACCTGGCCGAGCTGGCGGAGGCCATCGATCGCTTGTTTGAACGAGGCGGAGTTTAGATCCAAGTGACCAGCGAGGTAAGGGTGCGCTCCACTCCCTCGATCGTTTGGATCTTCTCGGTGATCACACGGCCTAAGGCTTGCAAATCCGGGGCCTCCACCAAGGCGATCACATCGTAAGGACCGGTGACCACTACCGCAGACCGGACCTCGGGGAGCTTGCGCAGCGCTTCAGCAACGGCGCTGGGCTTGCCCATCGCAGCCTGGATGAACACATACGCTTGGATCATCGCTGCCTCCTGAAAAGAACGTAGAATCCAGGGATCGCATCGACATAGCAGGGACGGCTCCTTCCCCTCTCAAAGCCCCGAAAGCCATACCTCAGCAGTCCCCAACACAGTCATCCACGCGTCCTCGATAAACAGAACCCGCAAAGTGGCATGAAGATAGACTAGCGGATGAACCTGACCAGTCCAGAGGATGGAATCCCCCAAATTCCGATAGGGATATCCAGGGAGACCCTCTAAATGCGCCCGTCCTTCTTCCTTTCCGACGAAAACCACTGTGGTGCCTGGGATGACTCCCCCTTTGGGGACCCGGTAAGTAACTGGCGCGGTGAAGCGGGCTACAGATTTCGAGGGAAGCGACGCAACACGAGGCTGAGCTTCCCAGAGCTCCACTCGCATCGTCCCAATCGCGTGGAGGGCTTGCTCATCGTAAGCATAGACTCGAAGAACGTAGCGCAATTTCAACGTGGGATGAGGGCGGGCTTCAGCCTCAATTGAATCTCCGGATAGGCGAATCACCTCATGTCCATCGATAAGAACACGAGCTCCATGTGGACCTATCCCGAGATAGCGAACCTCCGTCCCAGGCAACGCCTGGCCCGCTTCCAGGTCTATCCGATAGGGCCCCTCGTAGGTGAGAGGCTCTGGGCCTTCCGATTTTGAGGCACAGGCCCCCATCCCGGTGACCAGCGCGAGAGCCAGCTGGAAGACCAGCCCGAGAATCACAATTCTAGGTAGTGTCTTCCTAATCTTGAAAATGCGCGTTTCTGCGAGACTCCGCAGCTGATTTGAGGGGCGGAGAAATCGAGAAAAGCATCCGCAGCGCAATCAAGCCTCCGTATGCTTAGCAGCGATACCGCTCGTAGAGCATCAGCAGAGCTCGAGCGAGCTTCTCCGGATCATGGCACCAAGGAGTTCGCTCATCGATCACGTCCATCGCCACCACTGTGTAGGGAGAGATCGACTGCCCATCCCAGCGCACCAGCTCGCCAACCCCCTCCGGGACCTCCTTCCATGCGACATCCGTGCGGCTGTTCACCAGGATGAGGTCAAACAAGCCAGACCCTACATGGCGTTCGATAGCCCGCACATGCTCTGCCACGCCATAGCCTTCCGTCTCCCCCATCTGAGTGGCCACGTTGCACACATAGACCTTGAGAGCCCGGCTGGCCCGGATCGCCGGCACGATCCCTTCCACCAGTAAATTCGGCAATACACTGGTGTAAAGACTCCCCGGCCCCAGAACGATCAGATCTGCCTCCAGGAGGACCCGGATGGTCTCCGGGTAGGCACGAGCATGCTCAGGGATCAGCCATACCCGTTCAATGCGGCCCCGCATCTCCGGGATTGCGGATTCGCCATCGACCCGATGAATCCGCCCCTCGGCGTCCCGGATCTCCGCCGCCAGCACAACGTGCTCCACCGTGCATGGTAACACCCGGCCGCGGACTGCAAGGACGCGGCTGGATTCCGCAACCGCCCGTTCGAAACTGCCCGTGATCTCGGCCAGGGCGGCGATGAAGAGGTTCCCGAACGCATGGCCGTTGAGGCCAGTTCCCCGCCCAAACCGGTATTGGAAGAGGGCAGTCATCAGAGGCTCCGCTTCGGCTAGGGCAGCCAAGCAGTTGCGGAAATCCCCAGGAGGCAACAGTCCCATCTCGCGCCGCAAGCGGCCAGAACTGCCCCCATCATCGGCCACCGTGACGACCGCGGTCAGCCGGGCGACCGTCCCCCTCAATCCGCGCAGCAGTGTCGACTGACCAGTGCCACCCCCAATGACCACAATCCGCGGCCCTCTCTCTCGTTGCCGATGGCGAAGCAAGACCTCCGCCACATCCCGTCCGGGCTGCACAAAGGGCGACAGCAAGGTGCGATTCAAACGCACGAGGGCAAACGCAGCAGTGACAATCCCTAGGAGCCCAAAGAGGGCTGCCCGGCCCAGTCGAGGCATAAATTGCAGGGTCAGATAATAAAAGATTGATGGCAACGGCTGCTCTCGATAAATCGCGACTAATACATAGGCCATAGCTAAGGCCAGCTCCGTAATCCCAATCAGCAGCAAAAGCAACCATCGCTTGACCCCCAGCCCGGGGGCCAGCCAATAACGAAGCGATCGAACGATCCAATCCCATGCTGGGCCAGCCTTTCCCTTTGCGACCACTTGCTCCTTCCAACCTTCCTTGTTCCTAAAACGCTCCACTGGGCTACCCCTAAATCCTAAGAGTCTCGATTAGGGTCTGGTTCCGCTCTTAATAACGGATAAAACGAAACGAGATAAAACTCGCTCGTCTCAGTCGACCATCTTCTACTACTCCCTCCCTGATGCCTCGACCCCTCATGGATCGATAAAAAAGTGAAGACCCGCCCGATAGGGAATAGAGAAGAGACAACCCTTGTTCTCTCCCCCTTTCGCGCCTGCAATCCTCGGAACTGCGGGAAAGGGAAATCGACTTTAACTCATAAGCTATTGAGTCTTTCGGGCGCCTAATCCGCTCCAAGTCCAAGACAGGCCGAATGCGAGATATATCATAACTCAGCCCTGCTCGATTTGGACGCGGATCCCACTCTTTCCTGCCCTGTCCACAGACGAGATCGTTGCGAGCTTGCTTCCCATGTCATAGACTGAGAGAGCAAAAAGTAGTAACTCCCTGTATCCTTACCCAACCTAATGAGGCGATGCCCCCGATGGGATTCTCATGGCCTGGAATGGAATGGACGCCTACCACTCTAGAGCGGCTGACCGCTGCGTTGCAAGGGCTCTTTGTAATCACCGAAACCTGTGTGCTACATCCGCCCGACCGAGTGGTTGCGTTTAAAGGATACCTGCAAATGGATCCCGAATCAGCGCTTGAGATCCTGCGCTCACGCTTTGAGGCGCTGGGATATACCCCTCTTCTGCGCCGCGACGGGCAAACCGACCAAGTCATCGCCCAAGCTGGGGTTCCCCGGCCAAGCCGCCCTCAACCATGGGTGAACCTTGTCCTGTTCCTCGCTACTGTAATCACCACGATATGGGCGGGAGCCCTGTATGGCAGTGAGGGTACTCTCGACCTGAGGCAGGGGATCGCTTTCGCGACCGCCCTTCTGCTCATCCTAAGTGTTCATGAGATGGGACACTACGTGGCTGCCCGGCTTCATCACAGCGAGGTGACGCTGCCTTATTTTATCCCAGTACCCCCCCTCATCGGAATGCTAGGCACTTTCGGGGCTTTCATCCAGATCCGCTCGCCGATGCGCAACCGGAAGGCCCTCTTCGATATCAGCGTGGCAGGTCCTCTCGCCGGGCTGGCAGTAGCCTTGCCAGTCCTGATTTACGGACTCATGACCTCACCGGTAGTTCCTCTTCGAGGCGTCGTCGCGCTGGAAGGAAACTCCATCCTTTACTGGAGCCTGAAAGCTCTGATTTTTGGCCGTCCCCTGCCTGGGGATGGCTATGATGTGCAACTGAATGTCTTAGCGTGGGCTGGCTGGATCGGACTGCTGGTGACGGGCTTCAACCTGTTGCCCCTGGGGCAGCTGGATGGCGGGCACATCATGTATGCGATGCTGGGCCGGACAGCCTGGCGCGTTTCAGAGATCAGCGTGTTCGCCCTGCTAGCGCTGGGCCTTCGATGGCCTGGATGGTTCCTCTGGGCATTCATGCCGATGCTCACTGGGCTGCGTCATCCACCTCCCCTGAACGATATCACCCCGCTGGATCCGATCCGTCAGGCAATTGGATGGCTAACTTGGGTTCTGTTCCTGCTGATCTTCGTCCCTGTGCCCTTCTCCCTGGTGGAGTTTCCATAGCGGCAAACCCGGAGACACGCCCCTATGAATGAGGGGAACGCCTAAATCGTAGGGGGTAGGCCTTTTTGCTTCTCTCCACCTTTCTATCTTCAGCCCCTGTGGGCCGTGGAGGGTTGATGAATGCCTGCTCTTTCTCCACTCTTGATTAGAGGTTTTTGGAGGTGGAGCTGGAGGGCTATGGCTCCCAGCCCCGTTCTCGAAAATGACTCTTCCTCCTCCTCGCAGCTCTCTCAGTGAAGGGGGAACAGAAAGAGTCTGAGCTCCCATGGGGCATGCCGAAGGCATGCCCTCTGGGCTCCCCATGCCTGGTCATCCTTGACTCTTGCTCCAGAGGCGCTGGATGGCTCGAATCCGGCGATGGCTGATGAAGCTCGTGCTGATCAGTTTGCTAGGAAGCGGACTGGGCATAGGAGCCTTTGCGCTTTGGATCGGCCCGCTCCCGGATCCCATGGATCTGAGACGGCCAGCTCTCCTCCCCAGCGTCCGCATCCTAGACCGTCACGGCCGGCTGCTCTACGAGATCGCCCACCCCCACCAGGGGCGCCACGCCTGGATCCCGCTTCATCGGATCCCTCGTTCCTGCATCAACGCCACTTTGGCCACCGAGGACGCCCGTTTCTATGAGCACCCCGGGGTGGATCCGATCGCAATCCTGCGGGCGTTATGGATCAACCTGCGGAGGGAACCCACGATATCCGGGGCCAGCACCATCCCTCAACAGATCGCCCGATCGCTGCTCCTGAGCCCGGATGAACGAACCGCGCGCACCCTTCGACGAAAGGCGCGAGAGGCAATCCTGGCGCTGATGCTGAGCCAGCGATATGGGAAAGACGAACTGCTGGAAATTTACCTGAACACCATGTTTTATGGTCACTTCGCCTATGGGCTGGAGGCCGCTGCCCTGACCTATTTTGGAAAGCACGCGACGGAGCTGGATCTGGCGGAATGCGCTTTGCTGGCGGGCCTGCCACAATCACCGGGCCACTATGATCCGTTCACGAACCCTCAGGCTGCCGAGAAGCGCCGCCAGCAGGTGCTCCAACTGATGGTCCGGCATGGATTTCTTTCCCCCGAAGAAGCCGAAATGGCGGCTGCCGAAGGGTTACGCTTCGCCAGCGCGCCGTTCTCGATTCAAGCCCCCCATTTCGTGATGGCCGTCCGCGAGGCCCTAGCAGCGCAGTTCGGGGAAGAAGGAATGTTCGAAGAAGGCCTTGTGGTCACCACCACTCTGGATCTGGCCTGGAACGAGGCGATCGCAGAGATCCTTCGCGCTCGCCTCGAGGAAATCAACCGTCCCCGGCCGGATCGTCCGGGCGCCGGTGCGCGCAACGGAGCCGTGTTGGTGATCCATCCCCGCACCGGAGAGATCCTGGCGTGGGTGGGAAGCCCTGACTATTTCAACGCTGCCATCCAGGGCGCCGTGGATGGGGTTCGCATCCCTCGCCAGCCGGGCTCTGCCCTCAAGCCGTTCACCTACGCCCTTGCCTTCGATCCCCGTAGCGGCCCGCTCCTCACCCCGGCTTCGCTCCTCTGGGATCTCCCTCAGACCTTCCTCACAGCAGAAGGGGAAAGCTATCAGCCGATCAATTACGATCGACGCTATCACGGGCCGGTTTCGGCCCGTGTGGCGCTGGCCTCCTCCCTGAACGTGCCAGCAGTCCTCGTGCTGGAACGGGTGGGAGTCCACCGGTTGGTGGAGCTACTGGATCAGTTGGGCGTTCAACTTCCAGGCCCCCCCATCCGGTATGGGCTGGCCCTGACCCTGGGTGGTGGCGAGGTCCGGCTGATCGATCTTACCGCCGCTTACGCCACCCTAGCGAACGGCGGCCGCCGCGTCATCCCCATTCTGATCCGGGAGGTCCGCGACCGCCGGGGACAGCTCCGATATGCACCATCATTGGAACCCGGCCCTCAGATCCTGGATCCACGGGTGGTCTTCCTCATTACGGATATCCTGAAAGACCCCAACGCCCGGACCTTAGGATTCGGATCTTGGAGCCCCCTGAACCTCTCCCGGCCGGCGGCGGTGAAAACGGGCACCAGCAGCGATTGGCGGGACAACTGGACCATCGGCTATACGCCGGATTGGGTAGTAGGGGTATGGATTGGGAATGTGGATCAGACGCCTCTGCAAGAGATTTCAGGGGTAAGCGGCGCCGCGCCCGTCTGGCACGCCGTGATGGAGCTCCTCCATCGAGGCCAGCCGGCGCGGGATTTCCCGATTCCAGAAGGCGTGCACCGGATGACCGTCTGCGCGCTGTCCGGGAAACGGCCTACCCCGGATTGTCCACAGACCCGAGAGGAATGGTTCATCAAGGGCACCGAGCCGCAGATGCCCGACGACCTGTATCGACGGCTGCGGATCAACCGGCGGACCGGAGGGCTGGCAGGGCCGGAGACATCGCCGGAGGAAGTCGAAGAGCGGGTGTTCATCATGTGGCCGCCATCGGCCTGGAAGTGGGCCCAGGAAAACGGCTTCCCGTTACCCCCTCTGGAGGCCTATGAGGGGGTCATCGGCATGGGCGCCCTGCGATGGGTCTCCCCCGCCACCGGAGTGGTCTATCGACGCGTCCTCCATCTGGCTCCGGAGGCGCAACGGCTTCTGGTGGAGCTCCACTGGTCGGGTTCGGGCCTGCCCCGGTGGGTAAGGGTGGAGATCAATGGGGAACCCTGGATGGAATGGACCCGACCGCCCTATCGGGCGTGGTGGCCCCTGAGGCCAGGAACCCATCGATTCACCGCATCTGCTCAAGATGCGGAGGGATCCATCATCCAAGCGCCGCTGCTTCCGATCGAGGTCCGTTGAGTCGCTCCATATGGGGGCAGGCACAGGGGCGTGCCCCTACGAAATGTGCGGCGCGTCCTATCATTTGATAGGAGCGACCCCCGGCGTTGCCGTATGTGGTGCCCCGTGGTCATCCCGACTTGCCCGGATTGGGGCCTGCGCGGCCCTCCATCCGCTGAAGCGCCTGCTGCAACCGGTGCTCACGCAGGCTCAATGTGAGCTCCCCCCGCGTTCGCTCCAGCGTCCCTCGCACCACATCTGTCGCCCGGCGCAGATTCCCAGTGATCGCATCCGGATAATCCATTGTGATCAGGATTTCATAAATCCCATCCATGGCTTGCAGCAATCGTTCCGCCTCCTCGAAGCAATCGGTCCGGATTAGATCTAGGATCCGACGACGCAGCTCGGTAGCCGCCTCTGCCAGGCCATTCAGGTAAACCGCCTCTGGCACATTCAATTCCTGCGGCCCAGGCAGAGAACAACCGGTCACGATCGCATAAACGATAGATGCCTCCACCCACTCTTTCAGCGCATCTTGGGTGTAACCCGCATAAAGCAGCTCGGGGAAAGAGGCTAAATCTGCTTGAAGGACAACAACCGCCTTCCGCGCTTCCTCTAGGAGCTGTCTTCCATAGGCATAATCCTCCCGATGGACGGCGCGGATCGACAAAGCGCACAATCGGGTCAATTCTCGGCAACGCACAAGGACAACATCCCGCGCCTTGTTTTTCGCATCTAAACTCGAGCGAATCGCCTGAGCGATGGCTTCCAATTCCTCCCACAACATAAGCCTCCCCCGGTCTATCACCTAATCTGTCACCTGCTCTGCCTAAGGTAGATGCTACTGCTTCATGAACCTCAGGCTCGCATCCCATGATCCCTTGGCTTAATTTTAAAATCGTCCCCTCTAAGGAGATTCAAACTCCATCATGCCCAGAATAATCTGAGCGGCCTGATAAGAAAGTCTAGCGCTGAAGCAGAAATCCCTTGCTGCCCTAGGGCTGCATGCCAGCAAAAGGGTCGTCGGCAGAACAGCTTAGCTGCATATTCCATACCCCGCGGAGAAGCCTTCAAAAGCTCTCCGGGTGACAGCATGGGAGACCGATGGCCTATGCGCTACAATTACCGCGAGAGCGGGCAGTCACCCAGCGCATGCTCCCGCTCTATGACTTCACGAACTGATGAGGTGGGGGTGCACTATGTCCGTTCGGGTTCGTTTCGCACCCAGCCCTACTGGGTTCCTGCATGTCGGCGGGGCCCGCACGGCGCTGTTCAACTGGCTCTTCGCCCGTCACCACGGCGGACGGTTCATCCTGCGGATCGAGGACACGGATCGCAAGCGCCTGGTGCCTGGCGCCCTCGAGGATATCCTAGACTCCCTTCGATGGCTGGGCCTGAACTGGGACGAAGGGCCTGAGGTGGGGGGGCCCTACGGCCCCTATATCCAGTCCCAGCGCCTGGAGATCTATCGGGAGCACGCTCACCGCCTGGTGGAGATGGGCCATGCGTATTATTGCTTCTGCTCGGAGGAGCGACTGGAGCGGTTGCGCCGCGAGCAGGAGGCCCGCAAGCAACCCACCGGCTACGATCGGTTCTGCCGATATAACGTCTCACTGGAGGAAGCCCAGCGCCGTATCGCCGCCGGGGAGCCTTTCGTGATCCGCCTGAAGGTCCCCCTGGAGGGGACCACGACCTTCCACGACCTGGTGCACGGAGAGATCTCGGTCCAGAACCGGACACAGGACGATTTCGTGCTGCTGAAATCCGACGGCTATCCCACGTATCACCTGGCCAACGTGGTGGACGATCACCTCATGCGCATCAGCCATGTGATGCGGGCCGATGAGTGGATCCCCAGCACCCCCCGCCACATCTTGCTCTATCGGGCCTTCGGCTGGGAACCTCCTCAGTTCGCGCACCTTCCCATCATCCTGAGCCCCACTGGCAAGGGCAAGATGAGCAAGCGGGCGCTGCAGGAGCAGGGGCGCTGGGAGACCGCCGTCTTCGTCCGGGATTTCCGAGAGGAGGGCTACCTGCCGGAGGCCCTGGTGAACTTCCTGGCGCTGACCGGTTGGGCGTACGACGACAAGACAGAGCTGTTCACCGTAGAGGAGCTGATCGAAAAATTCGACATCTCGGGGATCAACCCCAAGCCGGCGGCTTTCAATTACGAGAAGCTGGAATGGATGAACGGTGTCTACATCCGCCGCCTGACCCCGGAGGCGCTGGCCGAACACTTACGTCCTTACCTAGAGGACCTGGGCCTGCGCCTGGACCTGGAGACGCTCCGGAGGGCGATCCCCCTGATCCAGGAGCGGATCAAAACCCTCCGGGAAGGGGCGGAGATGCTGGAGTTCCTCTGGAAAGAGGATGTCTCCCCGGCCCTGGAGGATCTGGTGCCGAAGGGGAGCGCCCCGGAACAAGTCCGCGTCTGGTTAACGGAGACCATGTGGGCGCTGGAGGGCCTTCCGGAGTTCACCCACGAGGCCCTCGAGGCCGCGCTGCGCGGGCTGGCTGAGCGATTGGAAGTGAAGGCTGGCACGCTGTTTATGGCGATCCGGGTGGCGGTGACCGGCCGACGGGTCACGCCGCCGCTGTTCGAGTCCATCGCCCTGCTGGGCCGTCAGCGGACGTTAACCCGTCTGGAATCCGTCGTCCGTCTGCTGGAACAAGTTCCCTCGTCCGAACGCTGAAGGACATCTGTGAGAATGTGGGCTGCCTTCGGCGGCCAGAATGTTCCTAAAAACAATAACTTCCTCTTTCTCTCCCCACGTAGCAAAGACTGCGCCTGGAAAGAGGTGACGATCCTTGAAGTCTCGTTCTTTGACCCTTCAGCTATTTACATTCGCCGGAACGCCGGTGCAGGTTCACTGGAGCCTGTTGGCACTGCTGGCGATTGCCATCGTGGGAGCCGGGGCGCTGGGTGGATGGCGGGAGGCCCTTCGCCAGGGGCTCTGGTGGGGGCTTCTGTTCGGCCTGGTGCTGCTGCATGAGCTTGGTCATCTACTGGCCGCCCGCCTGCTCCGGACGCCAGTGACTTCCTTGGTTCTCTGGCCACTAGGCGGGTTCATCACAGTGCGCCTGCCGCCGGGCTGCTTCAGCGCGGAGTTCGTCATCGCCCTTGCCGGTCCGGCGGTCAACCTCCTGATCGCGCTGAGCCTGAGCGCCCTAGGGCTGGGCGGAATCCCCCGGGAATCGGAAGCAGGACACTGGGGATTCTGGTCGACTCTGTGGCTTTTGAATCTCCTTTTGGGAGGGTTCAATCTCCTGCCGATCTTCCCCATGGATGGCGGGCGGATCCTGCGGAGCCTGCTGGCGATGCGATTAGGCGAGGGCCGAGGAACCCACCTGGCGCTGCGGATGGGACAAGCGGGGGCGATCAGCATTAGCGGCCTGGCGATCTGGCAGTTCATGAACCGCGATCCAGGTGGGTTGATGACGATGATAGTAGGAATGTGGCTGTTCGGCCATGCCCTGCAGCAGGCTCGACAGTTCAGCCGCCAAGAACGCCTGCGACGGATCTCGGTGGCTCCCTATCCACAACCGCTGCGGATCGCGGTGAACGACCGGGTCGCGCTTCCAGCTGCTCGCCGATTGCTGGCCCACAGCGGACAACCCCTCCTTCCAGTGGAGTCCGCTGGTCAATGGACGGAGGGTCTCTTCCCAGATCCGAAGGGATTTCGACGGAGGATGCTCCGGGTGGTGGATGGGGAGGCCTCCATCGCCTCCGCCCAGTTCTGTTTCGCCCAAGGAGAGGAGCCCGGTCTCCTGGTGATCCGCAACGGCCGACCTATGGGCTGGCTCGCCCGGGAACAAATCGAAGCTCTCGTTCGGAAGGACATGTGAAGCGAGCGAGGGGGTCAAAGATACCTCCACCTCTGCACAGCTCTTCCACTCTCCAGTGAAGGGAACGTGCCGTGCGATGAAACCGATCATTCGGTGGATTTACCAAGCAAAATATCGCCTCCTAGGCCGGCGGATGGGACGGACGGAGGTGCCGCCGACCCTGGAACGGGGTCTGGTGTTGATCCAGATCGACGGCCTCTCTTTTGATCATCTTCAGCGGGCCCTGCAGGAGGGACGGATGCCGTATCTATCCCGGCAGATCCGGAAGGGCCGTTTTCAGGTCTCGCCATGGTTTGCTGGGTTCCCCACTACAACCCCTGTGGTAACCGCTACCCTGCTCTATGGCCAGCCCGATGCGATCCCAGGGTTCCGATGGTATGAGAAGTCCCAGCGGGAGTTCATCGTGATGAAACGGCCGGATCACGTGCGGCGGATCGCTGCGCGTTGGAAGAACGCCGAGGGGCTGCTTCGGGGCGGTGCCTGCTACGCCAGCATGTTCGATGGGGGAGCGGCGCGGACGATCTTTACCCTGAGCACGATGGGCCTGCCAGGTCTGCTGGAAGGAGTTCGGGGCGCGGGCCTTCTCCTGATTATGCTCCTGAGCCCGGGGCGGATCTGGCGAATCATCCGAACGGTGGTCCGGGATATCATGGACGAGTTGTGGTATGGCCTTCGTTCCTGGGAAGCCTGGGGGCGCTTCCTGCGAAGCCCGACTGGGCTCTTCCGCACCGGGTTCCTGGCCCTGGGCAATGCGCTGCTCCATGAGTTGCTCACATTCGGCGTCAGCATGGATCTGCATCGGGGAATCTCCCCACTGTATGCAATCTATGTGCTGTATGATGAGGCCGCGCATCGGTATGGGCCGGATCACCCTGTGGCGCTCCGAGCGCTCCGCCGAATCGATGCCTATCTGCGGGAGATCGATCGGATGGCCAGCTTCGCCCAGCGTCCATATGATCTTTACATCTTCTCGGATCACGGGATGACTCCTGCTGAATCCTTTGCCCACCGTTTCGGCCGCCGTTTCGGGGATTTCCTCCGGGATCGTATCGTGCAACCGGTGACGATGGATGAGACGGTGGAGCCGGAGGATCGCCGCTGGTGGTCGTGGCGGTATCTGATGGTCGAGATGCGCGGCTTGGAGCGGACGCTTTCCCCCCGCAGCGCCCGGATGGTGCGGGCCGCCCGCGGCTATGTGCAG
This sequence comes from Thermoflexus sp., assembly GCA_025057635.1. GTDB lineage: Bacteria > Chloroflexota > Anaerolineae > Thermoflexales > Thermoflexaceae > Thermoflexus. The sequence continues at coordinate 8,357 of JANXBD010000027.1, read as the reverse complement.
CGCCAGGCCCCTACCTCTCGGGAAGCGCCTGGAGGGACGGCCCACCCCATAGCCGACATCGTGGTTCGAGCCTCGGGCCCCCTGGCCCACGTCTACATCACCATCGTCCCTGAAACCCTCTCGCTGAGCGAGATCGCCATCCAGTGGCCCCATCTGCTGGACGCCCTAATCGAACACCCCGGAATCGGTTTGGTCATCGGACGGGAAGGAGAGAACGTGTTCCTCATGGGCCGACACGGGGCTCGAATCGTCCGCCCGGATGGCCGATCTCAAATCTACGGCCAGGATCCTCTGGTAGATCCGGAACGCATGGCGATGCAGGGGCGCTGGCTAGATCCGGAACGGGCGGCTCAGGAGTTGGCCCGCCTGGCCCGATTGCCAGAGAGTGGTGATCTCATCCTGTTAGGAGCCTGGGACGGCCAAACCATTGTGACCTTTGAGGATCAGCGGGGAACCCACGGCGGCCTCGGGGGCCCACAGGAAGTCGCTTTTCTAATTTCTCCATCGGATCGCTCTCTGCATCCCCAAGCCTGGCGGGACGCGAGGGACTTCCATGCCTTCCTGAGCCGGATTTATCAGAACGCATCAATCCCCCATCCTCTTTCTTGTGGATCCTGAAAGGCCCATGCGGCAGAACACTTCCATAGTCGCATCCGCATCGGGAAGGATAGCCTGGCCTTGGGTAAGGATGCGCCTTCAGCGCTCTCTCCAACCACTCTCAACCTCCTTGCCCCCAAAGCCCATTCTGGAGGAAGTTCAGATATGCGAAGATCGATTCTCGCCCTACTGGGAATGGCCCTAGCCAGTTGTCAGTCCTTCTCCCAGCCCGCCGCTGCTCCTTCAGCCCTGATGCCTTCCCCTACCGCCTCAGTCCCAGCAATAGCAGCGCGGGTGAACGGCACCCCCATCCTCCTATCGGAGTTCGAGAAACGGGTCGCCGCCTATGAGCAGGAGTGGATCCGGAACGGCCTGGATCCTAGTTCGGAGGAGGGGCGACGCCGTCTAGCGGAGCTGCCCCGCCAGATCCTAGAAGGCATGATCGAGGAGATCCTGATTGAACAGCATGCGGCATCCATGGGGGTGACTGTGTCGCCGGAAGAAGTGGAAACAGCGCTGGCTCAGTTCGTTAGCGAAAGTGGGGGGCCAGAAACGTTCCGCCAGCGGCTCGCCGCGCTGGGGATGACTGAGGAGGAGTTCCGACGCAACCAGCGCGCCGCGATACTCGCTCAGAAAGTCTTCGAACGCCTGACCGCGGATATCCCCTCAGCCACCGAGCAGGTCCACGCCCGGCACATCCAGGTCTCCAGCGAGGAGAAAGCCCGCCACCTGCTCGCTCGCCTACAGCGTGGCGAGGATTTCATCGAGCTGGCCCGCCAGCACTCTGAGAACGAAGCGACTCGGGAGCTAGGAGGTGACCTGGGGTGGTTCGCCCGGGGGACGCTTTCGATCCCGGAGCTGGAGGAGGCGGCCTTCGCCACGCCGCCGGGGCAGATCACCCTCGTGACCACTCCCCATGGATATCATCTGCTTTTAGTGGTGGAAAGGGATCCGGCGCGCCCGCTCTCGGAAGATCAGAAGGATCTGCTTCGGCAGCGTCAGATCCAGGAGCAACTAAGGAAGTGGCGAGCCGGAGCCCGCGTAGAGATCTTCATTCCGCTTTCCCCCTAGGAGAGCAAGGATCTTTCCTTGCTCCTCCTTACGATCCCTACGATCCTCCATCGGGAAGCAGAAGAGGCCCCTGCCTCCCAGACCGGCTTTAGTTCCTCAAATCCCAAGTTCATAGCAGAAGGAGCGACCTGAGTTACAATGAGGGAGGATAAAGTGCTTTCCGTTCATAATGGATTTTCGTTCTCTCCCTGGGAGCCTCAAAGGGCCCGTGACAGATGTGTGACGGATGGGGGGCATGCCGGGGAAAGGCATGCCCTTTTTGCATGGATCGATGGCACTGGGAGGTGGGGATGGGAACCCTGTATGTAGTAGGCACGCCCATCGGCAACCTCGAGGATATCACCCTGCGGGCCCTGCGGGTGCTGCGGGAATGCACCCTGATCGCCGCGGAGGACACCCGCCGGACTCGCATCCTGCTGGAGCATTATGGGATTCATACTCCGATGATCAGTTACTTCGAACATAACGAGCCGGTGCGCCTTCCTCAGATTCTGGAAGCATTGACCCAGGGGGATGTAGCGCTAGTGTCCGAGGCCGGGATGCCCGGTCTCTCAGACCCGGGCTATGGGCTGATCCGAGCCGCGCTGGATTGGGGCTTCCCGGTGATCCCTATCCCTGGGCCCTCCGCCCCGGTGACCGCTTTGGTCGCCTCGGGCCTCCCAGCGGATCGCTTTGTTTTCCTTGGCTTTCTGCCGCGCAAGCCCGGCGAACGACGGCGCCTGCTCGCGGAAGTCGCCGCCCTCCCATGGACCCTGGTGGCCTTCGAGGCCCCTCACCGCCTGCGGGAGTCCCTTCGCGACATCCTGGAGGTCCTGGGGGATCGCCTCATGGCAGTGGCCCGCGAGCTCACGAAGCTCCACGAGGAGATCCGCCGGGGAACGGTGCGGGAGATCCTAGAACACTTCGGCCATGTCGAGCCCCGAGGAGAGTTTACCCTGGTCATCGCCGGGGCACCGGAGGAGACTGCCCGCTGGGAAGAAGATGAGGTGCGAAACCGCCTTCAGGAACTGTTGGCGGCCGGGATGTCCCCGGCACAGGCCGCCCGCGAGGTCGCACGGGCTTCAGGGTGGCCACGTCCGGTGATCTATCGGATGGCGCTGACCCTTCGAGGAAAATAAGACAGTGCCTTGCTGGTCTTGGATTTAGAAGGCGAAGTGGGTGCCTCAATCCGGCTTAAATTCCAGCCCCGTTTCGAGGATCTTTCTCTCATCCCTCCCCATGTCTTAGAGAGCCATAGGGAGGGTAAAGGAAGGGGCCATGGCCCTACGGAGGGGCTTCGGTTTCTCAACCTCCCAGCTGATAACTGGACAAAGCCCGAGTGGCCATACAGAGAAACAAGACGGAGATACGTCGTATGAGGTTTCTATTCTCATCGCCATGGCGGATCATCCAGCTATTGATGGTCTCCGAGATCCTCTGGGCAATGGGGGAGGGGCTTTTCTTCTATCTGATTCCGGTGTATGTGCAGGAACTAGGAGCCACGCCATCACAGGTCGGGATCGCGATTGGGATCGGGGAGCTGATTCTAACCATGGTTTACCTTCCGGCGGGTTGGGTGGCGGATCGCCTACCTTATAAGCCGCTGATGCTAGGCGGATGGATCGCCGGACTGATAGGGGTTCTGGCGATGGCGGGAGCGAACAGCTGGCAAACGTTCATCCCGGGCCTGACGTTATATCTGGTGTCAGGGTATTGTTTTCCCATTATTGACGCCTACGTGGCCCGCATGGCCGGCCCCATCCCTCTAGAGCGAGCCTTCCCTCTACTAAGTGCTAGCTATGCGCTGGGAGGCATCCTGACGCCGGCCCTAGGCGGATGGCTGGCGCAGCACGAGGGTCTGCGCCGGGTGTTGCTCATCAGCGCCGGGCTTTTCACCCTGTCGACTCTCACTGCCCTGTTTCTCCCTATGGATCTGCCCACAGAACGCTCGGGACGTCGAAGCATACAGGAGCTCTGGCAAGGGATTCCATGGCGATTTGGCATAGCCCTTCTAGGCCTGTTCGCGATCGGACAGGTAGGGCTGGTTCTGCTTCCAAACTTCCTGCAACAAATCGGGGGCTGGACTAAAGCTCATTTGGGCCTCTTCGCTTCGCTACAGGCCCTCGGGACTGTCCTGCTTGGTCCCGTCCTGGGCCGATGGGATCAAGGGCGGACACGGCCGCTAGGGTTGCTGAGCGCATGGGGACTGGGTTGGATCTCATTGTTGCTCCTTCTAGTTGGATTCCGACATCTTCCCGTAGTAATCGGAGGAATGATACTCATGGGTGGTATCTATGCGGGATATTCCCTGGCAGCAGCTCGGATTCTGCGGTTGGCATCCCAAGAGACTCGCGCCACGTCTTCGGCCGTAGTCCACACGGCCCATAGCTTGGCGATGACACTAGCCGCCCCGACGGCTGGATTCTTGTTCGCCCTCCAGCCTGCTTCTCCGCTACAGGTGGCCGGATTGTTGCTTCCCGTGGCGATTGCATGGGCCTTCTGGGCCGGAGGATTTGATCGAAAAACAGAAGCTGCATACGTTTTAGAAAGACATGGCGTATAATCCTATCCGCCCTTCGATCCAGCGATGGGAATTTATCCCTTCCGCATCCTCCGTCGACGTTCAACTCCATCCGTTACATTCAGAATCCCGCAAGACCCTACCCTCAGCAGGCAAGGCTGAGAAAGCCTAATGCAATCGCTAAACAGGAGGAGATCGTGAAGGAACTTCTAGAGCGTGCGCTGAATGTCGCACAACTGAAAGGCGCATCCTATGCGGATGTCCGCCTGGTCCACCGCATCGAGCAGTCCCTGCTGGTCCGCAACGGCGTGGTCCAGGGCATCAGCCAGATCGAGGATATGGGCTTCGGGGTCCGGGTGATCGCCGACGGCGCCTGGGGGTTCGCCTCCAGCGCCCGGCTGACCCCAGAAGAGGCAGAGCAGGTCGCTGCGCGAGCGGTTCAGATTGCGAAGGCCAGCGCCCTTTTCAAGAAGGAGGATGTAGATATCGGCCCGCCGGTCGTCCAGCGCGGAACCTATCGGACGCCGGTGGAGGTCGATCCCTTCACCATACCCCTCGAGAAGAAGCTGGAGATTCTGCTGGCCGCGGACGCAGCGATGCGGGGGGTGAAGGGGATCGCCGCCACGGAGGCGGAGATGGTGTTCCTCCGCGAGCGAAAGACCTTCGCCAGCACAGAAGGGTCCTGGATCGAGCAGGAGATCATCGAATCGGGCTGCGGCATCGAGGCCCTGGCGGTGGGGCCCGACGAGGTCCAGCGTCGATCCTATCCCAACTCCGTGGGCCGCCATCAGATGACCCGGGGCTGGGAGTTCATCGAGGAATGCGATCTGCCGGGGAATGCACCCCGGATTGCCGAGGAGGCCGTCGCCCTGCTCACGGCCGACCCATGTCCGGATACCGTGACCACGGTGATCCTGGGGGGCTCCCAGGTGGCCCTTCAGATCCATGAGTCGTGCGGACATCCGATCGAGCTGGATCGGGTGTTCGGGACGGAAGCCGCCTACGCGGGGACTTCTTTCCTGACCCCCGAGAAGCTGGGGGCCTTTCGCTACGGCTCGGAGGTGGTGAACATCACCGCCGACGCCACGCTGCCCGGCGGGCTGGGGACGTTCGGCTGGGATGATGAGGGGGTGCCTGCCCAGCGGGTGGATATCGTGAAGGAAGGCCTCTTCGTCGGCTACATGACGTCTCGTGAGACCGCCCGACAGCTGCTCAGGCTCCTGGGTCCTTCCCCGTATGTCACCGGCCTTTCCAACGGCACGATGCGGGCCTCTGGATGGAACCGGATCCCACTGATCCGCATGACGAATGTGAACCTGCTCCCCGGGACATGGCGCCTGGAAGACCTGATCGCGGATACCGAGGAAGGGATCTTCATGGATACGAACCGATCCTGGAGCATCGACGACAAGCGGTTGAATTTCCAGTTCGGTTGCGAGATCGCCTGGGAGATCCGGGGCGGGAAGCGGACCCGCCTGCTGAAGAACCCGATCTATACCGGGATCACGCCGGAGTTCTGGCGCTCCTGCGATGCGGTGTGCAACGTAGATTACTGGGTGATCTGGGGGACGCCCAATTGTGGGAAAGGACAGCCCTCCCAGCTGGCCCACACGGGCCATGGAGCCGCCCCCGCCCGCTTCCGCAATGTGCGGGCGTTCAGCCGGAAATAAAGCGTATCTCCCAAACCCTCAATGAGGGATCATAGCCATGCTCGGCGAATCGCACATCCGTGAGCTCCTGGAGAACGCCCTGAGGATCTCTCCGGCGGATGAGACCGAGATCGTCCTGGAAGCCCATGACAGCGCCCTCACCCGCTTCGCCAACAACACGATCCATCAAAATGTGGCCGAGGTCAACACCGAAGTCGCCATCCGGGTAGTCCTGGGCAAGCGGGTGGGCTCAGCGATTACGAACCGTCTGACGGAAGAGGCGCTGGAGAAAGCGATCGGAGAGGCCGTGGCGCTGGCCCGACTGCAGCCGGAGAACCCGGAGTTCCCGGGCCTCCCGGATCCTCAGCCCGTTGAACCCGTGACGGCCTTCGATGAGGCGGTCGCGGGGGCCACCCCGGAGTGGCGGGCCCGTGCCGTCGGGGTGGTCTGCCGATTGGCGGAATCCGCAGGGGCGAGCGCGGCAGGCGCGCTCTCCACCGGGATCTACGAACTGGCAGTGGCGAACTCCCGGGGGGTGTTCGCATATCACGTGGGAACCGAAGCCCATTTCACCACCGTCGTGATGTGTGATGACGGATCCGGTTACGCCCATCGAGCGGCCTGGCGTCTGGCGGATCTGGATGTGGAGGCTATGGGTCGATCCGCCGTCGACCGAGCGTTGCGAAGCCGGAACCCGCGGCCGATCGAGCCGGATGTGTATCCGGTGGTGCTGGAGCCCTACGCGGTCGACGACATCCTCTCCTGGCTGGGTTATGCCGGCGCCGGCGCGCTGGCCGTCCATGAGGGTCGATCATGGATGAACGATCGCATCGGCCGCCCGATCATGTCCCCTCTCGTGACCATCTGGGACGACGGCCGGGATGTGGCGGGATTGCCGCTTCCCTTTGATTTTGAAGGAATCCCTCGTCAACGGGTGGTGATCGTGGAAAAGGGAGTTCCCCAGGGCCCGGTATATGATACGGTGACCGCTGCCCGGGAGGGCCGGTATTCCACCGGCCACGCGCTCCCCCGTTCCCGTCCCCAGATGGCCAGCCTGGGGCCGATTCCCCTCCACCTGTTTATGGCTCCTGGGGAGGCAACGCTGGAGGAGATGATCCGTCAGGTCGACCGTGGCCTCTACATCACCCGGTTCTGGTATACCCGCCTGGTCCATCCCCGGGATTGTGTGCTGACCGGGATGACCCGGGATGGGGTGTTTTGGATCGAGAAAGGAGAGATCGCCTATCCGGTGCAGAACCTGCGTTTCACCCAGGGATATGTGCCGGCCCTAGCTCAGGTGAGGGCAGTGGGGAAAGAGCGCTGGGTGCTCTCGGAAGGATTCGGGTTCACCTGTGTTCCCGCTCTCCTGCTAGAGGCCTTCACATTCACCGGAGTGACGGAGATGCCTGGAAATTAGCCGATAGGGGCGAAAGATCTTTCGCCTTTACCGGCCCAATCCTGCAAGCGTTCAATTCCCTCCTCCCTGCAACCCCAAGGATCATGAGGAGGGGATAACCGAGAGGGGGCCCTTCCACCTCATCGGATTGGGCTCCCGACGGCGTAACCTGTAATTCGGCCAGCGGAGGTTTCCATTGAGCGAGTCCAGCACACTACTCGCGGTCCATGGACATTTCTATCAGCCCCCTCGTGAGGATCCGTGGACTGGGGAGGTTCCACTGGAGCCTGGGGCGAAGCCCTATCGCAACTTTAACGAAAAGATCACAGCCGAGTGTTATCGGCCGCTGGCGGAGCGCCACCTGTTTGAGGAGATCAGTTTCAACGTGGGGCCTACCCTAATCGCATGGCTCGCCCGTCACCATCCGGAGACTTACCAGAGGATCCTGGAAGCGGATCGGGCTAACGTGGCCCGAGGGGTAGGGAATGCCATCGCCCAATCCGCCCATCACACGATCCTTCCCCTCGCTCGTCGACGCGATAAGATCACCCAGGTCTATTGGGGGGTCAAATTCTTTCAGCACCACTTTGGCCGGCATCCCCGGGGGATGTGGATGCCGGAGATGGCGGTGGATCTGTCTACGTTGGAGGTGCTGGCAGAGGCCGGCCTGACGTTCGCCATCCTTTCTTCGGAGCAGGTGCGGGGAGGGCTCACTCGGGGAGCAGGACCCTATCGGGTTCGCCTGGAGGCCAACGCGTATTTCACGGTCTTCGTCCGCGATCGGGATCTCTCCAATCAGGTCGCCTTTGCGTTGCCCTCTCTGGGACCTGCGGATCGCTGGGCGAAAGAGATCCTGCGAGGAAGGTCCTACCTGACATTAATAGCGACAGATGGGGAGACCTTCGGCCATCATCACCGGGAAGGAGTGGATTTCTTGGAGCGCCTGCTTCACCCGCAGGCCCCGGGCTATGAAGTGGTGACCCTAACCGAGTATCTGCGGGCGCATCCGCCGGTGGAGGAAATCGAGGTGATCCAGAACACGGCCTGGAGCTGCGCCCATGGCCTGGCCCGCTGGAGCACGGGATGCGCCTGCACCCCTGGCGATTCCCGCTGGAAAGCGATCCTGCGGGCGGCAATGGATTTG
>JANXBD010000026.1 GCA_025057635.1 Thermoflexus sp. | reverse complement strand
TCCCGGGCTGGGTGGCTTACCGGCGGCCGATCGGAGGGAGCGAAGGGGAAGAGCAGGCCTTAGAGATCTACGCCGCCAACGGCCTCTTCCGCGCGGTGATCCTTCCTCCCGGCCGCTGGACCGTGCGCTTTCGCTACAGTCCCATGTCGGTCAAGCTCGGGTTCTTCACGACCTTCATTGGGGGCATGGCGGCCCTCTTCATGCTCATCGTCTGGGCCTGGGGGCGCCTGTATCGGGCGGAAGTGGAGCGCTCTACCGCCCTGCGGGTGCTGAAAAACAGCCTGACCGCCATGGCCCTGAACCTCTTCACGCGCCTGATCGACTTCGCCTTCGCCGCCTTCATGTTGCGCATCCTGGGGCCGGAGGCAGCGGGAAAGTATTATTTCGCGATCGTGCTGGTGAGCTGGTATGAGATCCTCTCGAACTTCGGCCTGAACGTCTGGCTCACCCGGGAAGGGGCAAAGCGCCCGGAGGCCTTGAATCGTTACTTCGTCAACAGCTCTGCTGTGCGGCTGATCCTGCTCATGGCCTGGCTGCCCCTTTTGCTCGTTGTCACCGGCCTCTGGATGGGCGCGCTGGGGCTCTCCGGCGACACGGCGCTGGCCATCCTGCTACTGGCTCTCGCCCAGGTCCCGGCCAGCCTCGCCACCGGGGTCACCGCGCTCTTCTACGTTTATGAAAAGGCCGAGATCCCGGCCGCCCTCACGGGGGTGACCGTGCTCTTGAAGGTGGGCTTTGGGGTGCCCATCCTGCTGGCAGGGGGTGGCTTCGTGGGCCTGGCCGCCTCATCGATCGTCGTCAACCTGATCACCCTCGCGCTGTTAAGCGGCATCGCCTTCCGCCTGTTCTTCCGCCCCCGCTGGGAGAACGACCCGGACATGCGCCGGGAGATGGTCCGGGAATCGGGCCCTCTGATGCTCAACCACCTCCTGGCCACCCTGTTTTTCAAGATCGACGTGCCGATCCTCCAGGCGTTGAAAGGCGACGTTCAGGTAGGGTGGTATAGCACGGCCTACAAGTGGCTGGACGCGCTGAACATCATCCCGGCCTACACCACCTTCGCGGTGTTCCCGGTGATCTCCCGCCAGGCAGCGGGAGCGCCGGAGGCCATGCGGCGTTCCGTGATCCTGACCCTCAAGGGGCTGGCGGCGGTGGCGGTCTTCACGGCCGCCCTCTTCACATTCCTCGCGGAGCCTCTCTCCTGGCTTCTGGGAGGTTCTCAATATCTTCCCCACGCGGCCATTGCCCTGCGGATCATGATCTGGTCCATCCCCATCGGCTGGATGAACAGCCTGATCAACTATGTCCTGGTGGCGCTGGGCCGCCAGCGCTACCAGACGAAGGCCTTTCTCATCGCCCTGGGGTTCAACGCCATCGCTAACCTGCTCACCATCCCGATCTTCGGCTACCCAGCGGCGGCGGTGATCACGATCCTGTCGGAGATCGTGGAAGGGATGGTGTTTTATTACGATCTGCGTCGAACCATGGGACCGCTGCCGTGGGGGGAGATCCTGGGCCGGCCTTTGATCGCTGGGGGGGTCATGGTGGGGTTGACCGGAGCGCTCTGGGGGATCGCGCCGCCCCTGGCGCTTTCGCTAGGCGCCCTCAGTTATGGGCTGGCGTGGTGGGGGTTACGGCCTTTCTCCCCAGAGGAATCCGCCCGGATCCAGGAGATGTTCCCGGCTAGGGGAAAGGGAGGCCATCGTATCGAATCGCCGACGTAGTCAGCTCGGCCAGATGGGGACGAATCGATTCATCACTGGGAAACTAGCCCGCAAAGGGACATAGGGCCCGGGCGAGATAGGGACTCCGCCAGGGCAAGGATACAACGAATTTCAGAGACGGCGATTGATCGCTGCCGGATCCAGGGGCTACTGAATGGTTGCTATCGCTAGGCCATCTCAAAGGGATCCCACGCCGGATTCGTATAGGCCAACCGGCAATGGATATGATCATCGGCGTTACAAAGGAGATCGTGAGAGCAACGACGGGCAATCACCCGGTAGGCCAAATCGGAGATGTGGTCGCTGCGAGGATAGATCCGCTGTTCAAAGAGCCCCACTTCCTCCCGCAGGATCGGGCAGTAACGAGCTTCCACTAGATACCAGGCCGACATGGGGAGCTTCCCCTGTTGAAGAATTGCCTTCTTTAGTATATAAAGCAGAAGGAGGGCTCCCGGGGAGTGAGTTTTGTCATAACGTTGGAGGAACGTGCCTCAAATGTCTCTGATGTAGATCGGGGGGTAGAGGCTTTCTCCCTGGGAGATTAGAAATGGGGAGCGGCTTGGAGAAGCGTCCGAGCACGCAGGCGGTGTTGAAAGGGCGGGTGCGGCGCACCCTAGGGGAACGTTAAAAGGGCGCCCGATGGGCTCCTTCCCGGAGGGCCTATAATGCTATGATGTTCCTGCGGGCTGAATTTCCCGCACGCGTGTGCCATAAACAGACAGATGGGACTCTTGAGTGGCGATTGCGCCTAAACGTGGGCTAGCGCTCGATCCAAATCCGTCAGAAGATCGTCCGCGTCTTCGATCCCTAGGGAGAGGCGGACCAAGTTGTCTGTGATGCCGATAGCCATGCGGTCCTCTGGTTCCATCTCATAATATGACATCAGGGCAGGTTGTTCCACCAGGCTCTCTACCCCACCCAAACTGGGGGCAATATAGGGGATCCGCAGGGCATCGATAAATCGGGAGGTGCCCTCCCGGTCGGCAGCCACTTCAAAGGTAACAACCCCTCCGAAGCCGCGCATCAGCCGACGGGCGACGGCGTGATCCGGGTGGGAGGGGAGCCCGGGATACCAGACACGGCGGATCTTGGGATGGGCGCTCAGGAACTCCGCCACCCGCATGCCGTTTTCGTTCTGCCGTTGCACCCGCAGGGCCAGGGTCTTCAATCCCCGCAGGATCAGATAGGCCGCATGAGGATCTAGGATCCCCCCGATCATCGCCTGCATCTCCCGCAGTCCGGCGATCAGCTCGGCCGATCCGGCGACCACCCCGGCCATCGCATCGTTATGGCCGCACAGGTATTTGGTGGCGCTGTGCACCACCAGATCGACGCCATACTCCAGAGGGCGCAGGTTGACCGGCGTGGCGAACGTGCTGTCCACGACCGTCCGAACGCGTCGCCGGCGGGCCACCTCGGTCAACCGCTCCAGATCGACCACGCGAAGGTAGGGATTCGTGGGGGTCTCGGTGAAGATCAGGCGGGTGTTCGGACGGATCGCGGATTCCAGAGCCTCGAAGTCCCCGATGGGCACCACCGTGGCCTCCACGCCGAAGCGACGAAGGAACTGGAGGATGAACTGACGGGTGCGACGATAGGCGTCCTCGGTGACGATAAGGTGGGCGCCGCTGCGCAGGAAAGCGAAGAGGATGGCAGTGATCGCCGCCATGCCCGTGGAGAAGGCGGCGGCGGCCTCCGCCCCTTCTAGGGCGGCCACTCGGGCTTCTAGAGCCGCCACCGTGGGGTTCCCATAGCGGCCATAATCCACCCGATCGCGGGCCTCTCCCCACTGCCGGGCTTCCTGGAAGGCGATGAGATCGGCGGTGTTTCGAAAAGCATAAGTAGCCGTCTGGACGATGGGGGGAACCACCGCATGGTAGGGGTTGTGGCGCTCCTCGCCGCCGTGAACGGCGAGCGTGGAAGGCCCAAACAGCTGGGTCTGGGTGGCACATCCGGTTTCCGTCTGCACGTCCATCGCCGGCACCTCCCTTTCGCTGATCGTTCGAACGGAAGCAACTTTCAGCCCTTGGGATCCAGCCACGGGTGAAAAGGGGAGAGGAGATAGTAAATAGCCGTGTTCTTGCATTGTCACTGGCTTTGCGAATTTATCTCCCGGGAAGGGACATCCATAGGATCTTCTGGCTTGCCATTTCCCTCAAGGACGTTCGGCGCTTTGCTTCTTGATTTTCTGAACGGAGGGAAGGGAAGGCCTGGAGGATAAACAAAAAGGCCCCTTCTGGGAAAGGGGCCTTGGAATTCAGGCCACCCTTATCTCCCAGAAGCGCGGCGAACGCTTCTGCCGGACTTGGCACCTTACCCGCGCGGCCGTTCGCCGGTCAGCCGCAAACTGCTACGGGCAGGTTGCCGGGGCTTCCTCGGGCCGGGTCCCTCCGCCCACTCTGGATAAGAGCGGCGCTCCTATTCAGTTGTCCAGGCAGCTCGACCGGATCACGGAATTCTGTGCAGGCGAGCTGCTGTGAAGACGCACGACTTTCACCCTATTATAGCAAAGAAAGCTGATTTACGCAAATCGCGATCGCCAGACTGGCCTTCCAAGACAGAGCGGGATCAGCTCCAAAGGGATCATGTTCCGTGATTCATGTAGTAGGTCATTTGTTGCAGGTGGATTGCTGGGTCGATATATTGAACGAGAACTCCGGGTGGAATTTTCAGATGGATCGGCGCGTAGCTCAGGATCGCACGGATGCCAGCTTCCACACATAGATCGGCCACCTGCTGAGCGGCTGAAGCGGGAACGGCGATCATGGCGATCTGAATCCCATGCTCCCGCACGAAGTTTGGAACCTCTCCTACGTCCCGAATCGTGTGGAGGCCGATAGGTCGTCCGATTTTCTCAGGATCGTTATCGAAGATCGCCACCAGCCGAAATCCTCGAGGGGTGAATCCCTGATACTGGGCTAGCGCATGCCCCAGGTTCCCAGCTCCAATCAGGATCATATCCCATGTTCGGTCGACCTTCAGGATCTGTTTGAGACGATGGATTAGATCCGGGATTCGATAGCCCATCCCCTGCTTTCCGAAATTCCCAAAATACGAAAGATCTTTTCGGATCTGCGCAGGGCTGATCCCCAGGCGCTCCCCAAGCTCTTGAGAGGAGGTGACCTCTCGTCCTTCTGCCGCCATCACCTGCAGTGCCCTTAGGTAGATCGGAAGCCGCCCAATCACGATATCAGGTACCTTACGGACCGAATTCATATCCCTTCCCCCCTTTCGATCGAAGTTCGTAGCACTTATATATCACAAGTTTGTGAAGCAGGGAATTCCAGAGGGAAAAGTGCATTGTGTGAGGAAAGGCTCTGGGGAAGGAATCTGTTCGCTTAGGAAAAACGAGCTCCTCAGGAGGAGCATAGCCGATAGGAGGTGGGCCTCCTCAGATAGGGGCGAGGGCGGGGCTGAGGAGCCAAAGCTCCTAGCCCCGCGAAGCGGGCTTTCGTGGAAGAGCCGAGCCGCGTCGAGTTCGAAGATCTTTCATTCAGACTCAGACGGGGAAGGGGCTGACTGCTTGAACCAATGCACAGCATCGCCACAGCGGATCCATCCGCTTTCCAAGACGCGGGCTAGCATTCCTCGTCGGCCCCGGAGCGCCTCTTGAAGTCCAGGGCGGATTTCATCCATCCGGGCGCACGGCGTGCAGGGCTGGGTGATCTCCAACAGAGCTTCTCCGATTCGGAGAAGATCACCAGGGCGAAGCTGATGAAACGAGAGCCCCTTTAAGGTGATGTTCTCTCGAACTGCCCCGGGCCGCAGGGCCAAGGCTTCCAGGGTTTCCTGATCCATCAGTAGAACCTGCCGGGCGGAATTGGGGCGGGCATGGGCATCTCCCTGGATACCCCAGTTGGCTTCCGCCCAGACCGCGCTTACCGGCTCCATCGGGGCTCGGTGACCCGGACAGCGGAATAGGGCCACGACGCTTGGGAGGGAATTTTCCATCCGTAGACCTCCGAGTGACGGACTCTTGGATTCAAGGGACAGGGATGAATGCTCGATCCTTCGCGATCACAGGTTTGCGATCACAGCGTCGGCAAACTCGCTGGTGCGGACCTCACGGGCGCCCTCCATCAGGCGGGCGAAGTCATAGGTGACGATCTTCTGCTGGATGGTCCGAGTGAACGCAGCTTCGATGGCGTCAGCGACCTCATTCCATCCGAGGTAGCGGAACATCATCACCCCCGAGAGCAATAGCGAGCCTGGATTCACCTTGTCCAGACCCGCGTATTTCGGGGCGGAACCGTGGGTGGCTTCGAAGAGGGCCGGTCCATCCCCGATATTCGCCCCCGGGGCGATGCCGACGCCGCCCACCATCGCCGCCAGGGCTTCTGAAAGATAGTCGCCGTTCAGGTTAGGGGTGGCGATCACATCGTATTCGTCGGGGCGCAACAACACCTGCTGGAAGATCGCATCAGCAATCCGATCCTTAATGATGACCCTGCCATCGGCGGGCTTGCCCTCCGCGATCTCCGCTTCCGTGATGGTCACGTCGCCGAACTCCTCCCTGGCCACTTCATATCCCCAGCGGATAAAGGCACCCTCTGTGTATTTCATAATGTTCCCTTTGCCGACCAGGGTGACGCTGCGCCGGCCGTTCTCCAGCGCGTAGCGGATCGCCTTGCGCACCAGCCGCTTGGTCGCCCCTTCGCTGATCGGCTTGACGCCAATCCCGGCGTTGGGCGGCAGGGTGATTTTGAAGGTTCGCTTCAGATACGCAGCCACCCGCTTGGCCTCTGAAGACCCCGCCTCCCACTCAATTCCGGCGTAGACATCCTCCGTGTTCTCCCGAAACACCACCATGTCCACCTTATGAGGCTCCTTTAGAGGGGAAGGAACACCTGGATACCATTTGACTGGCCGCACGCAGGCATACAGATCTAGCTTCTGGCGGAGCTGGACGTTGACGCTGCGCCATCCGTAACCGATCGGCGTGGTCAGAGGCCCCTTGATAGCCACTACGAACTCCCGGATCGCGCGCAGCGTTTCCTCCGGGAGGCGCTCGCCGTAAAGTTCCTCAGCATCTTCCCCGGCGTAGAGCCGGACCCACGCGACCCGCCGCTGACCGTTGTAGACCTTCTGCACGGCAGCGTTCCACACTTTCATCGCCGCTGGCATAATGTCTCGTCCCGTCCCATCGCCGACAATGTACCCGATGATAGGATGATCGGGCACAACCAGCCGTCCGTTCCGGATTTCGATCTTCTTCCCATCCTCTGGCACGCGAACATGGACAAACATGGCACTCACCTCATGGAAGAATTGTTGCCAGCGATTATATCATCAGAGGCGACATGGCCGGGAGCTAGGCTCGACGAAGCCGAATGGTTCAGTTCCCGTGTTTGTGTAAATAATCCCCATCTCCTGCCTCTCACAGGCAAACGCTATCATCCGTAAGGGTTCGTTGACGGAGCTACCTGAAGGGCCTATAATCCTTTTCGTAACTTATTGTCCCAGGGGATGCCATGCTCGTTCAAAACTACGTGAATGGGAAGTGGGTGGAATCGCGTTCGGAAGCTCGTTATTTGGATATCAACCCGGCAACAGAGGAGCCGATCGCTGAGGTGGTGAGGTCTGATGAAAGAGATGTAGAAGCTGCCGTGGCAGCAGCGGCGGCGGCTTACGAAAAGTGGCGGAAGGTTCCTGCGCCCAAGCGGGCGGAGATCCTCTATCGAGTAGGGCAGTTGCTGGTTGAGAGGAAGGAGCAGATCGCCTGGCTGCTGACCCAGGAGATGGGGAAGGTGCTCCCGGAGGCCCGAGGCGACGTCCAGGAGGCGATCGACATGGCCTTCTATATCGGCGGGGAGGGCCGGCGGCTTCTGGGCTACACCGCTCCCGTGGAGTTGCCGAACAAATTCGGGATGGCGGTGCGGGATCCCATCGGTGTGGTCGCGTGCATTACGCCATGGAACTTCCCCATCGCCATCCCCTCGTGGAAGATCTTCCCCGCCTTGGTTGCTGGCAACACGGTGATCTTCAAGCCCGCTACGGATACCCCGGCCACAGCGGCGGAATTCGTGCGCGTCTTTGAGGAAGCCGGCCTGCCCCCGGGGGTCCTGAACCTGGTGATCGGCCCGGGGTCCACCGTGGGCAATGCCCTGGTGGAGCATCCCACCGTGAAAGCGATCTCCTTCACGGGGTCCACAGAGGTTGGGCGGGACCTCTACGTACAGGCGGCCCGGCATCTCAAGCGAGTTTCTCTAGAGATGGGCGGCAAGAACGCTATCATCGTGATGGAAGACGCCAACCTGGAGCTGGCTCTTGAGGCCACCTTGTGGGCGGCTTTCGGGACCACCGGGCAGCGCTGCACGGCCTGCTCCCGGCTGATCCTCCACAAGCCGATTAAAGCGAAGTTCACCGAGATGCTGGTGGAACGGGCGAAGCGGCTGCGCCTGGGGAACGGCCTAGAGCCCACCACGGAGGTGGGGCCGCTGATCAACGAGGCCGCGGTGCGGAAAGTGCACCATTACGTGGAGATTGGGAAAGCCGAGGGGGCCCGATTGCTGTGCGGCGGCAACCCCGTCAAGGTGAACGGGAAAGGGTTCTTCTACGAGCCGACGATCTTCGATCAGGTGCAGCCGGACATGCGGATCGCCCAAGAGGAGATCTTCGGCCCGGTCCTCTCCATCATTGAGGCGCAAGATCTTGAGGAAGCGATCCGCATCAACAACGCGGTCAATTACGGCCTCTCGAGCAGCCTGTTCACCCAGGATGTCCACAAGGCCTTCCAGGCGATCCGCGACATCACCACCGGCATCGTTTATATCAACCATGGCACCACCGGGGCGGAGATCCAGTTCCCCTTCGGAGGCACCCGGGGGACCGGTAACGGCCATCGGGAAGCCGGGCTGACGGCCATTGAGTTCTTCACGGAGTGGAAGGCAATCTATGTCGACTACAGTGGCCGGCTCCAACGGGCTCAGATCGACACCCCTGCCTTCGGCCAGGTCTCGATTCAGTAGCGAACCGCATAGACAACCTCCGTGGAGCCTGGGCCATGCTCTCCCCACGACTTAAAGATTCACGTGAAGAGAAGACAGCGAATGAGGTCATCCTGTTCACAGCAACCCGCTCTCAATCGTGCAGAGATCGTTTTGATCCAGAAAATTCGCCGGATCTCCCCAAATTGCGCTAAAATTCACATGATGCCACTCTACTGGGACGATGCTTACCCCATTGCGCTGGCGTTGCGGGCTGCCCATCCGGGAGTGGATCCCCTCTCTGTAGACAGGGAGACCCTCTATCGGTGGGTGATTGCCTTGCCGGATTTCGCGGATGATCCGCGCTTGAAGGATCCCCTGCGGCTGGAGGAAATCCAGCGGGAATGGCTGGAGGAGGTGCTTGCCCATGGATGAGCTGCACGATCTCAACACGATGCCAGTCCCCTCGGAGCTCCGCAACAACATCTTCATTACCACCATCGATCGGTTTGTGAGCTACATTTACAACTGGGGACGCAAACGCTCGGTCTGGCCGATGATGTTCGGCTTAGCCTGTTGCGCGATCGAGATGATTTGCGCTGCGGCCAGCCGTTTCGACATCGCTCGGTTCGGCTCGGAGCTGATGCGGCCTAGCCCCCGTCAGGCGGACCTCATGATCGTTTCCGGCACGGTCACCAAGAAGATGGTTCCCCAGATCGTCCGCCTCTACAACCAGATGTCGGAGCCGAAATATGTGATCTCCATGGGAGCGTGCGCGACGGGCGGCGGCCCCTTCAAGGAGGGCTACAACGTGGTTTCCGGTATCGACAAGTTCATCCCGGTGGATGTGTATGTGCCGGGCTGTCCGCCCCGGCCGGAGGCGTTGCTCCACGGCTTGCTGAAGCTGTATGAGAAGATCGAGCGTCAGTCCGTTCGATCGGTCCCCTGGTATCAGCGGGGCGAATCCGAGGCGATCCCGGTCCCGATCCTGGGGCCTGATCTGATTGACCCGCGGCGCCTGCCTGAGATCCGGGCCCGCTTAGGGGAATTGCAAGCTCAGCAGGGGTCGTCGCCGGAATCTTCCCTCTAGCAGATCTGATCTGCTGCAGAAGACCTGTAGGCCCTCTCGTAGGTTTCGGATTAGGAGGTCACGTGTGCTGTTTGCAGACCTTCTTGGCGGCGGCAACTTGAGCCAGATTCGAGGGAAAGGGTCTGAGAGCTGGAGCTCAAATCCAGACTGCCGCATCGGGAGGTAAGGAAATGACCGCACCAGCCAAGGCCAAGGCCGCCCCCCTCGCGGAGCTGAAAGGAGATCTGGCGGTCTTGAAGGAGAAATTCGGCGACGCGGTTCAGCCTGCAGAATACGAAGGGGTGGTGATCGCAAATGGTGTCCTGGTCGAAGCGGCCCGCTTCATCCGGGATGAGCTGGGCTACCAGTATCTGTCCAGCCTGACGGCCGTCGATTACATTCAGGAAGGCTATTTCGAGGTCGTCTACCACGCGTATCGCCTGGAGGGCGGCGGCCCGCTGGTCTTCAAAGCCCGCACGCCCCGAGGTGTGGCGACGATCCCCTCGCTGGTCTCGGTGTGGCCAGGGGCGGATTTCCAGGAGCGGGAGGCGTGGGATCTCATGGGGATCCGCTTTGCGGGCCACCCGAACCTAAAGCGCATCTTGCTCTGGGAGGGCTTTCACGGGCATCCGCTGCGCAAAGACTGGAAGGAGCCCTATTATGAGGAGGAGCACAAGCCTTTCAGCAGCCGCTGGCCCTCGGGGCACCATATCCGGGCCGAAGATCGAGTCTTCTGGCACGACAACGTGCAGTATCCCTTAGACTGGGATCCGGATCAGGCAGAAGATACCTCGGATGAATGGCTCTATATCGGTATGGGGCAGTTCGCGCGGGCCGAGACAGGGGAACGGGTGGAGCCGAAAAGCCTGCGAACGGAGCGGCTGGTGGTGAACATGGGCCCCCAGCATCCGAGCACCCACGGGGTGTTCCGGATGGTGGTGACCCTGGATGGGGAGACGATCGTGCGCCTGGAGCCGGTCATGGGCTATCTCCATCGCAACCATGAGAAGATCGGCGAGCGGAATATGTATTTGCAAAACATGCCCTATACAGACCGGCTTGATTACATTTGTTCGATGAGCAACAACCTCGGGTATGCCATCGCCGTGGAGAAGCTGCTGGGGATCAAGCCGCCCGAGCGTGCGGAGTATCTCCGGGTGATCATGGCGGAATTCACCCGGATCGTGAACCACCTATGGGCGATCGGCTTTTTGCTGAACGATTTGGGTGCCTTCTTCACTCCCGCATTGTATGCGATTGAGGAACGGGAGCTGATCTTGGACCTTTTCGAAGAAGCGGCGGGTTCCCGGATGATGTGCAATTATATGCGCTTCGGGGGCGTGGCCTATGATGTCTCTGATGATTGGATCGCGCGGGCCAAGGAGCTGGTTTACAATCGGCTCCCCCGTGCGATCGAGGAGCTGGATCGTTATCTAACCCATAACGAGCTGATCCAGTCTCGCTGCCAGGGGGTGGGGGTGTTGCCGCCGGACTTGGCCGTGGCCTACAGCACAGCGGGGCCGGTGCTGCGGGCCTCTGGGATCCCCTACGATGTCCGGCGGGCCGAGCCCTACAGCATCTACGATCGCTTCGATTTCGATGTGGCCGTTCGTTACAACGGGGATGTCTACGATCGCTATCTCATCCGGATCGACGAGATGTGGCAGTCCCTGCGGATCCTGCGCCAGGCGCTAGAACAAATTCCCAGGGGGGAAATTCAAGCGGGCAAGAAACAGTATATGATGCGGGTCCCTGCCGGTCAGGCCTACGGTCGGGTGGAGAACCCTAAAGGCGAGCTGGGCTTTTACCTTGTCAGCGATGGCAGCCCGAATCCCTATCGCTATCATATCCGAGCGCCGTCCTTTATCAATCTCACTGCCCTCAATGAGATGTGCAAAGGTCACAAGGTGGCTGATGTGGTGGTCATTTTGGGCAGCATCGATATCGTGCTGGGCGAGGTGGATCGCTGATTCTTTCGTGAGCGATTCGTTTTTCATATTTTTCATACGGGTTTGAAATCCTAATCCCCGCAGGAGGCAAGGTGGAATGATCTACGGTATAGGCATTCTTAAAGGTCTCGGCGTGACGCTTAAACACTTCATCGAATCTTATATCGAGGATGTGCGCTATCTGTTCGAAGGCGGGCGCTACCAGCCGCGTCACCTGCCCGCCCGCCAGGGCCCACGAGCCCGCGGGATATTCACCGTGCAGTATCCGAAGGAGAAGTTGCCCCTGCCGGAGAATTTCCGATATATCCCCTTCCTGGTCTACGACACCCAGGAGAACAAAATTAAGTGCACCTCCTGCGGGATCTGCGCGAAGGTCTGCCCGCCTCAGTGCATCTGGATCGTCCGGGGAACCGACCCCAGCACCGGTCGCCCGAGGCCGGAGCCCGAGGCGTTTTACATCGATGCCACGATCTGCATGTCATGCGGCTTCTGCGCTGAGTTCTGCCCCTTCGATGCCATCAAGATGGACCATGACTACGAACTTTCCTCCTATGAACGCTACGAGTCGCTTCTGTTTGATCTGCCGCGTCTGCTGAAGCCGGACACCTATCATGCGCAGATCCATCCTTCGGACTGGGCCCGGGAGCTGGCGGAGAAGGAAGCGGAAAAGGCCAAGAAACGCGAAAAGGCTGCTGCGCGCGCCTGAGGGCATGATAGAAGACCACGGTGCGCGAAGGTTTCCATGCCCGCTCTTCGCGTCCCTTCGTGCCCTTTGTGGGCATCCTTTGTGTCCTTCGTGGTGTTCCTGGATTTAAGGACGGGGGTCTCCGATGATCACATCGGAACAGGTTTTGGACGTGCTTCGACGGGTGAAAGATCCGGAGCTGGGGCGGGATATTGTGTCGCTGGGAATGGTGCGGGAGGTGAGAGTAGAGGGGGATCGGGTTGCCCTGACGGTGGTCTTGACCACCCCAGCCTGTCCTCTCACTGAGCGCATCGAGGCCGACATCCGCGAAGCGTTGCAAGCCCTGCCGGAGGTGCGAGCGATCGACGTGCACATGACCGCCCAGGTGCCCTCCCATGCCCGCCTGCAGACGATCGAGGGGCTGACGATCAAAAACATCCTGGCGGTGGGCAGCGGAAAGGGTGGGGTGGGCAAGAGCACCGTGGCGGCCAACTTGGCCGTCGCCCTGGCGGGGATGGGGGCGGTGGTGGGGCTGATGGATGCTGATGTGTATGGGCCTAACATCCCGGAGATGCTGGGGGTAAGCCGGATCCCGGCTCCCCGGGACAACCGGATCATCCCGGCAGTGGCCTACGGGGTGCGGGTGATGTCCATGGGGTTTCTGTTGCCGCCGGACCAGCCGGTGATCTGGCGGGGGCCGATGCTGCATAGTGCGGTGCGGCAGTTTCTGACGGATGTGGACTGGGGGCTTCTGGACTACCTGGTGGTGGATCTGCCGCCGGGGACAGGGGATGTGGCGATTTCCCTGGCCCAGTTGGCATCGGTGACTGGAGCCGTGGTGGTGACCACGCCGCAAGGGGTTGCGGTGAGCGATGTGGGGCGGGCGGTGCGAATGTTTGAGCGTCTAGAGGTTCCGGTGCTGGGGGTGGTGGAGAACATGAGTGGATTTGTGTGCCCCCACTGCGAGCAGGTGACGGAAATCTTTGGCAAGGATGGGGGACGGCGCCTCGCGGAGCGGATAGGAGTGCCCTTCTTGGGAAGTGTGCCTTTAGATCCACGGGTGGTGGCGGGAGGAGAGGCCGGGCGGCCTATCGTGATCGCTCACCCCGACAGCCATGCTGCCCGGGCCCTGCGAGCTATCGCCCAGCAGGTCGCCGCCCGCATCAGCGTCCTCAACCTTCAAGGGACAGCCGTGCGGACTTCCTCTGCCTAGCGCTTCTTTCCAGATCAGGAAAGCCGCTGCTCTCTTCCCTATGGCCTTTGGGGAGGGGCTAGGGTATCCTCCCTGCCGGCCACTTCTTCACTGAACTTGACGATGGCCTTATTCATACCGCAAGGCCACGATCGGATCCAGACGTGCTGCCCTCCAAGCGGGGTAGAGCCCGAAAATGAGGCCGATAGCCGAGCTGATTCCCACCGCCAGCATCACAGCCCCGGGGGTTACGATTCCTCGAAACGCGCCTCCAGCTAACGCCGAGATCAGCTCTGCCACCATGATCCCTAATAGGATCCCGAGTCCTCCTCCGATCAGCGAAAGCAACGATGTCTCGATCAGGAACTGGAGCAGAATATCCCGTTGCCGGGCTCCCACGGCTTTGCGCAGGCCGATCTCCCGGGTGCGTTCCCGCACTGAAACCAAGGTGATGTTCATAATCCCGATTCCTCCGACCAATAAGGAGATCCCGGCGATAGCGGAGAGAAAGGCGGTGAGGATCGTTGTGAGATTGCCGAAGAGGCTTAGGATCTCCTCCTGAGACACAACGGTGAAGTCTTCATCCTCCCGAAAGCGGATCCCATGGCGTTCCCGCAGGATTGTGACCACCTGCTCCTGCGCCGCGCGGATCCGGTCATAGGAGCGGGCGACCAGCACAATCGCCGTAAGGCCCGGTTCCCCCCCGCGTCCCCGCAAGCCATAGAGGTACTGATGCATGGTGCTTAGTGGGATCAGCACCACCTCATCATCATTTCCGAAGGAAGTCCCGCCCTTTGGGCTCAGCACGCCGATGACGCGGAAGGGGATATCGCGGATCCGAATTAATTGGCCGACGGGATCCCGTTCCCCGAAGAGGGTTCGCGCGGTCTCCGGGCCGAGCAACGCAATCCGCGCGCGGGTTCGTTCATCCTCTGGTTCAATGAAGCGGCCTCGATCCACCGGCCAGTTTCGGGCGATTTGATACTCTGGGGTAACCCCACGCACGGTCACCACCGTTCGTTCTTTCTCTGAAGCAACGGAGAAAGTCTGGGCCACGATCGGAGCTACCATTTGAATGTCCGGAGCTCGGATTGGGTCTTGCAAGGCATGGGCGTCGCCCAGGGTCAGAACGGGGCGCATCAGGCCGGATCGCTGAGCAGCGGCCTGCGTGAATCCGTTCTGGGAGAATCGGCCAGGGAAGACAAATAAGACGTTGGGCCCGATGGCTCGGACTTGACGCTGAATATAGTCCTGCACCCCCTGGCCCGCCGCCAGCAAGGCGATCACTGCGCCTACTCCGATGAGGATCCCTAACAAACTGAGCGCCGTGCGCAGCTTATTCGCCGTCAGGCTCTGGCTCGCAGTCTGAATGTTCTCTTGAAGGAGTGCGAGCATCGGATGCTCTCCGCTTGATTTTCTTTAATTCTAACTTAACTTGTCCTCTATTCGAGCGGAGGTCGTTCGGAGACCAGGATGGTTGTCGGCTTTCCCTCTCCATTCTCCATCGATCGCCTGACTATCGAGCACCTCGAACGCTCTCCATCTTTTAGAGGGCCAGGGGTGGTGGGGAGTGCCCTCCATCCTCCACTCGTTTTTCAAGGGCCCGTCCTTATTTGCGATGCCTTTGGGGATCCGTGCTCCTGGGGAAACCTTCGGTAACTGATGCTTGAATTGACAGATTTAATGTGTTGAGTTATTCTAACGTTGCTGATCGGCGAGGTGATTGCGATGTGGATTGATGGAGTGGATGAAATTATGAAAACAATACGGAAGGATTAGGGAAGGATGGCCTTAGTCGGCGGAATTTTGGCGTTGATGGGTCTGATCCTCGCGTATGTGGGCTGGCGACGGACTCGCATCTTGGCGGCCCGGATTTGGGCTTTAGCCCTCATCGCGACCGTCTGGTGGGCGTTCAGCGAGAGCGTGGCAACGTTCGCTCCGGATCCAGCGTATCGGATACTGGGGCTTCGGATTCAGGTGGTGGGAGTGGCGGGAACCGCTCCCTTGCTCCTGTTAGGCGCTATCCAGTATTCCGGGGCCATCCTGACCGTGCGCTTTCGCCATCTCATTCTGCCTTTCCTCGTTCCCATCCTCACGATCCTCCTGGCTTTCACGAACGATCTCCACCATCTGGTCTGGTCAGCGTTGGATGTTCGCTCAGATGGAACGCTGGTCGTTGCTTACGGGCCTTGGTTCTGGATCCACACTCTGTATGCCATCTTGGCCTTTCTAGTGGCCTTCGCGTTTATGCTTCCCGTCCTGATCCATGCCCCTCGCGTCTCATTCCCGGTGATCGCCGGGATGTTTGTAGCGACCGCCCTGATTTTCATCACGCTCGTTCTGATCCTGTATGCTCCCTCTCGTGATTATCCCTCGGCGGAGTGGCGAGGATTAACTGCGGTCATGCTGGGGCTGGCAGCGGTTCTGCTTGGTCTCGTGTTCCAGACGTTCCCCCTTTTCCATCCCATCCCGATCGCTCGAAGTCTGATCGTGGAGACTATGGCGGAGGGCATGATGGTCCTCGATCGGCATGGGCGGGTCATCGATGTCAATCCGCCGATGGCACGGATGCTTGGCCGTGTCCCCGCTTCTTTGATAGGGGTGCCCATGGAAGAGGCGTTTGGCTTGTGGCCCGACCTCTACCGGTCACTTCGGTCGTGGCTCGAGACGGGGCAGGGGGGGGTTGGGGAATTCCAGGGCCGAGAGGAGGAGCGTTGGTTTCTCATCTCCCTTCAGCCAATCGATCAATCCGGGGAGCGAATCGGATGGATGGTGCGGGCCAGCGAGATCACTGAATATAAGCGGCAATCTCTGCAGCGTGCCCGACAACAGGAAGCTCTTGTCCGGCTAGCGGTTGATCCCCAAGTGCAGAGTGGGTCCCCGGAAAAGGCGTTGGCCCGCATCGCTTGGGTGGCTGCAGAAACCCTCCAGGTCAGCCGAGTGAACATCTGGCGTTTAGACGAACGGAACGAGTGGCTGCAATGTCTGGTTCATGTGGAATGGCCATCAGGGGAAGTGCGCAAGGGGGATCTCCTGTGGGCCGCTGACTATCCTGCTTATTTTGAAGCCTTGCGGCAGGGTCGGGCCGTAGACGCCGTGGATGCGCGCCACGATCCTCGAACCCGAGAACTGCGGGAGTCCTATTTGGAACCCCTAGGGATTTTCTCTCTGCTGGATGCGCCGATCCGGCAGGCAGGACGGGTGACAGGGGTAATTTGCCATGAGCAGGTCGGTACGATCCGTCGCTGGACTCCAGAGGAGGTCGCCTTCGCGGCGGAGGTGGCCGATCTGGTCGCCTTGGTCTGGACGAGCGCGGAGCGTCAGAGGGCTGAAGCGCAAGCTAAGTGGTATGCCCAGCAGCTTCAGTTGCTTCAGCAACTGACGCAGGAGCTGTTTCAGATCGTTGACTTGGAGCGATTCTATGAGCTGGCTCTCCGGGGGATGCTGGAGATCATAGGGGCCGATCGGGCCGCGATCCTGTTGAGGGATCCAGATGGCGTGGTCCGTTTCAAGGCATGGCGGAATCTCTCTCGGGAATACCGGCAGGCTGTGGAGGGGCACTGGCCATGGAATACCGCGGATCCGAATCCACCGATCCTTTGGATTCCAGATGTTGAGCGGTCGATGGAGCTGGGGGAGATCCGGGAGGTGGTGCTTCGAGAGGGGATCCGCGCTCTGGCCTTTGTTTCCATCCAGGGCGGAGGCCAAGTCCTAGGCAAGCTGATGCTGTATTATGATCGGCCTCTGCATGCCGATGAAGAGATCCTGCGTCTGGCGCAAACCCTCGCGGATGCCGTGGCGACGGCCCTGCGGCGACGTCGGGAAACTTGGCTGTGGGAGGCCGTGGCAGGAGTGCTCCAGGAGATTTTAGGCAGCCCCCCAGAGTTCCAATCTCGGGTTCAAGCGATTCTGCAAGCAGCGCGGCGGCTGCTTGGGGGAGATCGAGCTGCCTTATGGTTCTACGAGCCGATCCGGAAGCAGGCAACCTGCGCCGGTGCCGATGGGCTTTCGGAGGCCTACATTCAGTGGCTCCTGGAAAGCTATGAGCAGGTGCCGGGAGCTCGCGCATTAGAGATCCCGACGGTGATCTACATATCGGATATTCAGAGCGATCCCCGTGTAGCGGGCATTCGAGATCGTTTGATCCAGGAAGGGTTTCGCTCTTATGTCGTGTTTCCTGTGTGGGCACCGGCAGCGGCTTCGGGCCCGTTTCCCTTCCGAGGGGTGTTAGCAGTCTACTGGGACACCGTGCGTTCGTTGGGGGCGGAGGAATTGTTGATGGGGCAGGCGTTCGCCAACGCTGCCGCGCAGGCCTTAGCGAATGCCTACCTGTTTGAGGAAACCCGGCGGCGGGCTCGCCACGAGGCCGCCATGAACCGGGTGGTGACCGCCATCCTGCGCGCCGAAGATCTGGATGGCATCTTGCGAACGGGTTTAGAGCAGGCCCAGGAGATCACAGGATTCCGTGGGGGAATGGTTTGCCTATGGGATGAAAGTCAGAATCGCATGCGCCTGCAAGTGATGTCCGGGCTCCCCGAGGGGGTGCAGGAGCTTCTGGAAGGATGCCGCCCTAGGGAGGGAGTAATCGGCCGGGTTCTACCGATCGAACAGCCGGTTGTTTACAGTGATCTCCCTAAGGAGGCGCCGGAGATTTCGCGATGGCTTCCCTTCCCCCAAGTGCGCGCATGGGCGAGCTTCCCGCTTTATGTGGGTTCACGTTGGATGGGCGTCCTCAGCCTTTATGATCCGGATCCCCATCTGTTTACGGAGGATGAACTAACTCTCGTTCGGACATTAGTCGATCATCTCGCCCTGGCTGTGGAACGGGCGATGCTGGTGAGGCGGATGTCCGATCAGATCCGGGAAGTCTCGATGCTTTACGAGGCCAGCGCCAACCTGCTGGCCGCTCACGATGTCGAATCGGTCGTCAAGCTTCTGGGGCGATTTCTCTCCGCGATTACAGGGGCTATCTACGTGCGTCTTCATCGATATCAATCGGAAACAGAGACGCTAGAGTTGCTCTCGGAGTATATTCCCTCGGACACTGCTCTGGGAGAGTGGCTCTCTTGGATCGAGCGTGTCCGCGAAGCCTCTCTCTCCGTTCAGAGGGTTGCGCTGCTGAAACGCAAGCCATATGCCCTGTGGATCCCGGAGCCGGGCCGGATCGAAGGGATGCCCATGCCGCTTCCAGTTCGGATGGAGGATGAGCGAACCCTGGAGCGTCTGGGCGTGCGGCGTCTCATGGTTCTACCGCTAGCCCTTGGGTCCCGGATGTTGGGATTGGCAGAGGTCTGGGATCCGCGGAGCGACCATGGTTTTTCTTTGAATCAGATCGCCCTGAGCCAGGCCATCGTTAACCACGCTGCTGTGGCCCTAGAGAACGTCCGGCTGCTGGAACTCCTGAAGGAGGAACGGGGGCGCCTGCGGACACTGATCGATGCGGCGGTGGATGGGATCGTGTTAATCAGTTCCGACGGCCGGATCTTGGAGCTCAATCCAGCCGCTGCAAGGTTCCTCGGCCTGGCGCAGAGCCCGGAAGCGTGGATAGGCCGCTCGGTTGTGGATGGAATGCGCTGGTTGCTAAAGAACCAACCGGCTATAGCTCGCACCTTGATTCGCCAGCTCAGGCGGTTGCGCCGGGATCCTTTAGCAACCCAAACTTTGGAGTTCGACACAGAGACACGCAGCTTGCGCATTCAAGCCGTTCCGATCCGAAGCGACGGCGTGGTGATAGGTTGGCTGGGAATGATTTATGACATGACGCCTCTCCGAACCCTTGAGCGGATGCGGGAGGAGCTGTTCCACATGGTGGTTCATGACTTGCGGAATCCGGCGGCCTCTGTTCAGACGGCGCTGGACTTTATGCTCAGTGAGGGTTTGGGCTCGCTCTCCGAGGAGCAACGGGAGGTGCTCACGATTGCCCGAGATAACATCGGGCGTATGTTGCGGATGGTCAACACAATCCTGGAGCTGCGCCGCTTGCAATCCGGGGAGGTGATTTTCCAGGCGAAGGCCGTTTCTCTGCCGGGGCTGGTGGCGAGCATCTTGCGGGAGCTTTCCATATTGATTCGCGATAAATCATTGGAGGTGTTCGTGGACATTCCTGCCGGGTTGCCTGAGGTATGGGGTGACGAGCTATTGCTTGTCCGGGTGTTTCAGAACCTGCTCGATAACGCGATTAAGTTCACGCCTTCCCGAGGAGACATCCAGATCCGCGCGAACTTGGAGCGTGAAGGAGGGTTGTTGTGGGTGAAAGTGATGGTCGCGGATTCTGGCCCAGGTGTGCCTGTAGAAATACGGGACAAGATTTTCAAGCCCTTCATTACCGGGATGGTGAAGGGGCGGGGTGTAGGGTTAGGGCTGGCGTTCTGTAAGTTGGCCGTGGAAGCCCACGGTGGCCGCATCTGGGTGGAGGATCGTCCAGGAGCAAAAAGCGGAGCAGCTTTCGTGTTTACGCTTCCGGTGGCTCCGGAGGAAGAGGAGTAAATCAATCGTCCGTCTCTGGGTTGAAGAGCTGAGGGCGTTCGGAGGGCGCGAACGGCATAGCCTCTGATGGAACCCCTCTGTCTTGTTCTGTGTCCCTCTTTCTCCCCCTCGAGTGTTCAGAGAAAGGCTGGCTTTGCTTCAATTCATCGTGTAGAATTTTTCTGGAATTTTCGGAAAATAGGCATATGTCAGGAGGTTGAGAAGGGATGAGCGCATTGACCCGGCGCCAGCGGGAGTTTCTGGTGGCCTTCATGCGGCTGTACCGCCAGTGGCGTAGGCCGCTTCACTACGGGGTGGTGGCTCGTGCTCTGCGCGTCGGCCGGGCCACCGCATACGAAATGCTGGCCTTGCTAGAACAGTTGGGGTTGGTCGAGCGGCGGTATGAGAGCCCCGATGGACCAGGCCGACCTCGAGTGGTCTTCCGGCCCACCGCCCAAGCGCGTCAAATCCTTAGCGGCGTATGGGATGCGGCGATGTGGCAGAGCATCCAGATCCGGTTGCTGCAGGAGCTTAAGGGATGGCAGACCCGGCTGGATCCATCGGCGCTTCTCCAGTGGTTGATCTCCAGTCCGCGGGAAGGGCCGGTGGCCGAGGGAATGGCCCGAATGGCAGCCGGGTTGATGCTTGTGCTTCGCCTGCTACAGCGGAAGGGGGAAATGCTGTGGATCCCTCGAGGGCGATCTCTAGATCTGGGCGCTCTGGCCGGCCTCAGCGCAGCTTTGGTCGCCATGAGCCGGGCGAAGCCGCATCAGGTTCGGTCGCTGATAGGGCAGATCCGATGGTTTCAGGAGCAATGGGATCGCCTGGATCCTCTGGATCGCCATCGATTGTCTCAACTGGCTGCTCGGATCCTTCGGGAGACCGAAAGCATGGGATAGGGCCCTCAGGAGGTGATTGGGTGATGATCAGTGTGATTATCCCGACATTGAACGAAGCAGCGTATCTCCCGTTCCTACTGGAGGCGTTGGGGCGACAAACCCGACGACCGGATGAGGTCATTGTAGCGGATGCGGGCTCGGAGGATGGGACGCCCGAGATCGCCCAGGCCTGGGGGGCTCAGGTCGTGCGCGGCGGGCGTCCAGCCGTAGGCCGGAATGCCGGGGCCCGTGTCGCTCGGGGGACGTGGTTGGTGTTCTTGGATGCGGATGTTGTTCCTCGCTCAGATTTCATAGAGAAGGCGTTTCAGGAAATCAAAGATCGGCGTCTGGATATCGCTACTTGCCTGATGGAGCCTTTGAGCCCGCGCCCAACGGATCGTGTCTTTCACGAGGTGGCGAATGGCTATCTGCTGGCCCTGCAGTGGGTTTCGCCTCGGGCCCCTGGGTTCTGCATCCTGGTTCGCCGTGATCTCCACGAGGCTATCGGCGGATTCGATGAAACGCTTCTTCTGGCCGAGGACCATGATTACGTGCAGCGAGCATCCTGCCGGGGCCGGTTCGGGGTGCTCACTTCCGTTCGCATCCTCGTTTCCACCCGACGGGTGGAAGAAGAAGGGCCATTCTCACTGTTGTTGAAATACCTGTGGGCAGAGGCTCATGTGTGGGCGAGGCGGCCTATCCGTTCGCTTCCCTTCGCTTATGAGTTCGGACGCCATCGTCCGCTTCAGCCTCCAGAGATAGAAGCAATCTACGAGCAACAAAACCGTGTCCCTTCGCTCGATGAAGCGCCTTAGTGGCATTGGTTCTGTGGAGGCGCTACATACCGCTTAATGCTAAAACTAAAATCGATTTCGGCGGTTATCTTCTTATGGAGCGAGCAAGAATGGATCGCAGATCGGAAATTGGGATCATCGGTTTAGCGGTCATGGGCCAGAACTTGGCCCTCAATTTCGCGCGGAACGGGTTCCGGGTGTGCGTCTACAACCGGACGCCGGAGCGGACGGAGGCGTTCCTGCGGGATCGCGTGCGGGAGGAACCCATCGTCCCGGCCTACACCGTCGAGGAATTCGCGCGCTGTCTGGAGCGTCCCCGCCGGATCCTGTTGATGGTGCAGGCCGGGCGGGCGGTGGATCAGGTGATCGAGGCGCTGCTCCCCCACCTGGAGCCGGGGGATCTAGTGATGGACGGGGGCAATTCCCACTACGCGGACACCGAGCGGCGCCTGCAACAGCTGGCCGAGCGGGGAATCCGGTTCCTAGGGGTAGGGATCAGCGGCGGCGAGAAGGGCGCGCTGCTCGGCCCCTCGATCATGCCCGGCGGGTCCTCAGAAGCTTACGCCATGGTCGAAGCCATGCTCACCCGCATCGCCGCGCGGAGCGAGGAAGGCCCGTGTTGCGGCTATATGGGTCGGGGTGGGGCCGGGCATTACGTGAAGATGGTGCACAACGCCATCGAGTATGCCTTCATGCAGGGCATCGCGGAAGCTTACGATTTCATGAAAAACGCCCTGGGGATGCCCACCGAGGCCATCGCGGAAACCTTCGAGCGCTGGAACGAAGGGACGCTGAACGCCTTTCTCACAGAGCTGGCCGCCCGCGTCCTTCGACATCGGGATCTGGAGACCGGAGAACCGCTGGTGGAGCGGATCCTAGACAAGGCGGAGCAGAAGGGGACGGGGCGATGGGCGGCTCAAAGCGCCCTGGAGCTGGGGGTGCCCACCCCCACGCTCACCGTCGCCGTCCTCGCCCGGACCCTTTCCCACTTCAAGGCGGATCGGGAGCGGATCGGGGCGGCGTTCCCCTGGCCGGATCGTCACGCAGCCTCTTCCCCAGAAGCGGCGCTCGCCGATCTAGAGGCGGCGCTCAACCTAGTGGTCCTAGCCGCCTTCTCCCAGGGGCTCTGGCTGTTGCATGAGGCCTCCCGGGCCTACGACTACGGCACGGATCGGGCGGAGGTCCTGCGGGTCTGGCGGGCGGGCTGCATCATCCGGGCCCGCTGGCTGGGGTTCCTGCGGGAGGTCGTGCGGGAGGATCCGGAGGATCCGCATCTGCTGTTCAGCGGGCGCTTCCGGGCCGAACTCCAGGCCCGCCTGCCGGCAGCCGGGCGGATCCTACGGGAGGCTTTCGAGGCGGGGGTTCCGATGCCGGCGCTGAGCACGGCGGCCGATTACGTGCTCTCCATGCGCCGCTCCCGGTTGCCGGCCAATCTGATCCAGGCCCAGCGGGACGCATTCGGAGCCCACACCTACGAGCGGGTGGATCGGCCCGGCGTCTTCCACACGGAGTGGCTGGATTGAGGCCGGCGTCGCCGGCCCATTCGCCTAGAGGAGGGAAGGATCGATCCAGCATCGAGAGAAGCCGCGATGATGTGGAATGGAGCGCTCACCCAGCCTGAAGATCCAAGCGTGAGGTCGATCGTTATGTAGCGAAGCGAAGGGAGCCTGATCACCACCCTGGTTGAAGCGTTCCCTCACATCGGCCGTGTGCAGATCCACCGGGCTGTCATCAACCGGGTGCGGGAGGAGATCCCATGGGTCTGTGTGCTGGGGGCGCTGAAGGCCCTGGGGTATGAGGGCTACGTTGGGCTGGAATATGTGTCGCTGGGGGGACAATTCAATCCCTAGAGTGGCTTCCCTTGGAGAAGTGTAGAGAAACGGTGAACTTGCGAATTCAGCGCGGGGTCTCCAGACCTGCCATCCGGAGGGCAAGCGCTCGACTTCCGCTGAGCTTTCCAGTGTATTGTGACCCCCCTGGCCGGTCATGGACGGCGCCGTCGCAGAAGATGTAGGCCCGCGCAGTCTCGTAGTAGAAATCCGGACGAACAGGGTAGTCCGCCGAGGGTATTTTTGTTTTGAAAGGGCTATCCCTTAGAGGCTATATCCCAAAGGAGCAGGGGCGCAGGGAGCAGAGGGGCCGAGGGGCGGGAGTTAGGGGTCCTGGTCGGGGGTGAGGACGGGGATGCGCAGGGCGACGCGGAGAGCCTGTTCCTGGTCCCAGGTCACCCGCGGAAGGCCCAGATGGACGGCGAGGGCCACATAGGTCGCATCCGCACCCCGCAGTCGCAGGTCGGCTGCCAGACGGGCCATCTTCCGCCCCAGCCGCCGGTCCAGGGAAACCAGGCGAAGGTTGGGAACGCGCAGCAATCCCTCCACAGCCCGATGGCCCAACTCCGGCGCACCCGTCCGCCGGGCGATGG